>CACHXE010000008.1 GCA_902583785.1 uncultured Pelagibacteraceae bacterium | reverse complement strand
CTTTTTTAAAATAAAATTTGATCCACTTTGAACTGGTAAGTGAAGAAATGGCATTAATTTTTTAACCTCATGGTGACAAAAAATTAGATCATCTGTCATGTCGTTAGGATGAGATGTTGTATATCTAATTCTTTTTATTTCTTTTATATTTTCAAGCTTTTTAAGCAAACCAGATAGTTTAATTATTTTTTCGCCCTCTTTAAACGTGTATGCATTTACATTTTGACCCAACAAGGTTATTTCCTTAACGCCGTTCAAAATTAGATCGTTGGCTTCATTGATTATATCTTTCGGAGATCTAGAATGTTCTGAACCTCTGGTATATGGAACTACACAAAAGCTACAGAATTTATCACAACCCTCTTGAATAGTTATAAAAGCAGAAATTTTAGAATTAGAGTTTTTTATTACATTTAGCTTGTCAAATTTTTCAATAACATCAAAATCTGTAAAATTTAATTTTTTATTTTTATTTTCTAGAGATAATAAAATTTTTGGTAGATTGTGGTAGGATTGAGGTCCAATTACAGCATCTATGTATGGTTCTCTTTTTAGCATCTCATCATTTTCTGCTTGAGCCACACAACCTGTAATTAAAACTAGGGGTTTAGTTTTATTTTTATAAATTTTTTTTAAGCGTCCAATATCATGGTATACTTTTTCTGTTGCTTTTTCCCTTATGTGACATGTATTTAAAATATAATAATTCGTATCCTCGAAATTATAACTTTGAGAATATCCTTTTGATTTAAAAAGATCCACCATACGATTACTATCGTACTCATTCATTTGACAGCCAAAAGTTTTAATGAAAAATTTTTTAGACAATGTATTAATTTTTTTTAATTTTTGTACCGTATAATTCTAACTTATGATCAACTAATTTATATCCGAGTTTTTGCGCAATCTTATTTTGAAGTTCCTCTACATCTTTATCAACAAATTCTACTATTTCGCCTGTTTTGATATCAATCAAATGGTTGTGATGTTCCTCTGTTGTAGGCTCATATCTAGATTTTCCCTCTTTAAAATCGTGTCGAATAAGTATCCCAGACTCTTCAAAAAGTTTTATTGTTCTATAAACAGTAGCTATGCTAATTTTTTTGTCTATTAAAGTAGCTCTTTTATGTAACTCATCAACATCCGGATGATCTTTAGATCCATAAGTGGGCTTTGAGTCTGATATCACTTTTGCAATAACTCTTCTTTGCTCAGTGAGTCTAACCCCTTTTTCTTTGCATTTTTCTTCTATTTTACTCATTTAAATTTATAATTTAACTTAAATACACTGGTTTAATCAAATTATTTTCTATTAAGTTTTTTTTAAACAATAATTCAATATTTTTAAGGTCAAATTCATCAAGATTTGTGTCTTTATAACCGTATATTTTTACACCTTTTGCTATTTTCATGCCTTTTGCTATAGATAGTGAAATTCTTATTCCTGAAAAACTACCCGGTCCTACATTTACTATTACGGAAAAATTCTTACCAATATTAGCATTTTTTTGCTTTATAAGATCAAATATATTGTTCACAAGCAACGAATTATTTCTTATATTCATTTTAAGTTTTTTGATAAAAAAATTATTATTAACTCTTAAACCAATTGAGTCATTTTTGCCTGTGAAGCTAATTATTAGAAAATCTTTAATCATTATTATGTTTATAATTTCTTTGTTTACTATAAACAATTCTTTTTCTGAAGAAAAAAATATCGAAGATTTTGGTATTATATCAATAATGTATCACCGCTTCGATGAAAACAAATATCCCTCTACTAACATAAAAATTGAAGATTTTAGAGCCCATATAGAATTAGTTAAGAATTCAAATTTTATGTTTATTTCTCATAAAGAGTTTGAGAGTGCAATTAATAAAAATAATTTAGATAATAAAATTCTTTTGACCATTGATGATGGTTTTTCTTCATTTTATAAAAAAGCTTGGCCAATTTTAAAAAAAGAAAAGATACCTTTTATAATATTTATAAATACTGAAACTATTGGATCAAAAGGATATATGGGTTGGCCAGAGATAAAAGAAATTGCAAATTACGATTTTGTTCATATCGGAAACCATAGCCATAGTCATGATTATCTTGTGGACAAAACTGATAAAGAAATAAAAAAAGATCTTGAAACTGCAAAAGAGATTTTTAAAAGGAAATTAAATTATGAAACTGCTTTTTTTGCCTATCCTTTTGGTGAATATAAGGAAAGAGGAATTAATACAGAGAGAAATTTTAAAAAACGGTGATAGAGTAAAAGCATACTGTTTTGAGGTTAAACAAGATACCAAAGGCCACCAAATTTTTCTCTCTCGAGCGCATCCGCAATTTTTAGCAAGATTATTTTTTCAAGAAGTTCCAGAAATTTATGAGGGTGTAATAGAGATAAAATCAGTTGCTCGAGATCCAGGTAGTAGAGCTAAAATTTGTGTTAATTCCAAGGACTCCTCGCTCGACCCTGTTGGTGCCTGTGTCGGGATGAGAGGTAGTAGGGTTCAAACAGTAGTAAATGAACTACAGGGTGAGAAAATAGATATAATAAAGTGGACCGAAGATCTTCCGACGTTAGTTGCGGAGTCTTTATCTCCTGCAGAAATTCAAAAAGTTTTGATTGATGAGCAAAATAAAAGGATAGAAGTAATTTTATCTGAAGACAATCTTAGTAAGGCAATAGGTCGAAGAGGTCAAAACGTAAGATTGGCATCAAAGCTAATTAATTATGAAATTGATATATTAACTGACAAAGAAGACTCAGAGAGAAGGCAGACTGAATTTAAAGAAAGAACTGAGCTTTTTATTAAGGGATTAGAAGTAGACGAAACACTCGGGCAACTTTTAGTTTCAGAAAATTTTCAAAATATTGAAGAAATTGCTCAATCCAGTGTTGATGACATTTCAAAAATCGATGGTATTGAAGACTCCACAGCTAAAGAGTTAATTGAAAGAGGAAAAGAATATTTAGAGAAAGAAAAAAATGAAATAGCACTTAAACTTAAAAAATTAGGAGTAGAAGATTCTTTAATAAAATTAAGTGGAATGACCCAAGGTATGCTTGTTGTTCTGGGAGAAAAAAATATTGATATTCATCTTCACTCTCAATCTTCAGACATAGCAATGGGAGTTGATTCAAAAGGTAACAAGGACGAGGGTGCTGGTGATCAAGGAATTATGTTTGGGTATGCTTGCGATGAAACTAAAGTTTTAATGCCAGCTCCAATATATTATTCACATAAAATTTTGGAATTAATGGCTTTAGATAGAAAAAAAGGGAAAAGCAAACAAATTAGAGCCAGATTCTAAAAGCCAAGTAACTTTAAGATATGAAAACGGGGTGCCCGTAGAAGTTACAGCAGTAGTAATTTCTACTCAGCATTCTGAGGACGTTAATCAGTCAGAGGTGAAAAAAATCGTTAGGCCTTACCTAGAAATGGCAATTCCGAAAAAATTATTATCTAAACTTAAAGACGAAAATTTTTATGTGAATCCAACTGGTCAATTTATTATAGGCGGACCCGACGGCGACTCTGGCCTGACCGGAAGAAAAATTATTGTAGATACCTATGGAGGTGCAGCACGACATGGAGGAGGGGCATTTTCTGGAAAAGATCCAAGTAAAGTTGATAGGTCAGCTGCTTACGCCGCAAGGTATGTTGCTAAAAATGTTGTAGCATCTAAAATTGCAAAAAAATGTGAAATTCAATTGTCGTATGCGATAGGTGTATCCAAACCGTTGTCTATCTATGTGAATCTTTTTGATGGTGATACAGACAAAGAAAAACATGTTGAAAATTTAATAAAAAATAATTTTGATTTAAGTCCAAGAGGTATTAGGGAAATGTTAAATTTAAATAGACCTATTTATGAATGTACGGCTGCATACGGTCATTTTGGCAGAGAACCAGGATCAAATGGTACCTTTTCGTGGGAAAAAACAGATAAAACATCGATTTTTAAAAAGTAATTCTTGAAAAAAATAAAAATATAATTTAAATGTATAGCAAGTTACCTGGAAGTACAAAATGGGCTTTTGCCCATTTTTTTTTAGGTGGAAAGAAAACTTATGTTAAACAGAGGTTTAGATAAACAAGAGCTTTTAAGAATCGTTGACTCAGTTGCAAATGAGAAATCAATAGATAAAGAGCTCATACTTAACTCCATGGAAACAGCTATCCAGAGAGCTGCTTATAGCAAATTTGGATTTGAAAATGCCATTGAAGCAAAAATTGATAGGGAAAATGGAAGTATAAAAATTCATAAAGTTCAGGAAATTGTTGAAAAAGTCGAAGACCCCGTTAAACAAATTACACTTAAAGACGCAGTGAATATTAGTAAAGAAAATAAAAATTTGAAAGTCGGAGATAAAATTTATGAAGAATTACCACAAATTGATTTTGGAAGAATAGCAGCACAAAGCGCAAAACAAGTTATTTCTCAAAAAGTGAGAGAGGCAGAAAAAAATAGGCAATATGAAGATTTTAAGGAAAAACAAGGACAAATTTTAAGTGGAATTATCAAAAGGGCAGAATATGGAAACGTTATAGTAGATTTAGGAAAAGCAGAGGGAATTATAAGGAAAGAGGAATTAATACAGAGAGAAATTTTAAAAAACGGTGATAGAGTAAAAGCATACTGTTTTGAGGTTAAACAAGATACCAAAGGCCACCAAATTTTTCTCTCTCGAGCGCATCCGCAATTTTTAGCAAGATTATTTTTTCAAGAAGTTCCAGAAATTTATGAGGGTGTAATAGAGATAAAATCAGTTGCTCGAGATCCAGGTAGTAGAGCTAAAATTTGTGTTAATTCCAAGGACTCCTCGCTCGACCCTGTTGGTGCCTGTGTCGGGATGAGAGGTAGTAGGGTTCAAACAGTAGTAAATGAACTACAGGGTGAGAAAATAGATATAATAAAGTGGACCGAAGATCTTCCGACGTTAGTTGCGGAGTCTTTATCTCCTGCAGAAATTCAAAAAGTTTTGATTGATGAGCAAAATAAAAGGATAGAAGTAATTTTATCTGAAGACAATCTTAGTAAGGCAATAGGTCGAAGAGGTCAAAACGTAAGATTGGCATCAAAGCTAATTAATTATGAAATTGATATATTAACTGACAAAGAAGACTCAGAGAGAAGGCAGACTGAATTTAAAGAAAGAACTGAGCTTTTTATTAAGGGATTAGAAGTAGACGAAACACTCGGGCAACTTTTAGTTTCAGAAAATTTTCAAAATATTGAAGAAATTGCTCAATCCAGTGTTGATGACATTTCAAAAATCGATGGTATTGAAGACTCCACAGCTAAAGAGTTAATTGAAAGAGGAAAAGAATATTTAGAGAAAGAAAAAAATGAAATAGCACTTAAACTTAAAAAATTAGGAGTAGAAGATTCTTTAATAAAATTAAGTGGAATGACCCAAGGTATGCTTGTTGTTCTGGGAGAAAAAAATATCAAGAAACTTAAAGATTTTGCAGAGTTATCATCCGACGAACTCATTGGAGGGATGGATGAGATTAAAGGGAAAAGAATTAAAATAAATGGGTACTTAGAGGAATTTAATTTAACTAAAGAAGAGGCAGATAACTTAATAATGAATGCAAGGAATATAGTTTTTGCAGATTAATTTATGGAAAAAGATAAAAATAAGAAGAAAACTTTAACAATATCGAGCTCATTTAATAAAAAATTTAATCCAAGCTCTTATGGAAAAACTACAAAAAAATCTTATTTAGTAGAGAAGAAAAAAACTTCAAAAGTTCCTTTTAAACCAAAAAATTCTTTGTCCCAACCAGGCCAAAGAAGTAAAACAAATAATAGAAATTTCAATAGAAAATTTGTAGAGCAACAGGCTACTAAAAGATTTATCAGGGAAGACAAAACTGAGAAAGATAAATCTAAAGAAAAAAATCAAATTAAAGATAAAAATCAACAGTCAAAAAGACAGTCAAAACTAACAATATCTACAGCTATGAACGTTGAAGAATTTGAGATTAAACAAAGAAGTTTGGCCTCTGTTAAAAGAGCCAGACTAAAGGAGAAAAAAAATATCAATGATGATCTTAAAAAAGAATTTAAAAAAGTAATTAGAGAAGTCAAAATTCCAAAACAAATCACAATTCAAGAATTATCCAATAGAATGGCAGAACAATCTGCAAATATAATTAAATTTTTACTGAATATGGGTGTTAAAGCTACAATTAATCACTCAATAGATAAAGATACAGCAGAATATATTGTGAAAGAGTTCGGACACACACCTATATTAGAAGAAGCACCTGAAGTTATTTTAAATAAAAATTCTACAAGTAGTAATTACGATTTAATGCCAAGACCACCAATAGTTACTATAATGGGACATGTTGATCATGGAAAAACATCATTACTAGATGCCCTAAGAAGTTCAGATGTGGTATCTGGTGAGTTTGGTGGAATAACTCAACACATAGGAGCCTATCAAGTTGGCACAAAAGATAAAAAGATTATTACTTTTATTGATACCCCAGGTCATGCTGCCTTTACAGAGATGAGAGCTAGAGGTTCAAAGGTAACAGATATAGTTATTTTAGTTATAGCAGCTGACGATGGCGTTAAACCACAAACAGTTGAAGCAATACAGCATTCAAAAGCTGCAAAAGTTCCAATTATTGTTGCAATAAATAAATGTGATTTACCTAATTCAAATATAAGTAAGATTAAAAATGATTTGATGCGTTATGAACTTGTAGCTGAAGATTTAAGCGGCGATACACTATTTGTTGAAGTATCTGCAACAAAAAAAACAAACTTAGAGAAATTAAAAGAAACGATTTTACTTCAATCAGAAATTTTAGATTTTAAAGCAGCAAACCAAGGAAATGCCAAAGGCATCGTTTTGGAGTCTAAGATTGATAAAGGAAAAGGTCCAGTATCGACTATACTTATAACTGAAGGGGAGTTAAAAAAGGGAGATCATTTTGTTTGCGGCAAAACCTTGGGTAAAATTAGAGCCATGATAAGTTTTGATGGAAGAAATCTTGAACAAGCTTATCCTTCAACACCAGTTGAAATACTTGGTATGGACGAACCAGCAAATGCAGGGGACGAATTTTCTGTTGTAGATAATGAGGAAGAGGCAAAGAAAATAAATAATTTACAAAAAACTGGCACTATGGCAAATCCTAATTTAGTTATTCAGGATAAGACGAAAATTTTTGATAAAGAAAATGGCAAAGAAGAATTAAATATCATCTTAAAGTCAGATGTACAAGGATCCAGTGAAGCTTTAAGAAACGCTCTGAATAAAATAAATCACTCAGAAGTTACACCTAAAATTATTTTATCTGATATAGGCATGATTAATGAAACCGACATATCGCTTGCTAAAGCATCAAATGCGATTGTTATAGGGTTCAACGTTAAACCAAATAAAGAGGCTAAAAAATTAGCAGAAAATCAAAAAGTCAAAATTGAGTTCTTCAATATTATTTATAAGGCAATCGAATTTGTAGAAGGCTCGCTCTCAGGTCTTTTAGAACCAGAGAGAAAAGAAAAAATTGAAGGTACAGCTGAAATATTAAAAATTTTTAAACTTTCTAAATCAGGAAAGGTGGCAGGTTCTAAAGTTACTGATGGTGAAATAAAAAATAATTCTAAAGCTAGAATACTTAGAGACGGTAAGGTTATTTACGATGGACAGATTTCAAGCATTTTTAGAGAAAAAAATGCAGCCAAAGAAGTAAAAAGTGGACTCGAATGTGGTATTACCTTTAAAAACTTTTTAGATTTTAAAGAAAAAGACATGATCGAGTCTTACAAAGTTGATATGATTGAAAGACAAATAAATGATTAGGAGCTCTATGACTGGCAACACAAATCACAGACATTTGAGAGTTGGCGAGCTTGTAAAACAGAATTTAGGACAAATTTTTTTAAGGAATGAAGCAAAAATACCCTCTTTAAATACCAAATTAGTAACAGTTACTGAGGTCAAAATGAGTTCAGACCTGAAATCCGCAAGAGCATACGTCATTCCTCTTGGTGGTAAAGAGACCAAGAAAACAGTAAATACCTTGACCGAGTTTTCTTATCTTGTTAGAAAAGCTTTGTCAAAAAAGCTAGATATAAAGTTTCTGCCAAGATTATATTTTGTTGAGGACAAATCTTTTGATTATGCTGAAAGAATTGAAAAACTTATAAAGGAAAATAATAAAAGTAGATGAAGTCAAAAAAAGATATAATTAAAACATTAGCACTACATAATAAAGATGTTGGCTCTACTGCTATTCAAATAGGTATTTTAAGTGAAAAGATAGAGAAGCTCTCAAGTCATTTTAAAAAATTTAAAAAAGACAAACATTCAACCAGAGGATTAACTAAATCAGTAAACCAAAGAAAAAGACTTTTAGATTACTTGAATAAAAATGATCCCAAGGCGTATGTTGAGGTAATTAAAAAACTTAATTTAAGAAAATAAATGTTTAAAGAATATAAAGAAGAAATAGATTTCGGTGGAAAGAAAATTACCCTTGAAACCGGCAAGATAGCTCGACAAGCTGACGGAGCTATAATTGCTACCTGGGGAGAGACAGTTGTTATTGCGACAGTTGTGGGTGCTAAAAAAGTTAATCCAGAAACAGATTATTTTCCATTGTCAGTCAATTACCAGGAAAAATATTATGCTGCAGGAAAAATTCCTGGCGGTTATTTTAAAAGAGAAGCAAGGCCCACTGAGTCAGAAACTTTAATTTCGAGGTTGATTGACAGACCAATAAGACCTTTGTTTCCAGAAAACTTTAGAAATGAAGTTCAAGTTTTACCCACAGTGATTTCTTACGACAATGAACATGAAGCAGATATATTATCAATCATAGCCTCTTCTGCAGCACTATCAATTTCAGGATTGCCATTTCAAGGACCAGTTGGAGCGGCCAGAGTTGGTTTTATAAGTGGTAAATGTATTTTGAATCCATCTAAAAAAGATTTAGAAAATTCAAAGTTAGATTTAGTTGTTGCCGGAACAAAAGATGCTGTTTTAATGGTTGAGTCAGAGGCCAAAGGTTTGACCGAGAAAGAAATGTTAGATGCAGTCAAGTTTGGTCATGAGGCTTTTGTTCCAATAATTAAAGGCATTGAGAAATTATCTAAAAAATGTTCAAAAGCAACTTGGAAAATTGAAAAGAAAGATTACAGCAAGATCACTAAAAAAATCGAAAAAGAACTTACCAAAGACTTGGAGAAAGCATTTTCTGAAAAAGATAAAAAGAAAAGATCAGAACTAATAGGTTTAGCAGGTGAAAAATGTAAGGATTTATTTAAAGACAATGAAACTCTCTTAGAGCATGAAATAATGTTGCAACTAAAAAATTTAGAAAAAAATATTGTAAGGACTAGAATTTTAAAAAGTAAAAAAAGGATTGACGGAAGAAGTTTGGCTGATGTAAGGCCAATAAAGTGTGAGGTAGGAATTTTACCAAGAGTTCATGGTTCTGCTTTGTTTACTAGAGGTGAAACACAAGCTCTTGTAACAACTACTTTGGGAACTACAGATGATGAACAAAGAATAGAAAGTCTAGAAGGTCTTAGAAGAGAAAGATTCATGTTACACTATAATTTTCCACCCTTCTCTGTCGGAGAAACTGGAAGAATAGGTACTGGTAGAAGAGAAGTTGGTCATGGCAAACTAGCTTGGAGAGCTCTAAATTCGTCACTTCCAAAAAAAGAAAATTTTCCTTACACATTGAGAATCGTTTCTGACATTACGGAGTCTAATGGATCATCTTCAATGGCAACAGTCTGTGGAGCATCTTTAGCATTGATGGACGCAGCTGTTCCTATAGCTGAGCCTGTAGCGGGAATAGCAATGGGATTAATAAAGGAAAAAGATAAATTTTCTATTTTGTCAGATATACTCGGAGATGAAGATCACTTAGGTGATATGGATTTTAAAGTTGCTGGGACAGAAAATGGAATAACTTCCTTACAAATGGATATAAAAATTACAGGAATTACTTTTGAGATCATGGAGCAGGCTCTTGCACAAGCAAAAGAAGGAAGAGTGAACATACTCAATGAAATGAATAAAACTCTAAAATCTTCAAGAAAAGAAGTTGGAAAACACACACCAAAAATGGAAACTATAAAAGTTGATAAAAAGGATATAGCTACAGTTATAGGCAAGGGTGGTGCAACCATACGAGAAATAGTGGAAAAGTCTGGAGCCAAAGTAGATGTTAAAGATACTGGTGAAGTTACTGTAGCGGCTGCTAATGAGGAGACTAGGAAGATTGCCGTTAAAATGATTAACGACCTTGTGGCCAAACCAGAAGTTGGAAAAACATATAAAGGTAAAGTTGTAAAAATTATGGAGTTCGGTGCATTTGTTAACTTTTTAGGAAAACAAGATGGACTCGTTCATATTTCGCAGTTAGCAGCAAAAAGAGTTCAAAAAGTCACTGATGTTGTCAAAGAGGGCGACGAAGTTTCAGTTAAAGTTATTGGATTCGACAGAGGAAAAGTTAAACTTTCAATAAAAGAAGCAGTTTAAATTTTATATTCAAAATTTTGAGATTCCTCATTCACTTGCAGTTCCTTGGCACCATTACGTAAGTGAAAATTTCTAGCCATTTCTGTTAAAGGTGACAAAGTAACTAATCTGTTAAGGTGATTTGATTTTTTTATTTTTTTAAACACTTCCTTTACTATTAATTTTCCACCACCCTTTTTTTTAGACCAAACAGTATAAGCTATGGCTATTTTCCCAATGTCTTTACTTCTCCACGATGCACTTTGTAAGTGGGCATCTCTTGTCATTAAGTCAAACTCATTAATAGTTTTAGGGATTTGATTGGTGAACCCGAAGCACATTATAGCACAAATTTCTTTTTTATATTTAACTCCAAAAATTTTACGTCCGAAGCTTGTTCTAAATTTAACATCTAGTTCAGGTCTAATTGGATCTTCGTTAATATCGCAGTCATTAAGCTCTACTAACTCAGCTCCTTTTATCCAGTCAAAAAAATTCTCAAATTTTTCTCTTACTTTTTCGTTAAATTTTTTCATTTAATATTTATTTATGACCTTTTAGACTTTAAAAGTTTTTTCTTATTACGCTAAAATTGAGATTTAGTCATGCAATAATTGCAGGTTAAGATATATTTTTCGGATCAGGCATACCTACTTTGTTATAACCTGCATCGACATAATGAATTTCTCCGGTGACGCCTGCGGCAAGATCACTTAATAAATATAAAGCAGATTTTCCAACATCATTAGTATCTACATTTCTTCTTAAAAAAGAATGATCCGCACTCCATTTGTACAAAAATTTTGCATCTCCTATAGCCGAGGCCGCCAATGTTTTAATTGGACCCGCACTAATTGCATTTACCCTTATTCCTTTTGAACCTAAATCTCGAGCTATATATTTTACACTAGATTCTAATGCTGCCTTACAAACTCCCATTACATTATAATTAGGTATAGCCTTCGTGGATTCATAAGAAAGTGTTAACATGCTAGCACCATCATTCATAATTTTTGAAGCCTCTTTTGCAACCTCAGTGAACGAGAAACAAGAAACTAACATACTCTTTAAAAAATTTTCACGCGAGGTATTTATGTACTCTCCAGATAATTCAGATCTATCAGAAAAAGCTATAGCATGAACAACAAAATCAACTTGACCCCATTTATTTTTAATTTCACTAAATGTTTTTTTAATATCATCTTTATTTTCAACATTACAATCTAATAGAAATTTTGAATTTACGGATTCAGCTAGTGGTGTGACTCTTTTTTTTAAAGCATCACCTAGATAAGTGAAAGCTAGTTCTGCACCGTTTTCTGAAAGTTTTTTGGCAATACCCCATGCAATTGACCTGTCATTAGCCACACCCATTATTAAACCTTTTTTACCTTTAACCAAACTCATTCCTTGACCTTTTCAAAAACCAAAGTTGCATTTGTTCCACCAAAACCAAAGCTATTTGACATTACAGAATTTAATTCAATATTTTTCTCTACCCTAGTTACTATTGGAAATTTTTTGGCTTCTTCATCCATCTCATTTACGTTTGCAGATGCAGCAATAAAATTATTTTTCATCATAATTAGTGAATAAATAGCCTCATGTACCGAAGCTGCACCAAGTGGATGACCTGAAAGAGATTTTGTTGAGCTAATTTTTGGAATTCTGTCCTTAAAAGCACCTTGTATAGCTTTTAATTCTGTTATGTCCCCAACTGGCGTCGAAGTTCCATGAGCATTTATATAATCAATTTTATTTCGAGTAGTTTTAAGTGCTATATTCATACATCTTGTAGCCCCCTCTCCTGAAGGTGCAACCATATCAAAACCATCAGAAGTAGCTCCATATCCCGTCAACTCAGCATAAATTTTTGCTCCCCGAGTCTTTGCATACTCCATTTCTTCTAGAACTAAAACTCCCGCTCCTCCCGCAATAACAAACCCATCTCTTGTTTTATCATAAGGTCTAGAAGCTTTTTGAGGGTTATCGTTATATTTTGAAGATAGAGCTGTCATAGCATCAAACATAGCTGTCATAGCAAAATGTATTTCGTCGCTTCCACCCGCGAAAATAATTTTTTGCTTGCCAAACTGTATGAGTTCCATAGCATTTCCAATACAGTGTCCGCTCGTGGCACAAGCAGAGCTTATGGTATAATTTACTCCTTTTATTTTAAAAGGTACTGCTAAAGTAGCTGACGCAGTACTCGCCATTGTCCTTGGAACTATAAATGGCCCCATTTTTTTTGGATTTTTTTCTCTTGTTTTATCAGCTGCTAAAATTACATTTTCTATTGAAGGTCCTCCAGATCCCATAACCATTCCCGTTGATACATTACTTATCTCATTTTCTTTTAAACCCGAATCTTGTATAGCTTCTTTCATTGCAACATAGTTGTAGGCAGAGCCATTGCCCATAAATCTTAAGGCTTTCCTATCGACATGATCTTCAAGCTTAATATTTGGTTTTCCGTGGATATTACTTTTTAAATTATGTTCTTTATATTCTTCTGCGAAAGAAATACCTGATTTTGTATTCATAAGCGAGTCACACACTTCTTTTTGATTATTTCCCAAGCAAGAAACTATTCCTATTCCAGTTACCACAACCCTTTTCATCTTTTATAAACTCCTACCTTTAAATTTTCTGCCGAATATATTTGTTTTCCATCTGCTTTCAAAATCCCATCAGCAAAGCCAACTGTTCCACCTTCTGTTTTTAAAACTTTTTTCATATTAACTTCATAAGTTGCCATTTTGACTTTTTTAAGAACCTCTCCTGTAAACCTAACAGAATTTACGCCTAAAGCACGTCCTTTACCTGGCTCCCCAATCCATCCTAAATAAAAACCAACTAATTGCCACATCGCATCTAATCCTAGACACCCCGGCATCACAGGATCACTCTTAAAATGACAACCAAAAAACCACATATTATCTTTAATATCCAACTCAGCTTTTACAACACCTTTTTTAAATTTTCCTTCACCCGATTGAATTTGTGTAATTCTATCAAACATTAACATGGGTGGTGACGGCAAACGTGCATTTCCTTCTCCAAAAAGGTTACCATTTGCACATTCAATTAATTCGTTATAATCGTAATTGTTTTTTTGTTTCATTTTAAAAGCTAACAATTGCTTGAGTTTTTAGCAATATCATATATAAAAATGGAAAATTATACAGTAAGTTAATGCCAAAAATGAATAATAAAAACAAGATTTTTATAGATAAACTTAGATCTTCAGGTCTGAGACCCACAAATCAAAGAGTAGAAATAAGCAAATTTCTCTTCAATAGAAAAAAAACATTTCATTTCACTGTCGAAGAATTAAAAAACTCTATGAATTTAAAAAGGCCAAAAAAAATTTCTACAGCAACTTTTTATAACACTGTGCATGCACTTAAAAGCGCAGGGCATTTGAAAGAATTCTCTTTAGAAAACAACACGTCATGCTATGACACAAACATTACATCTCATCATCACTTCTTTGATAATGGTAGAGTGATTGATATTAAGAGCGACAAAATTACCTTTCAAAAACTTCCAGAAGCCCCGAAAGGCAAGAAAATCAAAAACGTTGAAGTTGTAATAAGATTAGAAAATAATAATTAATCTCAAAATCAAATCTTGTTGTATTGACACATACTTTAGAATAATTATAAAGTAGTTATAAAATTATAAATTAAACACTATGAGTATTGAACCCAAAAAAAATGGAAATGGCAAATGCCCAGTAATGCACGGGGGTGTTACCAAAGCAGGAGAGTCAAATACTTCGCGACTTTGGCCAAATAGTATTAATCTTGATATTTTACATCAACACGACACAAAAACTAATCCACTACCAAAATTTAACTATAAAAAGGAAGTAAAAAAATTAAATTTTAAAGCACTCAAAAAAGATTTACTAAAACTAATGACCGAAAGCCAAGAATGGTGGCCAGCAGATTTAGGAACTTATAGTGGCCTTATGGTAAGACTAACTTGGCACCAAGTTGGAACTTATAGAGAATTCGATGGAAGACCTAACGTTGGATCTCACAGATTTTCCCCTCAAGACTCTTGGCCAGATAACACTAATTTAGATAAAGCAAGACGTCTTCTTTGGCCAATCAAAAAAAAATACGGAAACAGATTAAGCTGGTCAGATCTTATGGTTCTAGCTGGAACTATGGCTTATGAGCACGCTGGATTTAAAACTTTTGGCTTTTCATTTGGTAGAGAAGATTTATGGGAACCCGAAAAAGATGTTTATTGGGGCAAAGAGACAGTGCCATTAGCAGTTAATAGATATGGTGATCCACAAGATCGATCTTCTCTAGAAGCTCCACTTGCAGCATCTCATTTTCAACTTGTTTACGTTAACCCTCAGGGAGTTGAAGGAAAGCCTGATCCAACAAGAACTGCAATGGATGTGCGTGAAACGTTTGGTAGAATGGGAATGAATGACATAGAAACTGCCGCTCTTACAGTCGGAGGACACTCGATAGGAAGGGCTCATGGTAATGGTAATCCAGACAATTTAGGTCCAGAACCTGCTGGAGCTGATATTCACGAGCAAGGTTTCGGATGGAATCAGAAAAATGGAACAGGTGCTAACCAAATAACCTCAGGTCTCGAGGGAGCTTGGACAACTAACCCTGACAAATGGGATCATCAATACTTAGATCTTTTACTTAACTACAAGTGGGAAAGTAAAAAAAGCCCAGCAGGTGCTTGGCAATGGGAACCTATTAACCTCGAAGAAGATAAAAAGCCGAGAGATTTAGGAGATCCCAATAAAAAAGCCAGATTAATGTTTACCGATGCTGATATGGCGATGGCAATGGATCCAGACTATAGAAAAATTTCAGAAAGATTTTATAAAGACCCAAAATTTTTTGAAGACTCATTCGCACGTGCTTGGTTTAAGCTGACACATAGAACAATGGGAAATAAAGAAAATTATATTGGTCCCTGGGCACCTAAAGAAGATCTGCTCTGGCAAGGCAATGTTCCAGCTCCAAGAAAGAAATATAATATAAATAAAGTAAAAAAAATGATTTCAAATACTAGTCTATCTGTTAGTGATTTAATAACTGTTGCTTGGGATAGTGCCAGAACATATAGAAGGACAGATAAAAGAGGAGGAGCTAACGGTGCAAGAATTCGATTAGCACCCATGAAGGATTGGGAAGCAAATGAGCCAAAAAAACTCTCAAAAATTTTAAAAGTACTTGAGAATATAGCAAATAAAACAGGAGCGACTATTGCAGATACAATTATTCTTGCAGGGAATGTTGGGCTTGAAAAAGCGATAAAAAAAGCTGGTTCTAAAGTCAAAGTTCCATTTAGTCCTGGAAGAGGAGATTCGTCTCAAGAGCAAACAGAACTAAAAAGTTTCAAGTGGTTAGAACCTCTGCATGACGGTTTCAGAAACTACGTAAAATCTGATTATTCTGCGATGCCAGAGGAACTTTTATTAGAACGCGCTTCTTTAATGGGATTGACCGCACAAGAAATGACTTGTCTGTTGGGAGGCATGAGAGTACTAGGAACAAATCACGAGTCAGCAAAAGATAAAGGAGTGCTGACAGGTAAAGTTGGTACTTTGTCAAATGATTTCTTTATCAACTTGGTAGATATGAAATATATTTGGAAACCCACTGGTAAAAACTCTTATGATATGATTGATCGTAAAACAAATAGAGTTAAATACACTGCCTCTAGAGCGGACCTAGTTTTTGGTTCAAATTCAATTTTGAGATCTTATGCAGAAGTTTATGCTCAAGATGATAACAAAGAAAAATTTATAGAAGATTTTGTTAAAATCTGGACAAAAATTATGAATGCAGATAGACAGGATCATAGAAAATTAAATTGATATGACAGAATTAACATCAGGAATATTTAACGCATCAAAAAAAATTTACGATTCAAATAAAGGGTCGATATTAAGAACGATTGTTTATACAATTGGTCACTTTGTAATTGCAATCACCGTATTAATGATGGTTGCAGATGTATCTTTCTACATAGCATTAACTGATGCAATTGTAGAGCCGTTAGCAAATTCTGTCTGGTATTTTCTTTTAGATAAATTCTGGGCTTCCAAAATAACTTCAAAAAGAAGATCATAGTCTTCCAGTTAAACTTTTCATTTTTAACCACCCAACGTAATTTCCAGTTTTAATTTTACACCAGTCATTTTTGCATCTCTTAACTAAACAGAGCCGTCCCATTTCTAAAGTTGCTAATGGTTTAGAAAATTCAGATGGTTTTTTAAATAATATAGTTCCTTCAGTTTTATTAATTGCCGCTTTTTTTTTTGATAATTGTGAAATATGTATCCAACCTGAATTATTTTCATGATCTAATATTTTTCTAAAATTATAAGATTTATCTATAATTAATACTGGTAAAAGTTTTTTTTTATAAACTAATTTAACAGGATGTTCCATAGATGGTCCTTGCCTAAGATTAACTTTATCGCTTCTTAAGGTGAGATAATATTCTGATTCAGCATTCGAAAAGCTGAATACAAGATAGAAAATAAAAAAAAATACTATTTTAACCATGTAAATGGTTGTTTTTACAATTCGGATTTTTTAATAACTTTACCATCCTAAAATTTGAGTTAAGAGCATTGAATATCATTATATTTTCATTTTTGTTATTTTTAATATTTAAAATAGATTTTATAACTTCATTTGCCTGAAGCGAACCAGCAATTCCTGCTAGAGTTGTCATAATTCCATCTGACTCACAATTAATTTCCTGGTTTGGTGCATCCGGCATAAAACATCTAAAACAAGCTGTTTTTTTCCTAAAGTCGAATTTAAAAAGCTGGCCGTCAAATTTATTTATAGCGGAAGAAATTAATATTTTTTTATTTTTAATGCAGTAGTCATTTATTATGTATCTAGTTTTAAAATTATCAGTTCCATCACATATGATTTCATAATTTTTTGCTATTTTATCAATATTATTTTTATCTATCTTTTTATTAAAAATCTCAACATTTATATTTTTGTTTATTTTTTTTATAGCTTTTCTTGAAATAAAGGTTTTATTTTTTCCTATGTCCTTTTTAGTAAACAATATTTGTCTACTTAAATTAGATATTTCAATTTTATCATGATCTACTATTCCCAAACTTCCGACTCCAGAGTAAGATAAATATATAATTAGCGGACAACCAAGACCACCTGCACCAATTACAAGTACTTTTGCATCTCCAATTTTTTTCTGTCCACTAATGCCAATTTTTTTAAGAATTAATTGTCGATGATATTTTTGATAGTCTTCACTTTTAATTGACGCTTTTTTCATTCGATAAAAATGTATCTACAATTTTTTTAACTATTATTGAAGCAATAATTTTCTTTGAATTTTTTTTTATTTTTTGAGTTTTACCATTTTTATCTATGATAGTTACTTCATTAAAATCACTATTAAAACCAATTTCTTTTTTTGATACATCATTAGCGACTATTATATCACAAAATTTTTCTTGTAATTTATTAATAGAATTTTTTATTAAATCTTCGGTTTCAGCTGAAAAACCTACCAAAAGTTTTGGTTTAAATCTATTATTCTTACCTAGATAACTTAATATATCAGTATTTTTTTCAATTTTAATTTCACTCATTTTAGAATTTTTTTTAATTTTATTTTTATTTATATATGCAGGTTTAAAATCAGATACTGCAGCAGTACATACAGCAATATCTGTAGGCAATTTTTTTTTTACTGCTTCTAACATATCTTTTCCTGTTGTAACTTTTTTAACTTTTATATCGTTTGTATATGTGAGTTTTGTTGGTCCAGATATTAAAGTTGTTTTAATACCTAATCTTGATAATTCAAGCGCTATCTCGTATCCCTGTTTTCCACTGGACTCATTAGAAATAAACCTCACTGGGTCCAAATATTCTTTTGTAGGCCCAGTTGTTACTATTGCACTTATTTTTTTCTTTTTTAGTAAATCTCTTTTTTTAAAAAATTTATCCAAAAAAGATAAAATCTGTCTTGGACTGGACATTTTACCTTTTCCGTATTCTCCACATGCCATCTCGCCATTTTCTGGTCCAATAAATTTGTAACCATATTCAATAAGAGCATCTAAATTCTTCTGTGTAGCTTTATGAATCCACATTCTTACATTCATTGCAGGTACCAAAAAAACTTCTTTATTTGAGGCTAAAATAACCGTTGAAGCAAGGTCATCAGCACTACCTCTGTTAAGTTTTGACATGAAATTCGCAGTTGTAGGCAATACAAGAATTAGATCAGCCCATCTAGATAATGATATATGATCGATTTTTCCTTTACTTTTATTATCAAAAATTTCCTCAAAAACTCTATTTTTAGATAAAGATGAAATGGATAATGAAGTGACGAATTTTTTTCCGCTTTTAGTTAAAATAACTTTTACGGAAGAGCCTTTTCTTTGAAGAAGTCTAATTAAATCAAGAGACTTATAAGCTGAAATTCCCCCCCCCAACAATAATTAAAATTTTTTTATTTTCTAAACTCATAACTAATTAAAATACTATAAATATACCTATTACAATACCTAAAAAAATTATAATTATGTTATTTCTTAAGTTTCTTAATTTTAATTCCTCAATTTCATAATTTTTTCCATTAAGAGCATTTAAATTTAATTTACCTTCAGCTATCATTTGTAGAGCTGTATTAGCATTGTCCATAACTTTTGGTAAATCAGGAATTCTTTCTAATAAATCTTTAGATAGTTCTATTGTTTTATTAATTTGAGACTCTGGCCCTTTTACTTTTTTTATCCAATTTTCTAAAATTGGCCTCGATACTTCCCAAATGTTGGTATTTGGATCTAATTTTCTGGCAACTCCCTCTACCACCACCATTGTTTTTTGAAGAAGTAAAAGCTGGGTTTGAGTATGCATATTAAATTTTTCTGTTATTTCAAATAATTGGCCCAATAAATTTCCTCCAGAAATATCCTTTATTGATTGGCCGAAAATAGGTTCCCCGACAGATCTCAGGGCTTGAGCAAAATCGTCTTTTGAGGTGTTAGGAGGTACTAACCCTGCCAAAAAATGCATTTCGGCTACCTTTACATAATCTCTCTCTATAAAACCGTAAAGAATTTCTGCTAAATATTTTCTATTATTTTTATCTAGCCTTCCCATGATGCCAAAATCTACGGGCATTATATTTCCATTTTTATCTACAAATAAATTGCCTTGATGCATATCTGCATGAAAAAAACCATCTCTTACTGATTGTTTAAGGAAGAGTTGAATTAAATTTTCTGAAAGTTTTTTAAGATCAATATTTAAATTTTTAATTTTTTCTACTTCTCTAATTGAAATCCCATCAATTTTATCAAGGGTCAGTATTTTTTTTGATGTATAATTCCAATAAATTTTAGGAACTTTAATCCCTTTGTCATTAATTGTATTTTCTCTTAATTCACTTGCAGCAGCAGCTTCAAACCTTAAGTCCATTTCTACATTAGTTATTTCTTTTAATAAACTTATAACCTCAACTAATTTAAGCCTTTTAGTTTTTTTGAAAAGATTTTCGACTAAATATGCTAAAAACATTAATGCGTCTAGCTCCTCATTTACTAGAGTGTGTATATTTGGTCTTAAAATTTTTAAAGCAAGTTCCTTTTCAATCTTATCAATTTTTATTTTTATAAAATGAACCTGTGCAATTGATGCAGCCGCAACTGGTTCGCTTAAAAATAAAATATCCTTATAAGAATCTTCCCCTATTTCCTTTTTAATAATATTTTTAGCTTCTTCCTTATTAAATGCCGGAAGTTTATCTTGAAGTCTTTCTAAACTTTTTGCTGTATCTTCACCTATGATATCAGGTCTAGTTGCCAAAAATTGCCCTAGTTTAATGAAAGTAGTACCCATGTCTTGTAAAGATTGACATAATTTTTCTCCAGAGGATTTGTTTAAATTTTCAATTTTTTTTGAGGATCCTAATGAGAATACATTAATAATAAATTTTAAACTAGTAGGGACTTTTTTAATCTCATCTAAAGTGTCAACAATTCCTGATGTAGATAATTTTCTTAAAATACGAAATAAATTAAAGATTTTTTTAATCATTATTCAATTTTCCAGCCAGAATGTATCGCAACTATACCACCGGATAAATTTCTAAATTCTACATTGCTAAAACCATTTTTTTTAAAAATATCAGCAAGCTCTTTTTGATTATAAAATTCTTCAATGGTTTTTGTTAAATATTCGTAGGGTTCAGAATTTCCAACAACATATTTACCAATTATTGGTATTGATTTTGAGTACAATTTATAAAACTTATTCAAAAGATCATTGTCTATTTTTGAAAATTCGAGACATATAATTCTTCCTCCAATTTTAAGAACTCTTCTTGCTTCCTTCATCGCGGAATTTATATTAGCAAAATTTCTCATACCAAAACTTACGCAATATATATCAAATGTTTCATTTTTGAATGGTAACTTTTCAGCTAATGAAATATGCCAAGTTATATTTTCTAATTTTTTTAGTTTTTTTCTTCCTTCTTCCATCATTAATTTATTTGGTTCAACACATGTTACTTTTCCTAAATAATTTGTTCTTTCCAAAAAAGCTTTAGCTACATCTCCTGTTCCAGAGGCAATATCAATAAGGTGATCATTTTTTTTTGGATTCATCCAATCAATAAGTCTTTTCTTCCAAATGCGGTGAATCCCAAGTGACATTATATCATTCATTAAGTCGTATTTATTAAAGACCTGATTAAAAACTTCAGTTGCTTTTTTCAATTTAGACTGATTAATATTTGTCATTTTATAAATAGTTATATGCCAGAATTACCCGAAGTTGAAGTTGTTAGAAGATCACTATCAAAATTTGTATCTGGTCAAAAAATAAACAAAGTAAGCATTTTTAACGACAAATTAAGGTTTAAGATATCTCAAAATTTTGAAAAAAACATTCTAAAGCAAAAAATCACATCAGTATCAAGAAGAGCAAAATTTTTACTCATTAATCTTCAAAACAACAAAGCAATCTTAATCCACTTAGGTATGACTGGAAAAATCTTTATAAGAAATAAAAAAGATAATTCGACTTTAATTACTAGTTTTTATTATAATAAAAAATTTAAAAAAAAACACAATCACATAATTTTCCATCTAAAAAATTCAGTAGATTTAATTTACAATGATGTAAGGAGATTTGGTTTTATGAAAGTTTTAGAGATAGATAAAATTAAATTTAATCAACACATTTCTAAGCTTGGGCCAGAACCTTTAAGTAAAAATTTTAATTTTAGTTATTTAAAATCAAAAATTATAAAATCTAAAAGAAACGTTAAAAATTTTTTGATGGATCAAAAGTACGTTTCAGGCTTGGGCAATATTTATGTTAATGAAATATTGTTTTCTTGTTCAATAAATCCACTAAAACAGGTTAATAAACTTTCTAACGAACAGGTTGCAAAAATAGTTTTAAAAACAAAAAAGACATTAAATTTATCAATACAACTTGGGGGTTCATCAATAAAAGATTTTAATGGTACATCAGGTCAAAATGGGACGTACCAACAAAAGTTCATGGTATATGATAGGATTAATAAATTTTGTAGAAAAAAAAAATGCATAGGGAGTGTAAAAAAAGTCTATATAAATAAGAGATCCACTTTTTTCTGTACAAAATGCCAAAATAATTAAACATTGACCCTAATATTTCGAACATATATATGTTCCCATAAATGCCAAACATCAAATCAGCCATTAGAAAGGTTAAAAGAGCCAAAAAGCAGACTGAAGTCAATAAATTCAGAAAGAATAGGTATAAACAGGCCTTAAAAAAAATACAAAAATTAATTGAAAAAAAAGACGTTAAAGAGATAAAAAAATATTTTCCCACTTTTCAGTCCGAGTTGATGAAAGTTGCAAAAACAGGTGTAATTAAGAAAAAAAATCTTTCTCGAAAAATTTCTAAAATTTCTAAAAAAATAAAAAATATCGCTAAATAGTTGCAAACAATTCAAAGTTGATATTTTAAAAAAATTTCTCCATAAAAAATTACTATATCTAGAAAAATTGAATTTGAGGTTGAAATTTTTTTTATTTTCTCTCTCAGCGTTTATTATACAACCTAAACCGATTTATTTTTTTGATTCAACTTACAGATATTGAATTAAAACAAATTAGTTATAAGAATGTTTTTTTTTATTTGAAAAAATCATGGAAAAAATTTCTTTAAAATCAAATCTTTCTGTACTGGAAGAAAAGGTTCTTAACTGGGACTCTGTACAAGGATCTTTTGAAAAATCATTTGGAACAGAAATTTACTCAAGCTGGCTTAAACATATTTCTTTAATTAAGGAATATAATGATCATGTTATTTTGGGCGTAAAAACAAGGTTTTTTAGAGATTGGATAACTTCCAGGTATGCAGATAAAATTTTAAGTGAATTAAGGAAACATAAATTAAGTATTAATAGAATTGAATTTAAAATTGACCCGGAAAATTTAAATAATAAACCAACTTTTGGTAGCCCTAACCTAAACAAGGTTTCCGATATTAAAAGTTCAGTTTTAAACTATAACAGGCTAAACCCAAGTTTAAATTTTGAAAATTTTATAGTCGGAAAAAGTAATAATCTGAGTTTTCTGTCTGCGAAAAAAACCTGTGCTCAACTCTCGAGATATAACCCCTTATTTATTTATGGTGGGGTTGGACTAGGAAAAACTCATTTATTAAATGCTATAGGTTTGGAATTAAGTAAGAACAGTAAAGTTATGTTTATTTCAGCTGAAAGGTTTATGTACCAGTTTATAAAATCAATCAAAAAAAATGAAATGGTAAGCTTTAAAGATTTTTTTAGAAAAGCAAACGTTTTTATTATTGACGATATTCAATTCATAAGAGGCAAAGAAGGTCTTCAAGAAGAATTTTTTCACACGTTTAATACATTGTTTGAACAAAGCTCACAAATAGTTATATCGTCTGATCGTCCTCCTAATAAACTTGACAGAGTACAAGATAGAATTAAATCAAGACTTTCTGGGGGATTAGTAATTGATATTGGATCTCCAGACTACGATTTAAAGTTAAAAATTCTTAGAAAAAAAATCTCTGATTATCAAAATTCGTTTAAGGAAAACCCCGACCTACAAGAAGAGGTGATAGATTATATCGCTAAATATAGTAATTCAAATATTAGAGAACTTATTGGTGTATTTAATAGGGTTGTTGCTTTTGGAAAAATGAGCAAGAAACCTTTAAGCGTAAATGATTGTAAAATTATTCTCAAAGATATTTATAACAGCAACAAAGTGGTAAGTATTGATAAGATCCAAACTGTTACATCTAATTTTTTTAGTATTAGTCTGTCTGATATGCTATCTCCCCGTAGGTCACGGCCATTAGCTAGACCTAGACAAATGGCAATGTATCTGGCCAAAAAACTCACACCCAGATCATTACCTGAAATTGGAAGAAAGTTTGCAAATAGAGATCACACCACGGTTATCCATGCGGTAAAAACTATAGAGAAATTGATAGAAAATAATGATGAATTAAAAAAAAATGTTGAGGAGTTAAAGTCATTAATTTTAAGCGACTGAAATGCAATTTCAAATTAAGCGTGATATATTAATAAAATCATTATCTGTTGCTCATAATATTATTGAGAGAAAAAGTACATTACCTATACTTGGCAATGTTCTCCTGGAAACAAAAAATAATGTATTAACAATAATTGCAACAGATTTAGATTTACTTTTTCGTGATGAGATATCTGATTTAAAAATAGAGCAGGAAGGTAGCACAACTACCTCTGCTACTGTTTTATATGACCTTTTAAGAAAGTTACCATCGAATTTAGATGTTAATTTTGATTTAAAAGGTGAAAACAAACTCAAAATTACCGCAAAGAATTCTAAGTTTAATCTTTTGTGTTTACCAACAGATGATTTCCCTAATTTTTCAAATAATTTTCAAAGTAAACCATTTGAATTAGATGGAAAAAAATTTTTATCATTATTAAATAAAACTAAAATATCAATGTCGAATGATGATACCAGGCATTACTTGAACGGTATATTTATACACCCTACAGCATCTAACAAAAACACTTACTTAACAGGTGTAGCAACTGACACTCATAGATTGTCATCAAGTAGTATGCAAATACAGAACATTACTAAATTTAAACCATTTATATTACCAAAAAAAACTGTATTTCAACTTTGCAATCTACTTCAAGAAAGTAGCGAAAATATATCTTTATATCTTGGAGAAACTAAAATTCAATTTAAAATGGGAAACTCAATAATTGTTTCTAAAGTTATTGATGGAAAATTTCCTGATTATGAAAAAGTTGTACCTAAAAACAATAATAAAATTCTAAATATTAAAGCTAAAGATTTTATAAATTCTGTAGAAAGAGTTATCACTGTTTCGATAGATAGGAAAGAAGGTGTTAAAATGACGCTTGATAAAGACAGTATCCAATTATTTGTTACCAGCTCTTCTTCAGGTGAAGGAAATGAAACTCTTGCAGCCAAATATAGTTCTGAAACTTTAACAATTAATTTTAATGCAAGATATCTACTTGATATCGCATCTGAAATAGAAGATGAAAATTTAATAATGAATTTAAAAGATGCTGTATCACCTGTTCTAATTCAGGATAAAGCAGATAACGAAAGTTATTATGTAATTATGCCGATGAAAATTTGAAGTTTTATGAGTTTAAGTAAATTAATTTAATTTGTCTTCTATTATCCTTATGTCTCAATGATTATTGAGCATTGTAATTTTGGTTCGTTTTATATCGTTAACAAAAAATGATATAATATATTTTTCAAAAAATGACAATTACACAAAAAAATAACTCAGAATCTAGCTATAAAGCTGATTCAATAAAAGTTTTAAAAGGTCTTGAAGCGGTTCGTAAAAGACCAGGCATGTATATCGGTGATACAGACGATGGTTCTGGTTTACACCATATGGTATTTGAAGTCGTCGATAACTCTATCGATGAAGCTATCGTTGGTTTTTGCAAAAATATAACTATCACAATGCATAAAGATAATTCTGTAACAGTCGAAGATGATGGAAGAGGAATTCCTGTAGATATACACAAGGGTGAAAAAAAATCTGCCGCAGAAGTTATAATGACCCAATTGCATGCAGGAGGAAAATTTGACCAAAACTCCTATAAAGTCTCAGGAGGACTACATGGTGTTGGAGTATCGGTTGTTAATGCTCTATCCGAAAAATTAGATTTAACAATATTCAGAGATAAAAAAGAGTATTTTATTTCATTTATTAATGGAAAAACAACTAAATCAATTAAATTTGTTAAAAAAACACAAAAATCTGGAACAAAAATAAATTTTGTTCCATCAAAGGAAATTTTTTCATCCATAAAATTTAGTTCCTCAACTTTGCAAAAAAAGATGAGAGAATTAGCTTTTCTGAATAAAGGTTTAATAATAAAATTAATAGACGAAACGCATGCTAAACCTAAAGTTTTCGAACATAAATATGATGGGGGTATTTCAGAATTTGTTACATTTCTTGATCAAAAAAAATCAATTCTGATAAACAAAAATGAAAAGGCAGTATTTAAAAGACCTCTTTACCTTAAGGGAGATAAAAAAGATATTATTGTAGAATGTTCATTCCAGTGGAATGCAGGTTTCGGCGAGGAAGTTTTAGCTTTTACAAATAATATACACCAGCGTGATGGCGGCACTCATTTACTTGGATTTAGAAGCGCGCTCACCAGGGTAATAAACAAATACGCATCTGAAAAAAATTTAAACAAGAAAAATAAAGTAACTATAGGCGGCGAAGATATTAAAGAGGGATTGACAGCAATTTTATCTGTTAAAATGCCTGATCCCAAATTTTCTTCACAAACAAAAGATAAGTTGGTTTCCTCGGAAATCAGGAATATTGTCGAGACAATTGTAAATGAAAAAGTAACAATTTGGTTTGATCAAAACCCTTCAGTTGTAAGAGTCATTTTAGAGAAAGTTTTACAAGCAGCAATAGCTCGTGATTTAGCGAGAAAAGCAAGAGATAGTGTTAGAAGAAAAGGCGCTTTAGAATTGGCCGGTCTTCCAGGCAAGTTAGCAGATTGTCAAATTTCAAGCATGGAAGGCACCGAGCTGTTCATTGTCGAGGGTGATTCAGCAGGAGGTTCAGCAAAACAGGGCAGAAAGAGAGAATTTCAAGCAGTTCTACCGTTAAGAGGAAAAATCTTAAATACATACGTAAATGAAAAGAAAAAAAATAACGGTATAAATGGCAGTACTGAAAATAAAACATTATCTAAAATGATGTCTTCAAATGAAATAGTCACTTTAATAAATGCCCTTGGTACCGGGTCAAAAGAATTTAATATCGAAAATTTAAGATATGAAAAAATCATAATTATGACTGATGCAGATGTAGATGGTTCGCACATTAGAACCTTGCTATTAACTTTTTTTAATAATAAACCATTTAATGAATTAATAGAAAAGGGACATTTGTATTTAGCTCAACCACCTTTATTTAAGGTGACTAAAGGTTCAAAAAGTATTTATATTAAAAATGAAAAAGATTTGGAAAAATATATAATTAAATCTAGCAATAGTACTATTAAAAAAATAAAAAAATCTGATTTTGAAAATTTTATAAGCAACGAAAAACAAAACTTAAACATACAAAGATTTAAGGGTCTAGGAGAAATGAACCCCGAAGAGCTATGGGACACAACTTTAAACCCAGAAAACAGAACATTGTTGAGAGTCCAATATTCTAAAGGCACCAGGGATAAATCGAAGGAAGATCAAAACATCATAAAAATACTTATGGGGGATGAAGTTGCTCCTAGAAAAGATTTTATAACTGAAAAAGCACTTGAAGTTGAAAATTTAGATATCTAAAAACATGAAATTATCAGAATTCCTCAGGTACGAGGATGATTTAAGTTTAGAAAAAAAAACTGTAGTAATTTTGAGGTGGATAGCGCTAATCGGCCAATTAATTACAATATATATTGTTCATTTTTTTGTGGGTTTTGAACTGCCTTTAATTTACTGCTCCTTAACAATTTTTTTTGGAGGAATTACAAATATCTTCATACAATTTAATTTTAAAAAGAATCAATTAAGCAACATAGAGTCTACAATTCTTTTATTTTATGATGTTATACAGTTGTCAGTTCTGATCTATTTAACAGGCGGCGTAACTAATCCTTTTATAATTTTTCTTATTGTACCAGCTATAATAAGTTCGACACTATTAAATTTAGCAAGTACTTTTTTCTTATCGATTATAACAATATTGTCACTACTATTATTAACTTTTAATTATTTTCCTTTACCTAGCGATGGAAATATCCACTTTCATGTTCCAGATTATTATATTTATTCAATACCATCAGCTCTAACCATTGTTCTAATTTTTCTAAATTATTTTGGATTTCGTTTTGGTTATGAAGCTAGAAAAAGAGGTAATGCTTTAAATAGGTTAGAACTTGTTTTGGCCAAAGAACAACAGCTAGACTTAATCGGTCATCAGGCTGCTGCGGCCGCACATTCTTTAGGAACACCACTATCAACAATAACAGTAATTGCTAAAGAGTTAAAAAAAGAGGTTGGTAAAAATAAAGAATTTATCCAAGATATTGATATTTTACTTGCACAAGCAAAAAAATGTGGAGATATATTAAAAAAAATATCTCAAAATAAAATAGTAGATGACGAGTACGTTGCAAATATAACAATGCAGGACTTACTTTATGAAATAACAAGATCTTTTGAAGAAATTAGTGATAAGAAGATCAATTTAAATGTTTCAAAATCTGTCAAAAAAATTCCTATAAAAAGATCCCCGGAAATAACATATGGAATTCGTAATTTTGTAGGTAATGCAGTAAAGTTTTCCAAAAAAAATATTGATATTGATTTAGTAAGTAACGATATACAGACCTCAATTCAAATTTCTGATGATGGCCCTGGGTTTCCAGATGATATATTTAAAATCATTGGTGAACCTTATATTTCTACTAAATCTAAAAAATTAAAATCTAAGTCAGGTTTGGGATTAGGAACATTTATCGGAAAAACTTTATTGGAAAGAAAAAAAGCAATCATAGAATTTTCTAAGTCTACTAGAGGTGGTGCTTTAGTCGAAATAAGTTGGGATAACTCAGACATAATGGCTACATACTAATCAGGATGGCTCCTGTTGTGTCATGCAGTGAATTGTGCCAAAACCCCATATCAAAATTGAACTATCTACCGGAACTATATTTCTATTTTTAAAATGTTTTTTAAAAATTTTTAAAATAATTTTATCATTAGTATCATTAAAAGTTGGAACCAGAACGATTTTATTTAAAATATAAAAATTAAGATAGCTTGCTGGCACTCTAATTCCATCTATTAATTTTGGTTTAGGCATCGGTATATTTATAATTTTAATTTTTTCACTATTTTCTCTATTAAATTTTTTAATTATTTCCAAATTTTCTTTAAGATTTTTAAAATTTTTATCTTTCCTATTAAACTCTTTTGCTATAAATATTTTATTTTTACTTACAAATCTTGCGATATCATCAATATGTCCGTGTGTATCATCTCCATAGATTCCTTTATTTAGCCAAATCACTTTTCTTATGCCAAAAAATTTATGAAATATTTGATTATAATCATGTTTATAAAAGCCTTTATTTCTTTGTTGTACTTTACTTAACAAACACTGTTTGGTTGTTAAAAGCAGGCCATCCCCATTAACATCAATCGAACCACCCTCGAGAACAATCTTCTTTCCATTATGTTTTGGTTTTATAATTTCAATTTTTTTTAATTTTTGAACTTTTAAATAAGCCTTGTTATCTTTTTTAAAATTTTTGTACTTAGCCCATGCATTGAATTCCCAATTGGATAGTATATTTCTATTTTTATCATTTTTTAAAAATATTGGTAAATAATCCCTTGTCCACGCTCTGTCCGTTTTACAAATTATAAGTCTGATTTTTTTTAAATTTGTATTAAGAGTTTTCAGAAAAAAAATAGCTTTTTTTTTGTCCGTATTATCTTTGACTAAAATATTAACTTTTTGTACCTTTGAGATTTCCGAAACTATTTTACTGAAAACCCAAGGTATTCCATTAAATTTGCCTGGCCAATCGTCTTCATTGTGAGGCCATGCTATCCATGTTGATTTCTGACGTTCCCATTCAGCAGGCATTCTATAAATGCCATTTATACGCTTGCTAGGCATCTCTAGGATTGTTTAATATGCCTTTGTAATAGTCAATTCTTCTATCTCTAAAAAAAGGCCAATGTCTTCTGACATTTTCAACCTTTTTAAAATCAACATCACAAATCAATGTTCTCTCACCTTGTTTTGCACTAGCAACGATGTTTCCACTTGGATCAAAAACAATAGTATTACCCCAAAACTCTAATTTTTTAGAACCTCTTTTCTCTATACCAACTCTGTTCACTGCCGCAACATAAACACCGTTTGCAATTGCATGCGATCTTTGTATGGATATCCATGAATTAAGTTGAGATTTTCCGTATTTTTTCTTTTCTTTAGGATGCCAACCAATTGCTGTTGGATAAAAAAGTATTTCCGCACCTTTTAATGAAGTAAGTCTCGCAGCTTCGGGGAACCATTGGTCCCAGCAAATTAAAGTTCCAAGTTTACCATGACTTGTTTTAAATGATTTAAATCCAAGGTCGCCAGGAGTAAAATAAAATTTTTCATAAAAATGTGGATCATCTGGTATGTGCATTTTTCTATATTTTCCGATTATTTTCCCCTTTTCATTAATTACCACACAACTGTTATGATAAATTCCTGATGTTTTTTTTTCAAAAATTGGAACAATAATAATAATTTTTAGTTCTTTAGCTAGCGAAGAAAAAATATCGGTTGTTCTGCCAGGTATCTTTTCAGCCAAATTAAAATTTGAGTGCTTTTCTTCCTGACAAAAATAATTTGATAAAAATAATTCTGGCAAACAAACTACTTGAGCTTTTTTTTTAACAGCTTCTTTAATTTTTTTAATAGCTGAATTCATATTTTTTTGAGGTTCAGATGACATTTTCATCTGTATTAAAGCTATTTTAGTTTTTGCCATTTTATTAAAATAATTTTTGGAAATTTCTTCTCTCTCTATTTTTCCAATTTTGACGGTGATAAGCATCACTCGCAATCAAAGGAAGTACACTAGTTGCTTCTGCAAAAACCATTTGTTCTTTTGATGTATCAACTTTACCCCAAGAACTAGCTTCCTTTAAAGTAGAACTACTACACGCACCATCTCTGGTGTCCGCGACTGTTATTTGTACAGCATACTTGTGCATATCAACCTTCTTTCCTAATAGTTCAGCACATACAACTGTATCTTGCACAAAGTTTTTTGGAACTCCGCCCCCTATCATCATTAATCCAGATGTACCTGATTTTAATTTTATTTCTGTAAGCTCCCTAAATTCTCTAACAGAGTCTATAGTAATATGTTTTGAGGGGTTTTGTTCTTGATGCATTACAAGCCCAAAACCAGCCGAACTATCGGTGAAAGCTGGACAAAAAATTGGAACGTTGTTGTCGTATGCAAGTTCTATCAAGGAGTCTTTTTTTTTGGCATTTTTCTTCAAAAATTTGCCAATTTCTTTAATGAATTCTCTCGAAGTATAGGATTTGGGAGGTAAACCATTCGCTATTTCGCAAATAGTTTTATCACAAGCT
>CACHXE010000007.1 GCA_902583785.1 uncultured Pelagibacteraceae bacterium | reverse complement strand
AAAATGAGTTTGGTGCTATAGCTAAAGTTAAAATTTAGTAGCCTTTTTAAAAATTAAAGGGGGCTTTTTGAAGCCCCCTTTTTTTTATGGAAATTAAAATTTAATTAGACTAACATTAATTATGAGGCAATTTATCGTTTTCGCAGATCATCTTAGTACTTCAGTTGGTAAGGCTTTTTCTTGGTGTATAGTTATTTTAATGGGAGGAACATGCTACGAAGTTATAATGGCATACGCTTTTAATGCACCAACATTATGGAATTTTGATTTTAGTTTACAAATGTATGGCGCGATATTTATGATGGCAGGCGCCTACACTCTTTCGACAGAGGCCCACGTACGAGGAGATGTGATTTACAGATTGTTTAAACCTAAAACACAAGGTTATATTGATTTAGTTTTATATTTTATTTTTTTCTTTCCAGGGGTATTTGCATTGGCGTTTTATGGATATGAGTATGCTGCTCTAGCTTGGAAAATAAAAGAAACGAGTTGGAATAGTCCAGCCCAAATACAAATTTATATGGCAAAGTCTCTAATACCTGCTGCAGGTATTTTATTAATTATTCAAGGAATTAGTGAAGTGTTTAGATCAATTATTTGTATAAAAACTGGTCACTGGCCGGCAAGAATGGTTGTTGCAGAAGAAACAGAAAAAATATTAATGAGAACTTCACAAGACGAGGATCAAAAAGATGTTATTTAGTTTAACAAATCCTGAAATAGCAATTCTTATGATGGCGATATTTCTTTTTGCCGTCCTTTTAGGATTTCCTATTGCATTTACACTTATGGCTATGGGTGTGGGATTTGGTTATTACGCCTATTACGATCCATCTAGGATGGAACATTTATTAGACAATAGAATTTTTCAATTATTTGTTCAAAATACTTACACTGTTATGGACAACACAGTGCTTACTGCCGTGCCACTATTTTTATTTATGGGATATCTCGTAGAAAGAGCCGGAATTGTTTCAAGATTATTCTTTGCTATTCGTTTAGCTTCTCACGGACTGCCTGCATCTATGGCAGTCGCAGCTTTAATAACTTGTGCCTTATTTTCTACAGCTACAGGAATTATTGGTGCTGTAGTAACCTTAATGGGACTTTTGGCCTGGCCGGCAATGATAAAAGCAGGTTATGACAAAAAATTTGCTTCTGGCGTTATTTGTTCTGGTGGATGTCTTGGAATATTAATACCTCCAAGCATTATGCTGATAGTTTATTCAGTTATTGCCCAATTATCACCTTTAAGATTGTTTGCTGCTGCAATATTGCCTGGAATAATGCTTGCTGGATTATATATATTGTATGCTGTTACAAGAGCTTATTTAAATCCTTCAATTGCCCCAAAACCACCAGCAGAAGATATTCCACCACGCTCAGTGATTTTAAAAGAGGTTTTGGTTTCATTTCTACCTTTGTTTTCATTGATAATTTTAGTGCTTGGAACTATTCTTGGAGGTCTTGCAACCCCAGCTGAGGCAGCAGCCGTGGGAGCATTTGGTGCTTTGGTACTATCTTATTTTTATAAAACCTTAAAATGGAAAAATTTTAAAGAGTCGGTTTTTTTAACAGCAAAAACCACAGCAATGATTATGTGGTTGTTTATAGGCTCCTGGACTTTTGCTTCTGTTTTTTCTTATTTAGGAGGTCACGAAGTCTTTGAGCATTTTTTCAAGTCAATGAATTTACAGCCATGGCAATTTTTAATTATTACTCAAATAATTATCTTCCTTCTCGGATGGCCTTTAGAGTGGACTGAGATACTAATTATATTTGTTCCGATATTTTTACCACTTGTAGAATTTTTTGGTGTGAACCCTTACTTTTTTGCAATGCTAATAGCATTAAACCTGCAAACTTCCTTTTTAACACCACCAATGGCTATGTCCGCATATTATTTAAAGGGTGTACAAACTAAAAACGTAGAATTATTAGAAATCTTCAGCGGTATAATGCCATTTTTATTAATTGTTATTTTTGCAATGTTTCTAATGTACATGTTTCCTGGCATAGCACTCTGGTTGCCTGACTTACTTTTTGCAAACTAAATCAAAATTATGAGCAAAATCTTTTCAATGACAGCTATTGAGTTAGCTGAAAAATTAAAAAGTGGTGAAATTTCATGTGTTGATGCTTGTAAAGAGTATATTGGTAGAATAGATAAGTTTGAAAAAGATGTTAAAGCCTGGGCCTTCTTTGACAAAAAACTTCTTCTAGAGAAAGCAGAAGAAAAAGATGAGTATAGAAAATCTGGTAAACCTCTCGGACCACTCCATGGATTACCAATAGGTATAAAAGATATCATTGGGACCCAAGATATGCCAACGGAATGTGGAACCGTATTAAGAAAAGGTATGTCAGAAAGCGCTGACGCTGAGGTAATTAATTTATTAAAAATTTCAGGTGCAATAATCATGGGCAAAACAGTTACGACTGAACTTGCTTACTTTGATCCTGGCAAAACAACTAATCCACACGATAAAACTAGAACACCAGGTGGATCTTCAAGTGGATCAGCAGCTGTTGTTGCGGCACATATGGCGCCATTATCCTTGGGGACCCAAACCAAAGGATCAATTATTAGACCAGCATCTTATTGTGGAGTAGTGGGCTACAAACCTTCATTTGGATTAATATCGAGAAATGGAGTTTTAAAACAGTCATCAAAACTTGATCATGTAGGAGTTTTTGGCAAAAGTGTTGAAGATGTAGCTTTAATTGCAAAATCCCTAATAAAAAAAGATTTGTACGACAAAGATACAGTTCACTATTCAGCAGAAAAAATGTTGGAAGAGTGCAGAAAGGGCCCTCACTTTGATCCAAAATTTATATTCTATAAAACTTCTAATTGGAAAAATATAGACAAAGAATCTCAAAAAGCTTTTGAATTTTTAATAAAAAAACTAAAAAAACACATAGAGGTATTTGATGAACCATCTTACTTTAAAGATATACATAAGTTTCAACAAGTGGTTCACGAAACTGATATGGCGAATAGTTTCCAAAAGTATTACAAAAATTCAAAAAATAAATTGGGAAAAAAACTTGTAGAAGCTATTGAACGCGGAAATAAATATTCTGCTGGACAATACACGGAAGCGAAGGACTTTATGGAGCAAAGTTACAGATCTTATAGTGAAGTTTTTGAAGATTATCACGGAGTAATTACACCAGCGTCAACGGGTATAGCAGACAAAGGATTAAAATTTACTGGGAGTCCAGAGTTCTGCACTATCTGGACATATATGGGTCTACCATCAGTATCACTACCTTTACTTACAGGTGAAAATAATTTACCATTAGGAGTTCAGCTAATCGGTAACAAGCTTGATGATTTAAGATTTTTAGGAGTTGCGAATTGGTTGGAAAAAAAATGTAAGGATAAGCACGATGAATAAAATAACCAGTATAGTTGGATGTTCTATAGCAATTGCGTTTTTGATTGGGTTGGCCACTACATTAACAAGATCAATGATGATTAGTTTTACCGACGTTCTTCCAGTTTATATCCTAATGGGCTTGGTAATATGCATGATGATTTATGAAGCCTTCATCCAAAAAAAATAAAACAACTTTTTTTCCATTTCTTCTACTTTTGATTCAACCCATATTTATGGCAAGTAATTTGGCAATTGCCAGAGGGGCAGTTCCATTTGTTCCACCAGTTTCTTTAGGGTTTTGGAGATGGACACTTGTATTTGTTTTCTTGTTACCATTTTTTTACCAACCAATAAGAAAAAATTTCAAACATTTAAAGTCAGAATTTTTTAAACTCTTTTTTTTAGGTTTTACCGGATGTTGTTTATGCAGCATTTTCCCCTACGTTGCAGGCAAAACTACAACAGTTTTAAACATGTCGCTAATTTATACATCTTCCTCAATTTTTATTGTTATGTTGTCAACTTTTTTTTATAAAGAAAAAATTAATTTTCTTCAGACCATTGGATTTCTTCTTGCATTTATTGGTGTATTAGTTGTCATCTCAAATGGAAAATTATCAACCTTTTTAAATTTAAATTTTGTTGAAGGAGATATTTGGATTTTAGGCGCAGCAATATCATGGGCTTTATACTCAGTTTATGTTTTACATTGGAAATCAAAATTTAATCTATTTACAAAATTCACATTAATAGCTTTTTTTGGTTCCCTTTCACTATTTCCTTTCTATCTTTACGAAGTATTTTATTTAGGCGATAAATTTAATTTAGAGTTAATACCCATCTTATGGATTACAATTGCAGCAATATCACCTGGTATAATTGCTTTTATTCTTTATAGCAAAATTCAAAAATATCTAGGCGCATCAATTACTGGTTTTACACTATATTTATTTGTTGTTTACGGAGCATTTTATGGAATATTTTTTTTTAAGGAGGAACTTTTTGTGTCGCATTATTTAGGTGGTGCATTAGTTTTACTTGGAGTGTATTTTGCAAAAAAAACTTAAATATATGTTTACTTTAGTAACTATAGTAATTTTATGCTACTTCCTTGTAGTAGTTTTTGTATTTTTTTATCAAAGAAATCTTCTTTACCATCCGTTTGAAAATAATTATAGCTCTGACGAAGCAAATTTCGAATATGAGGAAGTTTTTGTACCCGCATCTGACGGAAAAGAACTAAAGGCCTGGTTTCATAAAAAAGACCTTAAAGAAAAAAAGACTTTATTATTTTTTCATGGCAATGCTGGAGATTTAAAAAATAGAATTTATAAATTAAATTTAATTAAAGATTTTGATATAAATTTTTTGATTGTGGCTTATAGAGGTTTTAGTGGTAATGAAGGTAGTCCTTCAGAAAAAGGATTATATCAGGATGCTAGGGATACTATAGCCTGGTTAAACGAACAAGGAATCAAAGATAGACAAATTATAATTTATGGAGAGTCTCTAGGAACCGGTGTTTCTGTTGAGGTTGCACAAAATAAAAATTTTTCAGGTATAGTTCTAGAGTCCCCTTTCACGTCGATGGTTGATGCTGGAAAACATTATTATTTTTATCTTCCAGTTTCGCTCTTACTTAAAGATAGATATGAAACTATAAAAAAATTAAAAAATATTAAAATTCCGATTTTAGTTATGCATGGAGAAAATGACAAAATTGTCCCATTTCATATGGGTAAAAAAGTTTTTTCAGAGGCTAATGATCCCAAATATTCTTATTTTCCTAAAGATGACGACCACATGATGGAATATAACAAAAATTTATTAGAAGCCTTAAATAAATTTTTCTTATCATTATAACCAGTTACTCCTAATAGGATATTTTCTTTTTAAAATAATTTTATTAATGAAAACTGACATTATAATAATTGCTATAGTTCCTAGTATTACAGGAAACAATATGAATTCGAAAGAAACATCTGTAAATAAAACTACTAAAGGATTTGATGCTGCAGGTGGGTGCATAACTTTTAAATATACCATTAAAGTTACAGCCACTCCGACAGCTAAACCAAGAGAGTAAAATGAAAATCCAATTGTTTCATTAAAAATAATTCCGACTAAGACTGAGATTAAATGCCCAAAAAAAATATTTTTTGGTTGTGCTGTTTCTAAATTATGAAGTACGAAAACTAAAAAAACAGTTGCTCCAAATGAAAACATTAGCCACACACCAGCAGACGTTCTTAGTGTTAAAAAGGCAAGAACACTTATAACTAATGTTGCAGATATTCCTGATATAATTGGTTCTATTTTTTTTGGTATTTTCATTTTTAATTTTCAACCAACATTTTAGAAAAGTCTACTGAGTTAAATGGATGTAAATCACTTTCCTTTTCGCCCATGCCAACTGCAATTATGGGCAAACCAAATTTTTTACATATAGCCAATAATATCCCACCTTTTGCTGAAGTATCTAATTTGGTAATTATCAAACCAGTTAAGTTTGAAATTTTTTTAAATTCTTCAACTTGATTTAAAGCATTTTGGCCTGTTGTAGCATCAAGCACTAAAATAGTTTCATGGGGATATTCTGGATTTACTTTTTTAAGAACTGTAAATATTTTCTTATATTCTTCCATTAGATTTTTTTTATTTTGTAGTCTTCCCGCAGTATCAATAAACGCCATATCTAGTTTATTGTCTTCGGCAAACTTTGCAGTTTTAAATCCAACAGATGCTGGATCCGTTCCTAAATCTGATTTAACAAAATCAGCCCCAATTTTTTTAGACCAAAGTTCTAATTGTTCAATAGCTGCTGCTCTAAAAGTATCAGCAGCACCAAAAACTATTTTTTTTCCCTCATTTTTAAATAACTTTCCAAGTTTTCCTATTGTTGTTGTCTTTCCTACTCCATTTACTCCTGCTACAACTACGATTGACGGAGAGTTTTTATAAAGATTATTAAGTTTTCCTTCATAAGGATTAAGTATTTTAGATATCTGCTCTCCAAGAAAATCAAATATTTCTTTTTCGTCCATAATTTCTTTTCCAATTTTTTCTTTTTTAAATTTTTCTTTCAGATCTGAAGCAATTTGAGCACCAACGTCAGACTCAATTAGAAGTTCTTCAAATTTATGAAGTAAGTTTTCATCTATCTTTTTTTTGCTAAATAAATTACTAAATTTAAAGTTTTCCAAAAATTTCATTATTTTTCAAAGTCAATTGTTTCAATCTCTGAGACCGGACCAGTCATAAATATATTTTCTGTTTTATCTATTTTTACATTTAAAAAACCTTCTTTAAATTTTATATCTACTTCATTATTAACCAATTTATTCTTAAAGGCAGCGATAGCTGTTGCGCAAGCTGCTGTACCACATGCTTTAGTTAGTCCAGCACCTCTTTCCCAAACATTAACAGTTATATTGTTTTCATCTATTATCTGAGCCATTGTTACATTGGTTTTTTCAGGAAATAGAATGTGGTTTTCAATTTTTGGACCTATTGTTTTTAAATCATATTCAAAACAATTTTTCACAAAAAAAATTATATGTGGGTTTCCCACATTTACACAAAATCCACCAGTAAATTTCTTGTTATTTATCTCTAAAGTAATATCAGCCGGATTTATTTTTTTTGATAAAGGAATATCTTCAGAACCAAATAAAGGTTTTCCCATTTCAAGTTCTACTTGTAAATTTCCTACTATTTTTGCATTAAGCAGTCGATTATTTGTTTTTAGTTTTATTTCTTTTGTGTTTAAATTTTTACCTAAAAGATAAGCTACGCATCTAGATCCATTTCCACACGCACTTATTTCACCTCCATCAGAGTTGAAAATTGTTATTGGAAAAGAATTTTCTTTTTCTTTTTCTATAAAGATTATTTGATCAAAGCCAATATTAGATCTACTGCCCAATTCAATAATTTTTTCTCTTGTTAAATTAATAGAATTTTTTCTTCTATCAATAATGATAAAATCATTACCTAAGCCATCCATTTTGTAAGCGTTAATTGATGTCATAATTGATTAGTATAATTATTCATTGACTTTTAAAACCCCTAATTGTAACTTCTCATCACTTCCGCAAATAGTAGATTTTGCGGTGCCTTTAGAAATAAAGGGATCGACACTAGTCAGCGATGGTTCGCCCACTAGTGCGATTAGTGCTGGATGAATACAAAATGTTTGAAAATTTAACAAATAAATTAGAAGGTATATTTAATAAACTAAAAAAAGCTCCTTCGCTTAATGAGGCACAGGTGGAGATCGGCCTAAAAGAAATTAGACAGGCACTCTTGGCTGCTGACGTAGCATTACCTGTAGTTAAAAAATTCATAGAAGATATTAAACCTAAAGCTATTGGCCAAGAAATTATTCGATCTACTTCACCAGGACAAATGTTAGTTAAGATTGTTTATGATCAATTAGTTGAGGTGTTAGGCGGCAAAGCTGAATCAATAAACTTAAAAGCTGTTCCACCAGCATCTATATTATTAGTTGGCCTCCAAGGATCTGGGAAAACAACAACATCAGTAAAGTTAGCAAAAAATATAGAAAAAAATTTTAGAAAAAAAATTTTGTTGGTTAGTTTGGACGTCTATAGACCGGCCGCACAGGAACAACTAAAGGTTCTATGCGAAAAAAATAATTTAGATGTTCTTCCAATTGTAAAAGATCAACTCCCAATTGATATTGCAAAAAGAGCAAATAATGCGGCAAACCTAAGTGGTTCAGATATTATAATCTTTGATACCGCTGGACGTACTCAAGTTGATTTAAACATGATGACTGAAATAAAAAATATTAAGTTAGAAACTAAACCAGTCGAGACAATATTGGTAGCAGATTCTTTAACAGGCCAGATTGCTGTTAAATTAGCCTCTGAATTTGATAAAGCTGTTGAACTAACTAGTATCATTTTAACAAGAGTTGATGGAGATGGCAGAGGTGGTGCAGCCTTAAGCATGAAACAAACAACTGGAAAGCCAATAAAGTTTATTGGTGTTGGTGAAAAAATTAATGATTTTGAACCATTTTATCCTGATAGGTTAGCCAATAGAATTCTAGGAATGGGAGATATAGTTTCCCTAGTAGAAAAAGCATCACAGGATCTTGATGAAGAAAAAATTAAGGCAGCAGAGGAAAACCTTAAAAAGGGTGCATTTACCTTTGAAGATTACCTGATGCAAATAAGGCAGATGAAAAAGATGGGAGGTATGGAAGGAGTTCTTTCACTTTTACCAGGTGTCGGAAAAGTAAAAGAACAAATGCAAAATGCAAATGTAGATGAAAAACTTTTGTCAGCGAATGAGGCAATAATTTTGTCTATGACAATTAAAGAAAGACAGAACCCTGAAATAATCAGCGGTTCTAGAAGGAAAAGAATTACTTTGGGATCAGGGACTGATGCACAAACAATCAATAGATTATTGAAGCAATTTAAAATGATGTCAAAGATGATGAAGAAAATGTCAAAAGGAAAAATGCCTGAAGGTAAAATTCCTGATGAATTATTAAATAACTTAAAATGAAAGGGCTAAGATGTTAAAAATAAGATTATCAATGGGTGGAGCAAAAAAGAGGCCAATCTATAAAATCGTTGTTGCTGACAGTAGATTTCCGAGAGATGGAAGATTCATAGAAAAGCTTGGATCATTTAATCCTCTGTTACCAAAAGAAAAAAAAGAAAGAATTAAAATAGAGACAGAAAGGGTTAAGCATTGGATAAGTAAGGGCGCTAAGCCAACTGTGAGAGTTTCTAGAATTCTTGGTGAGTTTAATATTATACCTATGCCTAAACCTGGAAATAATCCTCAAAAAGCAATTCCAAAAAAAGATAGAAAAAAAGATGAGAAAGAAGAGCCAAAAAAAGAAGCTCCTAAACAAGAGGCCAAGAAAGAAGAGCCAAAAAAAGAAGCTCCTAAACAAGAGGCCAAGAAAGAAGAGCCAAAAAAATAAATAATGTGGACAGCTAGAGTATTTACATTGTACCCAGAAATTTTTCCTGGTCCTTTAAACAAAGGTCTATACGGAAAAGCCTTGAAAAAAAAATTATGGAATTTAGAAATTATTAATATTCGAGATTCTGCAGGAGATAAACACAAGACTGTCGATGACACTTCCTTTGGAGGGGGTAGCGGCATGTTATTGAAACCTGATGTTTTAGGAAAATCTTTAGATAGTAATATTAAAAAAAATCAAAGAGTTTATTATCTTTCTCCAAAAGGACAAAAATTTAATCAGAAAAAAGCAAAAGCTTTATCCAAAGAAAAAATTGTCAATTTGATATGTGGCCATTTTGAAGGAGTGGACGAGCGTATTTTGGAAACAAGAAACATCGAAGAGATAAGTATTGGAGACTATGTTTTATCAGGCGGGGAAACAGCTTCCTTTGTATTGATTGATGCTGTTTTGAGATTGTTACCAGGTGTTCTGGGAAATGAAACATCAAAAGAGGAAGAAAGTTTTGAGAATGGACTTTTGGAGTATCCTCAATATACAAAACCTCAGATCTGGGAAAAAAAAAGTGTACCAGATGTCTTATTATCTGGTGATCATGCTAAAATTAAGGACTGGCGTTTATCACAATCAAAGGATATAACACGACGCCGACGGCCTGATTTATGGAAAAAATATTTAGAAAAAGATAAAAAATGAAAAATATAGAAGACATTAATAAAGCCAATGTTCAAAAAATAACTTCAAGAAGAAAGATACCTGAATTTTTCCCTGGAGACACTATTCGAGTAGGAGTTAGAATTGTAGAAGGTAAAAGAGAAAGAATTCAAAATTTTGAAGGCGTTTGTATTGCAAAAAAAAATCGAGATATAAATTCTTCGTTTACTGTTAGAAAAATTTCATTTGGCGAAGGCGTTGAAAGAACATTTGGTTTGTATAGTCCAGTAGTTGGTTCTATAAAAGTTGTCCGTTCCGGTAAAGTTCGAAGAGCTAAACTATATTACTTAAGAGAAAGAAAAGGAAAATCTGCGAGAATAGCTGAAAAAATAAAAAAGAATATTGGAATAGATGTAGATGTAAAATCTCCTATAGTTAAAGAAGTTACTCAAGAAACAAAAGTACCAGAAAAAAAAGATGAATTAAAAACTACAACTGAAAAAAAAATTACAGAAAAAAAAGAACCTAAAAAATCAGATAAACCTAAGTAATTTTTTAATGTCAAAAACATTATATGATAAAATATGGAATGAACACCTTGTACATAAACAAGAAGATGGTACATCTTTGCTTTATGTTGATAGACACTTAGTCCACGAAGTTACTAGTCCACAGGCCTTCGAAGGTTTAAGACTACAAAAAAGAAAAGTAAGAAGACCAGAGTTCACACTTGCGGTATCTGATCATAATGTTCCTACAACTGATAGATCGAAAGGCATAGACGACGAAGAGTCCAGGATACAAGTAGAAACTTTAAGAAATAATTGCAAAGAGTTTGGAATAGAGCTTTTTGATGTGAATGATAAAAGACAGGGTATAGTTCATGTTATAGGTCCAGAACAAGGCTTTACACAACCAGGTGCAGTGATAGTTTGTGGAGACAGTCATACAGCTACTCATGGAGCATTCGGCGCATTAGCTTTTGGAATTGGAACTTCTGAAGTAGAACATGTGTTAGCTACTCAAACATTAATTCAAAAAAAAACAAAAAATTTAAGAATTAATATTAACGGAAATTTGCCAAAAGGCGTAACTGCAAAAGATGTTATTTTGAAAATTATTGGTACGATTGGAACTGCAGGAGGAACTGGTTACGTAGTTGAATATGCTGGAAGCGTTATAAGCAACTTAAGTATGGAAGAAAGAATGACGGTTTGCAACATGACTATTGAGGCTGGAGCAAGAGCGGGACTAATAGCTCCCGATGAAAAAACTTTTAAATATTTGAAAGGTAGAACTATGTCTCCTAAAGGAGAAAATTGGATCAAAGCAGTTAAATTTTGGAAAACTTTATATTCTGATAAAAATTGTAAATTTGATAAAGAAATTAATATTAATGGAGAAGATATCGAACCATTAGTAACTTGGGGAACTTCTCCTCAAGATGTTTCTCCAATTACTGGTTTGGTGCCAGATCCAGACAAAGAGAAAAACGAAGATAGAAAAATGGCTATGAAGAGGTCTCTTGATTACATGGGTTTAAAAGCTAATACTAAAATGAAGGATATAAAAATAGATAAAATTTTTATTGGCAGCTGTACTAATGGAAGAATTGAAGATCTTAGAGTAGCTGCAGATCTTTTAAGAGGAAAAAAAATTGCAAAAAATATTAGTGCAATGGTTGTCCCCGGATCAGGTTTAGTAAAGCTACAAGCTGAAAAAGAGGGATTGGACAAAATATTTAAGGAGGCGGGATTTGAATGGAGAGAACCAGGATGTTCAATGTGTCTTGGTATGAATCCTGATCAACTGAAACCAAAAGAAAGATGCGCATCTACATCTAATAGGAACTTTGAAGGTAGACAAGGCAGAGGAGGCAGGACACATTTAGTAAGTCCAGGAATGGCAATTGCGGCTGCAATTAATGGCCATCTTTCTGATGTGAGGGAGATTAAGTAATGGAGAAGTTTATAAATTTGAAATCAATACCATCATACCTATCATTACAAAATATTGATACGGACATGATAATACCAAAACAATTTTTAAAAACCATTAAAAGAACTGGATTAGGCAAAAGCTTGTTTTATGAAATGCGTTATGATGAAAATGGAAAAGCAATTCAAAACTTTATTTTAAACAAGGAACCTTATAACAACTCTAAAATTTTAATATCAGGAAAAAATTTTGGATGTGGTTCTTCAAGAGAACATGCCCCCTGGGCTTTATTAGATTTTGGAATTAAAAGTATAATAAGCTCCAGTTTTGCAGATATATTTTATAATAATTGTTTTAAAAACGGGATACTCCCGATTAAACTCGAAGAACAAAAAGTTTTGGAATTAGCAGAGTATTCTAAAAGAAAAGAAGAAATAGAAATTAATTTAGAAAAACAAGAAATAAAACATGGAAATAAAATTACAAAATTTAAAATTGATGCTTTTAAAAAGAAATGTTTAATGGAAGGCTTGGATGATATTGCTTTATCTATGGAGAAATTGAGCCAAATAAACGATTTTGAAAAAACTCTAATGTCACAAAAACCATGGATTAAAAATAATGTCTAAACAAGGTAGAAAAATTCTTTTATTACCCGGTGATGGTATAGGACCAGAGGTTGTAGGAGAAACAAAAAAAGTTATCGATTGGTTTAACAAGAAAAAATCTTTAGATTTTAAAATCGATCAAGGTTTAATAGGTGGGGCCGCTATAGATAAGCATGGTGTTCCAATCACAGATGAAGTTTTTTACAAAGCCCTAGAAAGTGATGCTGTAATATTTGGAGCCTGCGGAGGGCCAAAATACGATAAATTAGAATTTTCAAAAAAACCTGAAAGAGCTTTATTGAAGTTAAGAAAAGAACTAAAATTGTTTGCAAATTTGAGGCCAGCGATTTGTTTTAAACAATTGGTAGATGCCTCAAGTCTAAAACCAGAAATTGTTTCAGGTCTCAATATACTTATCGTTAGAGAGTTAACCGGAGGAATTTATTTTGGTGAACCAAGGGGCGTTAAGCCAATTGAAAATGGGGAGAGACGAGGAGTTAATACACATGTTTATACTACAAAAGAAATTAAAAGAATCGCAAAAGTAGCATTTGAATTAGCCGCAAAAAGAAATAACAAGGTTACATCTTGTGAAAAATCAAATGTTATGGAAGCCGGGGTACTTTGGAGAGAGGAGGTCCAAAATTTAAAAGACCAGGAGTATAAAAAAATAGAACTTAATCATATGCTAGCAGATAATTGTGCAATGCAGCTATTAAGAAATCCAAAGCAGTTTGATGTTATACTTGCAGATAACTTGTTCGGGGATATGTTATCAGATGAGGCAGCTATGCTAACAGGCTCACTCGGTCTTTTACCATCAGCATCTTTAGGAGACAAAGATAAAAATGGAAGAACTAGATCATTATATGAACCAGTGCACGGATCTGCTCCAGATATTGAAGGAAAAAATATTTCAAATCCTATCGCTACAATACTTAGTTTTTCTATGGCTCTTAAATACTCCTTAGGACTGGAAAAAGAATCTGCACATCTCGACAAAGCTGTTGAAAAGACCTTAGAAGATGGTTTAAGAACTCAAGATATAATGTCAAAAGGAAAGAAAAAGGTATCAACCTCTGATATGGGTGATGCAATTATTTCAAATTTAAATTAAAATAACCTCAAAATGAATTTTGCTATAATTGGTGCAACCGGCAACGTCGGAAGAAAGACTATTGAAATTTTAGAAAAATCTAAAATTAAAATCTCAAAGCTTTTTTTAGTAGCTTCTGAAAAAAGCAAAGGAAAAAAAATTAAATTTAAAGAAAAAGAAATTAAAATTGAAAGTCTCAATTCATATGATTTTTCTAAAGCAGAAATAACTTTTTTTGCAGCCGGAGGTAAAATAGCTCAAGAATGGGTGCCAAAAGCTAGTAAAAAAACTATTGTTATAGATAATTCAAAAATATTTAGAATGGATAAAGATGTTCCTTTGATTGTACCTGAAGTAAACTCAGATAAACTATCTATGTTCAAAAATAAAAATATAATTGCTAATCCAAATTGTTCAACAATACAAATGGTAGTTGCTCTAAAACCACTGCACGATAATTTTAATATAAAAAGAGTTGTGGTTTCTACCTATCAATCGGTTTCTGGTGCTGGAAAAGCCCCTATGGATGAACTAATTAGCCAATCGAAAGATTATTTAGCAGGAAAAAAAATCAATTCTAAAAATTTTACAAAACAAATAGCTTTTAATTTGATACCACATATCGATGAATTTGAGGAGGAAGGTTATACAAGAGAAGAATGGAAGATGATTTCCGAAACTAAAAAAATTCTTGATTCAAAAATAAATTTAACGGCAACCTGCGTAAGAGTTCCTGTCATGGTATCTCATGCTGAATCGTTAAATATAGAATTTGATAAATCCTTTGATGTTAAACAGGTAAGAAATATTTTAGATAAAGCAGAAGGATGTAAAGTTTTGGATGACAGAAAAAATGGTGGTTATATAACACCAATAGAAGCTGAAAATGAAAACTTTACCTTTATTTCAAGAATAAGAAAAGATAATACAAAAAATAATGCCCTTAATATGTGGGTCGTTTCTGATAATTTACTTAAAGGTGCTGCATTAAATACAGTGCAAATTGCTGAAAGATTAATAAAAGACTTTTATGGAAAATAACAATAACCCTTTATCCCCGCACCTACAGGTTTATAGATGGCATATATCATCTCTACTTTCAATCACACACCGAATTATAGGAATTATAAATTTCTTGATCATAAATATAATTTTATTTTTTTTATTTTTCATTGGCCCAGATAATAAATTTTTTCAGATCTTTTCTGATTCTTTATTTGGTAAATTTTTTATTATTTCTCTATGTTGGTCTTTCAGTTTTCAAATTTTAAATGAAATTAGACATTTAGCTTGGGATATAGGATATGGATTTGATCTGAAAATATCTAGAATAACAGGGTTAGTAACTATATTCGGATCCTTTGTATTGGGGGTATTATTTTATCTTATTGGAAAGAATGTAATTTGAAATGATAAAAGCAGCAAGAAAATGGTTAACAATAAAAATTTCATCAGGCTTACTAATTCCTTTTATGGTTTGGTTTATAATAAACCTAGTATCTGTATTTGATGCTAACAATTCTCAATTAGTATTTTTTGCACCTAGCGTTTTAACTAAAATTTTAATGTCCATTTTCTTAATATTAGCTTTTACTTTCTATACACTTACAATAAGTGAGGTTTTTGAGGACTATATAGGCAGTCAGAAACTCAAAAATGCCGCAAATAGATTACTTGTTTTATTTAGTATAGTAATGACGTTACTTTTTTTAATTAATTTATTTAAATAAAATTTTATGAGCAAATATAAGATTGTAGATCACGAATATGATGTAGTAGTCCTCGGAGCTGGCGGATCTGGATTAAGAGCTGCTGTGGGTCTTTCAGAGGCTGGACTAAAAACTGCATGCATATCTAAAGTATTTCCAACAAGAAGTCATACTTCTGCAGCACAAGGTGGTATTTCTGCTGCTCTTGGAAACATGGGTGAAGATGACTGGAGATGGCACATGTATGACACCGTCAAAGGGTCTGACTGGCTAGGAGATCAAGATGCTATAGAGCATCTTTGTAAAGAAGCACCAAAAGCTGTGATCGAATTAGAAAAATATGGTGTTCCATTTAGCAGAACAAAGGATGGAAAAATTTATCAACGTGCTTTTGGGGGAATGACCAAAAATTATGGAAATGAATCAGTGCAAAGAACATGTGCTGCTGCTGATAGAACGGGACATGCAATTTTACATACTTTATATGGACAAGCCCTAAAACATAATACAGAATTTTTTATAGAGTATTTTGCGCTAGACCTGTTAATGAAAAATGGAGAATGTAAGGGCCTAATAGCTTGGAATTTGAATGACGGTACTATTCATAGATTTAGATCACATATAACTATTCTTGCGACTGGAGGGTATGGCAAGGTTTATTATACAGCAACATCCGCTCATACATGTACTGGAGATGGAAATGCTATGGCTTTAAGAGCAGGACTTCCATTACAAGACATGGAGTTTGTTCAGTTTCATCCCACAGGAATTTATGGGGTTGGAACTTTAATATCCGAAGGTGTTAGAGGAGAAGGCGGCTTTCTTTTGAATTCAAAAGGAGAAAGATTTATGGAGAAGTATGCTCCAAAGGCAAAAGATTTAGCATCAAGGGATGTAGTGAGTAGATCAATAGCAGTCGAGATAAATGAAGGTAGAGGAGTTGGAAAAAATAAAGATTATGTAAATCTTCACCTTGATCATTTAGACCCAAAAGTTATCGAAGAAAGATTGCCTGGAATAGCAGAATCTGCCAAAACCTTTTGTGAAGTCGACGTAAGAAAGGATCCAATCCCAGTGGTTCCAACTGTTCATTATAATATGGGAGGAATTCCGACAAATTACAAAGCGGAAGTTCTTACATTAAATGGTAAAGAGTCCACAGTACCGGGCTTGATGGCAATAGGAGAAGCAGCATGTGTTTCAGTTCATGGCGCTAATAGATTAGGATCAAATTCATTAATTGACCTAGTAGTTTTTGGAAAATCTGCTGCCAACCGAGCTGCAGAACTTGTAAAACCCGGAACTCCCCATGAGGAATTACCTCAAAGTGAAACAGATAAATGTTTAGATCGTTTTGATAAGCTTCGTAATTCAAAGGGCTCTACCAAAACATCTGAATTAAGGTTATCAATGCAGAAAACTATGCAATCCAAATGTGCCGTTTTTAGAACTGAAAAAACATTAAAAGAAGGAATGGATCAAATCAGAAAACCCTTTGAGGGAATGCAAGATATATCAGTTTCAGATAAGTCATTATTATTTAACACTGATTTAGTTGAAACATTAGAATTCGATAATTTAATCAGACAGGCTATGACCACAATTGATTCAGCGTATCACAGAAAAGAAAGTAGAGGAGCTCATGCAAGAGAAGATTTCAAAAAAAGGGATGATAATAAATATATGACCCATACATTGGCATGGCAAAAAGGAAATAACGTTAAAGTCGAATATAGGCCAGTACATTCTAGAACTTTAACAAATGATGTTCAATACTTTCCACCAAGAGAGAGAGTTTATTAATGACTCAATTTAGCCTTCCTAAAAATTCTAAAATTTTAAAAGGCAAATACTATAAAGATAACTCTGGATCAAAAAATTTAAAAAAAGTAAATGTATACAGATGGAACCCATCTTCAAAAGAAAATCCTAGAATTGATACTTTTGAGGTAGACTTAAATGAATGTGGACCAAAAGTTCTTGATGTTCTTTTCAAAATAAAAAATGAAATTGACTCTACCTTAACTTTTAGAAGATCTTGTGCTCATGGTGTTTGTGGTTCTTGCGCCATGAATGTTGATGGTGTCAATACTTTGTCGTGTATAAAATCACACTCTGATATCAAAGGAGAATTAAATATATATCCTCTTCCTCACTTAAAAGTTGTTAAAGATTTAGTTGGAGACCTAAGCACATTATATAAACAATACGAGTCAGTTGAACCATGGTTAAAAACAAAAGTTGGTGAAAAAACTTCTGCTGAAATTAAACAGTCACAAGAAGATAGGGCAAAACTAGATGGATATTACGAGTGTATACTATGTGCATGTTGTTCGACTTCATGCCCAAGCTATTGGTGGAACGGTGATAAATATTTAGGTCCAGCTGTTTTATTACAAGCTTACAGATGGATAGTGGATAGTAGGGATGAAGAAAGAAAAGCTAGATTAAAAAAAGTTGCTGACGAGCTAAAATTGTATAGATGCCATACAATTATGAACTGTACAAATTCGTGCCCTAAAGGTTTAAATCCAGCCAAAGCTATAGGCTCTATAAAAAAAATGCTTGCAACAAGCTAAAAGCTTAATTAATCATTGTAGCAATGAACTCAATCCAACATTTTGTTGATGGAAAGAAATTTAAAGGAACATCAAAAAGAAATGGAAAAGTTTTTAATCCAGCTACAGGAGAACAGAGTTCAACAGTTAGTCTGGCCTCAACAGAAGATGTTAACAAGGCTGTTTTAGTTGCAAAAAAAGCATTTGTAAACTGGTCTCAAAAAACCCCTTTATCAAGATCAAGAATATTATTTAAGTTTAAAGAATTGATCGAAAAAAATTCAGACGAATTAACAAAAATCATTGTTTCAGAACATGGAAAAGTTTATGAGGATGCAAAAGGTTCTTTAACGCGCGGATTAGAAGTAGTCGAATTTGCGTGTGGTATACCACAACTCTTAAAGGGAGAATTTACCGAGAATGTTGGTACGAATGTTGATAGCTGGTCTATGAGACAACCACTAGGTGTCTGTGCGGGAATTACACCTTTTAATTTTCCTGCAATGGTTCCGATGTGGATGTTCCCAGTGGCGATAGCTTGTGGAAATTCATTCGTTTTAAAGCCATCAGAAAAAGATCCTACTTGTTCAATGAGATTAGCGGAATTATTTTTAGAAGCCGGTTTGCCTCCTGGGGTTTTTAATGTTGTGAATGGAGACAAAGAGGCAGTTGATGCAATTATAAACAACAAAGATATTTCAGCGGTAAGTTTTGTAGGCTCAACCCCTATCGCAAAATATATCTATGAAAATTGTGCAAAAAATGAAAAGCGTGTTCAAGCTCTTGGAGGAGCCAAAAATCATTGTGTAGTAATGCCTGATTGCGATTTGGACCAAGCAGTGAATGGTTTGATGGGTGCCGCTTATGGTTCAGCTGGAGAAAGGTGTATGGCTCAATCTGTAGCAGTTGCGGTTGGAAAAATAGGTGATCCACTAGTAAAAAATTTATCTAAGAAGGTCGAGTCTTTAAAAGTTGGACCAGGGTTAGACAAAAAATCTGAAATGGGTCCTTTAGTCACAAAAGAACATTTAGAAAAAGTAAAAGGATATGTCGACCTCGGTGTAAAAGAAGGAGCAAAACTAGTAGTAGATGGCAGGAAATTAAAATTACAAGGATATGACAAAGGTTTTTATATGGGCGGGTGTTTATTTGATAACGTGAAAAAGAATATGAGAATTTATAAAGAGGAAATATTTGGTCCAGTCTTATCAGTTGTAAGGGCCAAGGATTACGATGAGGCACTCGAACTAGTTAATGATCATGAATTCGGTAATGGCGTTAGTATATTTACAAGAGATGGTGATACAGGAAGATCTTTTGCAAGTCACGTGCAAATTGGAATGGTAGGAATTAATATTCCAATTCCAGTCCCAGTCGCATTCCATAGTTTTGGGGGGTGGAAAAGATCTCTTTTTGGTGATCAACACATGCATGGTCCTGAAGGAGTAAGATTTTATACAAAATTAAAAACCATAACATCTAGATGGCCATCAGGAGTAAAATCTGACCCAGAATTTGTAATGCCGACAATGAAGTAATATGAAAAAAAAAATCTCTTTAATAGGTGCTGGTCAAATTGGTGGAACATTGGCGCATTTAATTGCAATAAAAGAATTGGCGGATGTAGTATTATTTGATGTAGCAGAAGGTATTGCAAAGGGGAAAGCTTTAGATATTGCTCAATCCTCTGGTGTTGAAGGTTTTGATGTAAATTTAAAAGGCACAAATAATTACCAAGATATAAAAGATTCTGATGTAATAATAATAACCGCAGGAGTTCCAAGAAAACCAGGAATGAGTAGAGATGACTTATTGGGAACAAATTTAAAAATTATTAAGCAAGTAGCAGAGGGAATAAAAAAAAACTCACCCAAAGCATTTGTTATATGCATTACTAATCCACTTGATGTAATAGTTATGGCATTCCAAAAATTTTCTGGATTACCTAAAAATATGGTTGTAGGTATGGCAGGGATATTGGACTCCTCAAGATTCAAATATTTTTTATCTCAAGAACTAAATGTTTCAATAAAAAAAATAGATACTTTAGTTTTGGGTGGACATGGAGATACTATGGTAGCTATGGTAAATCATACAAAAATAAATGGAAAACTTCTTACAGAATTAATAAAAGAAGGAAAGATTAAAAACGAGAAAGTTCAATCCATAGTTAAAAGAACTCAAACAGGTGGAGCAGAGATTGTAAAATTTTTAGAAAAAGGTTCGGCATTTTATGCGCCTGCTGCATCAGGCTTCGAAATGGCTGAAAGTTACTTAAAAAATATGAAAAAAGAATTACCCTGCGCAGCCTACTTAAATGGAGAGTATGGCGTCAAAGATCTTTATGTTGGAGTTCCTGTAAAAATTGGAAAAGATGGTGTTGAAGAAATTATTAATATAGAATTGTCTCAAGATGAAAAAAAGCAATTTGATAAATCAATTAAAGCAGTCCAAGAATTATTTGAAGCTGCAAAAAAAATTGATAATTCTTTAATTTAAAGTTTAAAACCAAAAGTATAAATGTTATTGGATTATACAAATCTTAAGAAAAAATATTTAAAATATTTTGATAATGATGAACATTATTGTGATTTTGTCTTAACCGATGTTGTTTTTGGCTTTTCAGAAATTTTTAACTTTTTAAAAAAAAATAATATCTCTTCAGTTTTAGAAATTGGATCTGGAACAGGTATACTTTTAAATGAATTAAAGGAACACTTTCCAAATATTACATTCTCAGGAATTGACCCAAATGTAAGTGGTTATCACAATTATAAAAAAATAACTAATAATCTCAATAATGATGGCCATAATATTGTAGTAGAAAATATAGATGTAGAAAAATTTAAGAGTGATAAAAAATTTGATTTGATATTTTCTGTTAATGTATTTGAGCATGTATCAGATCAACTTCAATATTTAATCAATACTCATAATTTATTGAATAAAGAGGGCCTAAATATAATACTTTGCCCTAACTATGATTTTCCTTATGAACCTCATTTTGTAATACCGATTATTATAAATAAAAAAATTACAAAATTTATATTTAATTCAAAGATTACGAATCTTGAAATAAAAGAAAATGAAAAGGGGCTATGGGATGGTTTAAGTTTTTTAGGAAGAAAAAAAATTGAAAGTATTCTGAAAAAAAATAATTATAATTATTTTTTAGATGATAGTATAAAGACAAGAATGCTTGATAGATTAAATAGTGACAACGCTTTTAAAAAAAGACAAGGGATTGCTGGAACTTTAGCTAAAATATCCAAACTTTTAATGATTGATAAATTAATTTTTAACATTCTTAAAATTCCTTTTCCTTATATGAAGTTAATAATTAAAAAATAAATTTATGGACAAAGTGAGAGATTTTTTTATTAAAAAAGAATTTTTGGCCATAATTTTTTTATTTTTATTTTCCGTTTTATTTAACCAGTATTACGGGAACAGAGGTGCCTTTCCTCATGATAGCTTTGCACATTTTGAGACAGGCTTTAGGATTCTTTCTGGGGAACATCCTTTTAAAAACTATTGGGTTATATCTGGTCCTTTTATTGATTATATCCAAGGCCTGTTTTTTTACTTGTTCGGAGTAAACTGGAAATCATATGTTTTTCATGCATCATTTTTTAATGGAATATTAACTATTATAACATTTTTAGTTTTTAGAAGTTTTAAAATTAATACCTACTATAGCTTTATTTACTCATTTCTTTTTTCCATATTGGCCTATCCATCAAGCGGAACGCCATTTGTAGATCATCACTCAGCCTTTCTATCTTTACTTGGAATTTATTCTATTTTGCTTGGCATAAAAGATGAAAAAAATTTATACTGGATTTTATTTCCAGTTTTTTTCTTCTGCGCCTTTTTATCTAAGCAAGTTCCTTCAGCATATATAATGATACCAATTATACTTATATTGTGTTTTTATTTTTTTGAACAAAAAAAATTAAAACCAATTTTAATATCATTTTTTACAGGTACATTTTTAATTATTTTTTTATTTTTTTTTGGATTAATAAATGGAATAAGCCTATCCTCATTTATTGAGCAATATATTCTTTACCCCCAAAGTATAGGCAAAGGAAGAATACAGAGTTTAATGAATATATCGCCATTAGGAGTTTTTGGAAACTTTAAATTTATTTTTATAATATTAGGAATTTTAATTTATATAAACATTAAAGATTTTTTAAATTTTAAAAAATACTATAAGAAAAAAGAATTATATTATTTTTTAATTATATTTTTTTTTACAATTGCCTTAATATTTCACCAAATTCTGACAAGAAATCAAATATTTATTTTTTTTCTCATCCCACTTCTAGCTGGATTTTTACATATTTATATGAAAACAACAAAAAAAGTTTTTTACTACATAATTATAATTTTTTGTATTTTCGTCACAACTAAATATCATTTAAGGTTTAATGAAGGTAGAAAGTTTCACGAACTTATAAATGCAAATCTTAATATAGCAGTAGATGCAAAAAAAATTGACAACAAGTTATTAGGCTTAAAATGGATTACTCCTCAATACCAAGAAAATCCAGAATTTGAAATTAAAAAAATAAATGAAATAAAAAATATACTTAAAAATGATAAAAGAAAAAAAATGGTTTTGAGTAATTATCCTTTTCTATCAGTTATTTTGGAGCAGCAATTTTTCTCAACAACCAGATGGCATGTTTTTGACGGAACAGATTATCCCCAAATTGGCAATAAGTATTTGATAAGTTATAAAAATCTTTTTCAAAAAATTTTAGTAAATAATAATATTGAGGTTATTTATACCATTTCTCCCGTTAAAAATAAAAATATTTATGACTATATAGATCTTAACTGTTTTGTAGAAAAAGAATTAAATGAAAATATTTCGAGCTTTACCTTAAAAAAATGTGATGATCTAAATCTTTCTTAAGACTATTTGTCTTCCCATTGCAAAAATTTTTGGAAAAAATTTTGTTAAAATATTATCTACCCCATCTAATATTTTAAGCATAGTTAAATTCATAGGAATGTAAAAAGTTGTGGAGTGTACCCCTCCTGAATTTAGGAATAGTAAAGATTCATAAATTTTGTCATGTTCTATTTTGAATAAATTTCCAATTTTTTCTTCGAAATTTTTTTTATCATCAAATATCATATTACTAACTGCTATATTTCCTGCCCAAACATTTTTGTCATCCGTGACTGGTGCTGTTTTACTCCATGGATCTACTGTAAAATCAAAACCTTCGTGCTTCATTAAAATTGTTATAAGCTGAAAAAGAATTGAACAATAAGCTTCTTGTATAATAAGTTTTCCGTTTTTTTTTAGTATTCTGTTAGTTTCATTAAATAATTTAATTGGGTATGGTATGTGGTGAATCATGTTAGAGGCAATAACATAATCAAAAGTATTTTCCTTAAATTCCATTTTTTGAGCATCAACATTTTTAAAATCCAAATGCTGATGTTCGGAAAAATCACTTATCTTCAAATTTTTATTGTTAATAAATTTTTTTGATAGACCTGAGCCAGCTCCTATTTCTAATCCAATATCATTTTTTTCGATAAAATCATTCATCCAAGAATATCTTTTAGAAAGTAAATATTTAAGGTTTTTATTTTTATTTTTTGAAAAATTTTCTATTACCTCTTCCATGGCAACATTTGACATTCTATTTTCTTTTTCATCAAACTTGATTTTTTTTAACAATTTAAACATTTTTTATCTTATTAAAAATTTACTTGGTTTCAGACAACTCTTGTTTTATCTTATTAATAAAATCATTTATTAATTTTGCATCTTCTGGGGTTAAATAGTTATCTTTTTCAGTAGCGCTTTTAAGTTCATCTCGAATTTTTTCCTTTACGAAGCTAATATTTTCTTGAGATTTCAAATTTCCTATTTCATTTTTCAATTCTTTGATTTTTGCTCCAATGGTTAACTGGAAAAGTACGAGTACACAAACCATAACAAATAAAGTTTTATAAACAAAAATTTTCATATTTTACTCATTTTTTTTATATACTTCATAAACTACAACATTATTGCTAATGAAAGTATTTATTTTTGAAAAGTTTGTGGGAATTTTATACTTATCATTATAATTTTTATCCACTTCTGACACGAAATTTGTATATATGTAATCTGCATTTAAATAATCTTGACCCACGATTTTAATTCTTTCTCTGTCATTTTTATTAAGTAATTTTTTACTTATATCAAGAGGTAAATATGAGGCAACTGCAACAGATACGGAATTATTATTCTTTTCTAAATTTAAAATATTTTCAAGAGCCTTCTTGCCTGTAAGACCCCAATAGTCTATTTCAAATTTTTCATGAATATTTTTTACCAAAGTAGTAAAAACTGAATTAAAATAAATATTTTGGTAAGGATGTAAATTAAACATTTTATAAGCTATAAAAAATAAATAAAAAAAGGTTAAACCAAAAAAGAATTTTCTTAAGATTTCTTTTTTCAATCTAAGATTAGTTTTATGAAATGTAAAAGTTGCAATATAAATTATAAAAATATTTGTAAAATATAGATGCCTCCACCCAGTAAACATACTTGCATCAACTAATATAAGATAAAATATTATAACAGTAAAATTTAACATTATAAATAAATCTTTTTTTTCTCTTGAATTATTCCATAGGTCGTAATCTCTACTTTTTTCTTGAACGTTAATAAAATTCAAAAAAAATTTTTTAAAAATAAAAAAGTATCCAATAATAAATAATAATAAATAAAGAGCAGGAGTTGTAATTGTAATCCAAGTTATAATATATTCATAAGGAACAGAACTTGTCGCCACATATTCTCCATTAAATAGCATTTTTAATGTTAAGAGGTGTGTATGATGAGAAAAATAATTATATGCTGTTAAAAAATTTCCAATTGGGTCACTCCATAAATATGGCCAAAATGAAATTAAAAATAAAAAAAAGGAAATACAGAAAAATATTATACCAGGAAAGTAAGATATATCCTCTTTTTTTGATAAAACACTTAACAAATAAAAACCCAGAAAGGACAAGGGAAGGAAAATTCCAAATATTCTTTGAGACGTAGCCAAAGCAGAAAATAATGCAAAAATCAAAAAATTTTTATAACTTATTTTATCAAATAATTTGAAGCAGTAATATATTGCTATAGATACTAAAGATAAAAATATTATATCTTTAGGATTATAAAAACTATTTCCATATATTCTTGGAGAGATAAAAAAAAATAGAGTTCCAATCATAGCAATTAAATCGTCTGAAAATCTATTAATTAATAATTTATAAAAAAAAACTGATCCTAAAAAAAATATTATAAAGGTTAAGAAATGTTTAAAATAAAAATAATTTTTTGGATCATCAATTTTAAATAATACTTCAAGAAGTGCAGCAGGTACATCAAAAATCACACCATAAGAATTTGTGATAACTTGAAAATCCATGTATTGAAGCATTGAAAGTTTAATTCCAACCTCATACTTTAGATTTTGAAAAGGAGTAAAGTTTAAAATATAATCTAACCAATAGAATCCCATAGCTCTATGAAAATCCTCATCACCTGCTATGCCATAGTCTTTAAATGTTAAAACACCTATTAAGAGTGAGATTAAAAATAGGAAAAGAGTAATTTTTTTTGAAATATTAATATTCTTTATGATCATTAAAAATCAACAAAAATTTACTATAAAAAACAAAACAATTAAAGTATAAAGCCACATAAGAATGAATATCCACGAACACCAAGCTAAAGATTTATTAAAAGAATTTGGAGCACCTGTCTCAAACGGTGTTGTTATTTTTGAAAGCAAAGATTTAGAGGAAAAAATAAAAGCTCTCAATTCACAAAAACTTGTTATAAAGGCCCAAATTCATGCCGGAGGAAGAGGAAAGGCAGGAGGGGTAAAATTAGTTGATAGATCGAAAATTCAAACGGAAGTAAAAAAAATGTTTGGAAAGGTACTTGTAACCCACCAAACTGGACCAGAAGGCAAACAAGTTAGAAGAATTTATATTCAAGAGGCATATGATATAGAAAAAGAATTATATTTATCCTGTTTGGTTGACAGAGAAAGCTCAAATATTGTTTTTATAAGCAGCACCGAAGGAGGTGTAGATATAGAAACAGTAGCAAAAAAAAATCCCGAAAAAATTATTACCACTAAAATTGATTTAAAAAAAAATCTTGAAATGGATAAAATAGGCGAAATTATAAAAACATTTTCTTTAAATTCCGAACAAAAACTAGATGCTAAAAATTTATTAAATGCTTTATATAATATTCTAATACAAAAAGATGCCTCACTAATAGAAATAAATCCACTAATAATAACAAAACAAAAGAAACTTGTTTGTTTAGACGCAAAAATGAATTTTGATGATAATGCAATGTATAGAAGACCTGAAATTTTAAAGCTGAGAGATTTAAATGAAGAGGAGCAAACCGAGATAGAGGCGAGTAAGTTTGGTTTGGCTTATATAAAACTAAATGGCTCAATTGGCTGTATGGTTAATGGCGCTGGATTAGCAATGGCTACCATGGATATAATTAAATTATATGGACAAGAACCAGCTAATTTTCTTGATGTTGGAGGAGGTGCTTCAAAAGAACAAGTAATTGCAGCTTTTAAATTAATTTTATCAGACAAAAAAGTTAAAGGAATTTTAATAAATATTTTTGGAGGAATTATGCGATGCGATGTGCTCGCACAAGGAGTAGTAGAAGCGGCTAAAGAAAGCAATATAAAAGTTCCTTTGGTTGTTAGACTTGCAGGTACTAATTTTGAGCAAGGAAAAAAAATTTTAGATAAGTCAGGTTTGAAAATTTTATCTGCATCCGACTTAAATGATGCAGCAAAACAAATTGTGAATGCAATTAAATAAATGTCAGTTTTAGTAAATAAAAATACCAAAGTAATATGCCAGGGATTTACAGGAACCCACGGAACTTTTCACTCAGAACAAGCAATAAAATATGGAACACAATTGGTGGGTGGAGTTACTCCTAAAAAAGGAGGACAAAATCATCTAGGTCTTCCTGTTTTTAATACTGTAATTGAAGCAAAAGAAAAAACACAAGCAAACGCTTCAATGATTTATGTACCACCGAAATTTGCTGCAGCTGCAATCCTGGAGGCGATCGATGCAGATTTAGATTTAATAGTTTGTATAACAGAAGGTATTCCAGTTTTTGATATGATGAAAGTTAAACAAACATTATCAAAAAGTAGAAGTAGACTTATAGGACCTAATTGTCCTGGAATAATAACTCCCGAAGAATGTAAAATTGGAATAATGCCAGGCAATATCCATAAAAAAGGATCTGTAGGAATTGTGTCAAGATCCGGTACACTTACCTACGAGGCTGTAGCTCAAACATCCCATAACGGTTTAGGTCAATCTACTTGTATCGGAATTGGTGGTGATCCAATTAATGGAACAAATTTTATTGATTGCCTCGAACTTTTTCTAAAAGATGATGATACGCATTCTATAGTTATGATTGGCGAAATTGGTGGTTCAGCTGAAGAGGATGCGGCAGCATTTTTAAAAAGTTCTAAAATAAAAAAACCTACTGTAGGGTTTGTTGCAGGTCTAACAGCTCCACCAGGCAGAAGAATGGGACATGCTGGCGCAATCATATCAGGGGGGAAAGGAGGAGCAGAGGAAAAGATCGAGATAATGAAATCTGCAGGAATTACTATATCAAAATCTCCAGCTGATATAGGAAAAACCCTCTATGAAAAACTTAAAATTTGAATATTCAATTTTTGTGTTAATATAGTTCTATAAATTAAATAATGCCTACTAATAAAAACAATGACATTTTTGAAAAAACTTCTTTTTTAGGAAATAATAGCTCTGAATTTGTAGAAGGTTTATATACTGATTATTTAAAAAATCCTGATAAACTTCCTGAACAATGGAAAATTTTTTTTGAAGGTTTAAATGAAAAAAGAGAAAAAATTTTAAGAAATATAAATGGACCTAGCTGGTCACCAAGAAAAAAGATAAAAAATATTACCCCTGAAAGTTATAAAGATTTAGAAAAGAAAAATGGAAATCAACCAGTTTCTTTTAACACCACAGATATTTTGGAAGCCGCAAAAAATGCAGTAAGAGCAAATATGCTTATTAGGGCTTACAGAATAAGAGGTCATTTGATTTCAAATCTGGATCCTCTAGAGTTGTTAAAGCGTGAAGAACATGCTGAGCTAAAACCAGATACTTATGGTTTCTCAAAAAACGACTATAATAAAAAAATTTTTTTAGATGGAGTACTGGGACTACAATCAGCTTCTCTAAAAGAAATTATTGAAATCGCAAAAAAAACCTATTGCCAAAAAATTGGTTATGAATTTATGCACATGGGTGATCCAGAAGAGAAAAAATGGATTAGAGATAGAATCGAAGGCAAAGAAAAAGGTATTAATTTCACAGAAAATGGAAAAAAAGCTATATTAAATAAATTAGTTGAAGCAGAGGGATTTGAAAAATTTTTACATGTCAAATTTGTTGGAACTAAAAGATTTGGTTTAGATGGAGGAGAGTCTTTAATACCTGCACTAGAACAAATTATTAAAAGAGGAGGCCATCTTGGAGTAAAAGAAGTAAAAATCGGAATGCCTCACAGGGGGAGGCTAAATGTTTTAGCTAACATGATGCAGAAACCCTTTAAAGCAATTTTCAAAGAGTTTTTTGGCGAGAAAATTAATTCAAAAAAAGATTTTGAAGGAGATGTAAAGTATCACCTAGGAGCATCCGCAAATAGAGAGTTTGATGGGAATTTAGTTCATATTAGTTTAACAGATAATCCATCTCACCTAGAGGCAGTAAATCCGGTTGTACTAGGCCAAGTAAGAGCAAAGCAATTTTTTCATAAAGATAAAGAGAGAAAAAAAGTTATTCCAGTTTTGATACACGGAGACGCAGCCTTCGCTGGCCAAGGTGTTGTTGCAGAGTGTTTTGCTATGTCAGGAGTACCTGGCCATAACATTGGAGGAACTATTCATATAATCCTAAATAATCAAATTGGTTTTACCACAGCACCTAGATTTGCAAGATCATCGCCATACCCCTCCGATTTAGCCAAAATGGTTCAAGCACCAATATTTCATGTTAATGGAGATGACCCCGAGTCCGTTGTTCACTGTGCAAAAATTGCAACTGAATTTAGACAGAAATTTAATAGAGATGTTGTCATTGACATGGTGTGTTACAGAAGATTTGGACATAACGAAGGAGACGAGCCATCATTTACTCAACCATTAATGTATAAAAAAATTAGATCTCATTCTACGACTTTACAAATTTATGCCAAAAAACTTTTAAAAGATGGTTTGATTTCTAATACATATTTAGATTTAAAAAAGAAAGAATTTAGAAATTTTTTAGACAAAGAATTTTCTGGGGCAAAAGATTACAAAATTAAAATGAAGTGGTTCGATGGCGTTTGGTCTCGTTTCAAGCCAGAAATCGGCCAGGATAGACGAGGTGTCACAGGAGTGGAAAAAAATGATTTGATATCCATAGGGAAAAAAATTACTGAAGTACCTAAAAATTTTAATATTCACAAAACTCTTTCAAAAATTTTTGAAAATAAAAGAAAAATGTTTACTGATAAGCAACCGATTGATTGGTCCACAGCTGAAACATTGGCGTTTGGAACACTTTTAAACGAGGGATTTTCTGTAAGATTGTCAGGTCAAGACTCTGGAAGAGGAACTTTCAGTCAGAGACACTCTGTACTAAGAAATCAAGATAACCATGATAGATTTGTACCCCTCAATCATATATCAAAAGAGCAAAAAAATTTCGAAGTAATTGATAGTATTTTATCAGAACTAGGAGTTTTAGGTTTTGAATTTGGTTATTCTCTGTCTGAGCCCGAAACACTAGTTCTTTGGGAAGCTCAATTTGGCGATTTTTCTAATGGAGCACAAGTAGTAATTGATCAATTCATCGCATCTGGAGAGTCTAAATGGTCTAGAGCAAGCGGTCTAGTTATGCTTTTACCTCATGGTTACGAAGGTCAAGGTCCAGAGCATTCTTCAGCTAGATTAGAAAGATTCTTACAGCTATGTTCTCAGGAAAATTTACAAGTTGTTAATTGTACTACACCGGCAAATTATTTTCATGCCCTCAGAAGACAGATGCATAGAGACTTTAGAAAACCTTTGATAATAATGACCCCCAAATCTTTGTTAAGACATAAAAAATGTGTTTCAAATCTTGAAGATTTCACAAAAAAAAATTCCTTCCACAGAATTTTGGAGGATCACGCTTATTTAAAAGACAACAAATCAATTCAATTAAAAAAAGATAAAAAAATCAAAAAAGTAGTTATGTGTAGTGGGAAAATTTATTTCGATTTATTCGAAGCTAGAGAGAAAGCAAAAGATGATAAGACTGTATTTATAAGAATAGAGCAATTATATCCATTCCCAGTAAAACAGCTTGGTAAACAATTGCGAAGATATGAAAATGCAAGGTTTTTTTGGTGTCAAGAAGAGCCAATGAATATGGGTGCATGGAATACCGCGCGTCATTATATTGATCGAACTTTAGAAATCATTCAAGTAAAAGGCGAAAAGGTTAATTACATTGGTAGAAACGCTGCAGCATCACCAGCAACTGGAAATCTAAATAAACATCTTGCAGAACAAAAAAAAATATTAGAAAAGGTTATAAAGAGCTAAATGTCAGAAAAAATACTAGTTCCAGCATTAGGTGAGTCAGTAAAAGAGGCTACAGTATCAAAATGGTTAAAATCGGTTGGTGAAACAGTCGATTCAGACGAACCGCTTGTAGAACTTGAAACTGACAAAGTAAACGTCGAAGTTCCATCTCCATCAAGTGGAGTTTTGGAAAAAATATCTGTTAAAGAGGGAGATACAGTTGAAGTAGGTACCCTTTTAGGAAGTGTTGGTGGAAGCACGTCGGCAGTTGAGCGGGTTAATACAGAAAAAAAATATACACCACCAAAACAAGATGAAACACCATCTACAAAAGAAGTCTCACCACCACAACAAGAGGAAGAGTCAATTAATCTTTATGAGGAAAAAATAGAGAAGCCTAAGAAAATCAATAAAAAGAAAACAAAAAGCACTAATGGAAAAGAACCATTAATTTTGAGTGAGGAAGAAGCTCAACCAGCTTTGATTTTAGAGGAAGAACACATACCCGAAAAAACTAAAAATAAAATTACACTTTCTCCTTCAGCAAGAAAGATTGCTCAAGAAAAAAAAATTAATGTAAACGAAATAAAAGGTAGTGGAAAACGTGGAATGGTCATGAAAGGTGATCTTCTAAACCTTATGGGTTCAAAACCTAAGCCGAATCTTAAAAAAATACAAGATGGACCAGAGGAAAGAATTAAAATGACTAGATTAAGATTAACTATAGCTAAGAGACTTAAAGAAGCCCAAAATAACGCAGCTATGTTAACAACTTTTAATGAAGTGGATATGTTTAATATAATGGAAATAAGAAAAAATTATCAAGAAGAATTTCAGAAAAAATATTCTATAAAATTAGGATTTATGTCATTTTTTGTTAAAGCATGTATTTCTGCCCTAAAAAATTATCCTGCGATAAATGCAGAAATTCAGAATGAAGAAATAGTTTATAAGAACTATTATAATATTAGTTTTGCAGTTGGAACAGATAGAGGTTTAGTGGTTCCAGTTTTGAGAAATCCAGACGAAATGTCATTTGCTGATATTGAAAAAAACATTTTAAAACTTGGTGAAAAAGCAAGAGATGGCAAGATTACAATTAATGATTTACAAGGTGGAACTTTTACAATTACTAACGGAGGAATTTATGGATCTATGCTTTCAACCCCAATATTAAACCCACCTCAATCAGGAGTTTTAGGCATGCACAACATAAAAGAACGTCCCGTAGTAGTTGACGGAACTATTGTAATACGGCCAATGATGTACTTAGCTTTATCTTATGATCATAGAATTGTAGACGGTAAAGAGGCTGTTTCATTTTTAAAAAATGTTAAAGACTCTCTAGAAGAACCAAGGAGACTTTTTTTAAACGTTTAAACCAATGGAAAACAATTTTGATCTATTAGTAATAGGTGGTGGGCCAGGTGGTTATGTGTGCGCTATCAGAGCAGCTCAATTAGGTTTAAAAACAGCGTGTATAGAATCTAGAGGAACTCTTGGTGGTACATGTTTAAATGTTGGCTGTATACCCTCTAAAAGTTTATTAAATTCTTCAGAACTTTTTTCTAAAGCAAAAAATAACTTTGATAGTATTGGTATTGAGACAGGTAATATAAAATTAAATTTAAAAAAAATGATGACAAATAAAAGCAAATCAGTTCAAATTTTAACCAAAGGTGTTGAATTTTTATTTAAAAAAAATAAAGTTTCCTACATTAAAGGAAAAGGGGTTCTGTTTTCTAAAAATGACGTTGTAGTTTATCAGGATGGAAAAAAGACATCTTACAAATCAAAGAATATAGTTATTGCTACAGGTTCGTCTTCTACTTCATTGCCAGGTATAAAAATTGATGAAAAAAATATAATTTCATCTACTGGTGCACTGTCTTTAGAAATGGTTCCAAAAAATTTAGTTATAATAGGAGGGGGTTATATTGGATTGGAAATGGGTTCAGTATGGGCAAGATTAGGATCAAAAGTAACTGTAATTGAATTTCTAGATCATATAATTCCAGGTATGGACAGAGAAGTGTCAAAAGAATTTGAGAAAATTTTAAGAAAACAAGGCATTCAATTTAAATTAAACACTAAAGTAACAGGTGTAAAAACATCCACAGGTAAAACAATGGTAGAGTTTAGTAATAACGATACTAAGGTAAAAGAAAATTTGGAGTGTGATAAAGTTTTAGTTTCTGTTGGAAGAAGACCTTACACAGAAGGTCTGAATTTATCTAAAATTGGCGTTAAGAAAGATGAGAAAGGCAGAATAGTGATTAATGGAAAATTTCAGACATCAGTTACTAATATTTATGCAATAGGAGATGTAATTAAGGGACCAATGTTAGCACATAAGGCTGAAGAAGAAGGAATTGCAGTTGCTGAAATATTAGCAGGACAATCAGGACACGTAAATTATGATGTTATACCTGGAGTAATATACACTTCGCCCGAGGTTGCTACTGTTGGAAAAACTGAAGAGGAGCTTAAAAAATTAAAAATTGATTACAAAGTTGGAAAATTCCCATTTCTCGCAAACTCAAGAGCTAAAGTTAATAATGAGTCTGAAGGATTTGTGAAAATTTTAGCAGATTCAAGAACAGATAAAGTTTTAGGGGTACATATAATAGGACCACATTGTGGAGATATGATCGCTGAGATGGCTTTGGCAATGGAATTTGGAGCTAGCTCCGAAGATATTGCCAGAACTTGTCATGCCCATCCAACGCATACAGAAGCAATAAAGGAAGCCGCATTAGCTGTCGACAAAAGACCTATTCACTTTTAAAGTATATTTTTTTATTAATGAAAGTTCCAGTTCTTATTCCAAGAATATTTGATCACCCACATACTTATTTGTCTGGCAAATTTGGTAAATTAAAACCGGGCTCTATAGTATTGGTTCCTTTTGGAAAAGAAAAAGAGATAGGTGTAATTTGGGATAAGCAAGAAGAAACAAAAAAAAAATTTAAACTAAAAAAAATATTAGAAATAAAATCATTTTCATTTAGTGAAAACCTTATAAAGTTTGTTAACTGGTTTTCTATTTATAATTTAGTTCCAAAAGGAATGGTTTTGAAAATGTTTTTGGGTGATAAGACTTTTTTTCTAAAAAAATCAGAATTAAAATTAGAAAATACGAATAAAAAAAAAATTATTTTTAATTTAAATAAAGAACAAAAAAAGTGCCTTAACGATATTAATAATTTCGGGGAAAAATTCAATGTTACCTTGCTTCAAGGAGTAACAGGTTCTGGAAAAACAATTGTATATTTTGAAAAAATAAAAAAATGCATAAGAAAAAATAAACAAGCTTTGGTTTTACTCCCAGAAATATTTTTGACAAATCAGTTTAATCAGAGATTTGAAGAATATTTTGGGTTTAAGCCTGCTATTTGGCACTCAAAAATTACAAAAAAAAATAGAAGAATAATTTGGCAAAATATTATTAATGGAAAAATAAAGTTAATTGTAGGAGCAAGATCCTCTTTATTTTTACCCTTTAAAAATCTTGGTCTAATAGTTGTTGACGAAGAACATGACTCTTCATATAAGCAAGACGAAGGTATAAGATATAACGCAAGAGATATGGCAATATCTAGGGCGTCCATTGAAAATATTCCTGTTTTATTATCAACTTCAATTCCATCATTAGAGACCTACAAGAATGTAAAAAGTAAGAAATATAATTTTACAAGATTAGAAAAAAGATACAAAAATTTTTCACTACCCAATGCAGAAATCGTGAATTTAAATTTAAACAAAAAAAATAAAAATATTTGGATAGATACGAAAACTTTAGATTTAGTAAAAAAATATTTAGAAAAAGGAGAGCAAGTACTTTTCTTTTTAAATAGACGTGGATACGCACCTTTTATGGTTTGTAGAAACTGTGGTTTTAAACTTTCTTGTCCTAATTGTTCAATTTTTTTAACATTTCACAAACATATAAATCAGGCCATGTGTCATCATTGTGGACATAAAAAGACACCAATAAATAAATGTAAAGAAAAAGAAAATAATTGTGAATTTCAAATGTATGGTCCTGGTGTAGAAAAAATCTTTTCAGAATTGAAACAAATTTTCCCAGAAAAAATAATTAGTATCTTATCTAGCGATTTTCTGAGTAAAAAAAAACAAACCTTAAATTTGTTAAATGATATTGAAAAAAATAAAATAAATATTCTCGTTGGAACTCAATTAATTTCTAAAGGCTTTAATTTTCCAAATTTAAACTGCATAGTTGTTGTTGACGCTGATTTTTCTGGAATGGGATTTGATTTAAGATCTACAGAAAAAAATATACAACTTTATAACCAACTAAGTGGAAGAGCTGGAAGATTTAGTAAAGACTCTCTCATTATTTACCAAACATTCAATCCACTTGATGAAACCCTTAAGAATATACTTAAAAATGAACAAGAAAAATTTTTGGATGAGGAAATCTATCTTAGAAAAGAAAAAAATTTACCTCCATTTGTAAGATTAATTGCATTTATAATTTCATCTAAAAATGAAAAAGATGGTTTTTTAGAAGCTCAGAAAATTAAAAAGAGTTTATTAATGTTAAAAAATATTGATGTTTTAGGTCCAGTAACAGCTCCAATATTTAAAATCAAAAATAAATATAGAACAAGATTATTGCTAAGATCTAATAATAGTGTTTTTATTCAAAAGAAAATAAGCAGAATACTTAAAACAATAAATATTTCAAAAAAAATAAAACTTACAGTTGATGTTGATCCCTTAAATTTTAGCTAATATGCGATTTCAGTCGCTCTTGAACTGATCATTTTCCTATGATACGAAACTTCATAAATTCAACAATCAAATCAATATAGGAAGCAAACATTGACCAAAACTAAAACTTTTTCATCAGAGATATCTCAGAGATACGCATTAGCACTGTATGATCTCTCATTGGAAAATAATCAAACCGAAGAATTTGCATCAAATATGATTGCCTTTATGAGGGTTTTTAATTCAAACAGAAACTTAAAAGATTTTATTAAAAATCCTACTTATTCAATAGAAAATCAAAAGATAGTTTTTGATAAAATATTAACTACCATGAACTTTACTAAAATAATAAAGAATTTCTTTTTAATTTTAATAAAAAAGAAAAGGATCTTTTTTGTTGATATTATAATCGCGAAGTTTTTAAAATTGATATCTTTAAAAAAAGGTGAAATTTCAGCGAATTTAATTTCTTCTAAAAAAATTGATAATCAAACAATTTTAGCAATCGAGAAGGAAATTTCATTGAATATAAGTCGTCAAATTAAATTATATTCTAAAATAGACGAAAGTTTAATCGGCGGAGTAATAATTCAAATTGGAAGTTTAATGATAGATACTTCTATAAAAAGTAGGTTACAAAAATATAAAAAATTAATGATCGAGGCTTAATATGGATATAAATCCTTCTGAGATAACAAAAATTTTAAAAGAACAAATCAAAAATTTAGGAGAAAAGACAGAAGTATCCGAAATTGGAAAAGTTCTTTCAGTTGGTGATGGTATCGCCAGAGTTTATGGTCTTGACAATGTTCAGGCTGGTGAAATGGTTGAATTTAATGATGGCTCTAAAGGAATGGCATTAAATTTGGAGAGCGATAATGTAGGAATAGTAATTTTTGGAGATGATAAAGCAATCAAGGAGGGAGACACTGTTAAAAGAACAGGAGCAATAGTTGATGTTCCTGTGGGAAAAGAATTGCTTGGCAGAGTAGTTGATGCATTGGGAAATCCAATTGATGGCAAAGAGACCTTAAAAAAAGGAGTTAAAAGAAAAAGAGTCGAGGTAAAGGCCCCAGGTATAATTCCAAGAAAGTCAGTTAACGAACCAATGCAAACAGGATTAAAGGCTATCGATAGCTTAATTCCAATTGGAAGAGGTCAGCGAGAACTAATTATCGGTGACAGACAAACAGGAAAAACAGCTGTTGCTATTGACACAATAATAAATCAAAAAAAAATAAATGAATCAAATGATGAAAAAAAGAAACTTTATTGTATTTATGTTGCTATAGGTCAGAAAAGATCAACTGTCGCTCAGATCCTTAAAACTTTACAAGATGCTGGAGCAATGGATTATACAATTATTGTTTCAGCTACGGCATCCGATCCTGCTCCTTTACAATTCCTGGCTCCTTATACTGGTTGTACATTTGGAGAATTTTTTAGAGATAACGGAATGCATGCATTAATTATTTACGATGATTTATCTAAACAGGCTGTTGCTTATAGACAAATGTCACTTTTACTTAGAAGACCTCCGGGTAGAGAAGCATATCCAGGAGACGTTTTTTATTTACATAGCAGGTTACTCGAGCGTGCAGCGAAACTTAATGATGACAATGGAGGAGGGTCGCTTACTGCTTTACCAATTATAGAAACACAAGCGGGAGACGTTTCTGCCTATATACCAACGAACGTGATTTCAATAACTGATGGTCAAATCTTTTTGGGAACAGAATTATTTAATCAAGGTATAAGACCAGCTGTAAATGTAGGACTATCAGTTTCCAGAGTTGGCTCAGCCGCTCAAACTAAAGCTATGAAAAAAGTAGCTGGTTCTATTAAACTTGAATTAGCTCAGTATCGGGAAATGGCAGCTTTTGCACAATTTGGCTCTGACCTAGATGCCTCAACACAAAAACTTTTAAATAGAGGGTCCAAACTTACAGAATTATTAAAACAAAACCAGTACAGCCCTATGACGGTAGCAGAGCAAGTAGTTGTAATATATGCAGGGGTGAAAGGTTATTTAGATAGTATTGATACAAACGAAATTGGATCTTTTGAAAAAGGATTGTTAGAATTGGTAAAAAGTGAAAAACCTGAAATATTAGAGTCCATTCAAAAAAGCGGAAAAATAGAGGAAGACATAGATAAAACTTTGTCGGAAATTATTGCTAATTATAAAAAAACAAATTTTGAAAAGAAATAATGCCAAGTCTTGATGATCTTAGAAAAAGAATTGCCAGTGTAAAGTCTACGCAAAAGATAACAAAAGCTATGAAAATGGTAGCTGCTGCAAAGCTTCGTAAAGCCCAAGAAATGGCAGAAAAAGGAAGACCTTATAGCGATAAAATGGATGTTATCATACAAAACCTAAGCAAGGCGATTAGTGACCCTTCAAATGCGCCAAGGCTATTGGTTGGAACTGGAGAAGACCAAACACATTTATGTATTGTAATGACTGCAGACAGAGGCTTATGTGGAGGATTTAATACCAATATAGTTAAGCAAGCAAAAAATTATTTTAATAAAATTTTAAAAGAATCTAAAAATTTAAAAATTATAACAGTTGGTACAAAAGGCCTTGATCAACTTAAGAGAGATTATG
>CACHXE010000006.1 GCA_902583785.1 uncultured Pelagibacteraceae bacterium | reverse complement strand
TATAATTATTCATAGATCCGTGCCAATCTAAATGATCATTAGATATATTTAGTATTATTGCATAATTAGGCTTTACAAATTTAGAATAAAAAAGTTGAAAAGATGATGCCTCAATAATAATAGTGCTATTTTTTTTAACTTTTAAATCTAAAATAGGATTTCCTATATTTCCACCTAGCTTTACTTGAAAACCGTTTTTTTTTAAAATGTGTTCAATAATTTTGCAGGTAGTGGATTTTCCATTTGTCCCAGTTACAACGATTGATTTTATTTTTGGGTTTGTCATGTAAAAGAGATCGAGGTCTGTAATAATTTTATGTTTATTTTTTAAAAAAACATTTCTAAATCTATTTTTTTTTAAATTTATACCGGGACTAACTATAATATAATCAGCAAAATTCAAAAATTTGAAAAACAAATTTTCTTTTTTTTTATTAAGCCTCCAATAACTTTTAAGAGCTTTATTGTCGTCCCAGATAACGTAGTTTTTTACACCTAGTTTTTTAAAATATTTAATAATTGACTGGCCGGTACTTCCTAGACCATAAATTGCAAAACTTTTATTGCTTAAATCCAATGATATATTCATCAATTTTGTTTAACGTAATTTTAATGTTGCTAAACCTACTAAAGCTAAAATTATTGCTATTATCCAAAATCTAATTACTACCGTTGACTCAGCCCAGCCTTTTTTTTCAAAGTGATGATGAATAGGTGCCATCATAAATACTCTTTTCCCAGTTAGTTTAAATGAGATAACTTGAATAATTACTGAGACTGTTTCCAAAACAAATAAACCTCCAATAATAGCAAGCACAATTTCATGTTTTACTATGATTGCAACAGAAGCTATCGAACCACCTAAAGACAATGATCCGGTATCGCCCATAAATATTTTTGCAGGTGGTGCATTATACCAGAGAAAACCAAGACATGACCCAACTACGGAACCACAAAAAATTGAAAGTTCACCAACATTTGGTATGTATTGAATTTGAAGATAATTTGAAAAAATTGTATTCCCAACCAAATAACAAATTAACGAAAAGGATAATGCTACTAACATAACGGGAACTGTAGCTAACCCATCTAATCCATCTGTTAAATTTACTGCGTTAGAGGAACCGATGATTACAAAAATACCAAAGGGAATAAAAAATATACCTAAATTCAAAACTATATTTTTAAAAAAAGGAAAATATAAATTTGAAATACTCTCGTGATCGGTAAAAAAAACTAATACAATAATAGCTAACAACGAAATTAGTAATTGTCCAAAAAGTTTAAGTTTTGCATTAATCCCTGTAGAATTTTTGAATTTAATTTTTAAATAATCATCGACAAAACCTAATAATCCAAGTCCTGTACAGACAAAAAGAACAATCCATATATAAATATTTTGTAAATCTGCCCACATAAGAGTGCTTGTGATAATCCCAATTAATATCATTAAGCCACCCATGGTAGGCGTTCCGCTCTTTTTTATTATGTGATCAATTGGTCCATCCTGTCTAATTGGTCCTGTAATTTGTTTTCTTGAAAAATATTTTATTAAGGGGTTTCCAATTAAAAAAATAATTATTAAAGATGTAACAACTGCTAGGCCTATTCTAAAAGTTATATATTTGAATACATTTAAAAAAGAGAAGGTATCAACTAGCGATGTTAGTAAACTATAAAGCATTCATTCTACCCCTTAAAAGATTTTTTGATACTTCATTTAGCTTAGTTTCATTAGAACCTTTTATCATTAAAAAATCCCCATTTTTTAAAATTTTAGAAAACGTATCGTTAAAAGACTTCAAATCCTCAAATATTTTTCCTCTTTTAGATTTCTTTAATTTTTTAAAAGTTTGTATTGCCCTTTCTCCATAAACAAACGTTTTATCAATATCACTATTATTTATGAATTTTGAGATTTTTTTGTGGTAAATGTGCGAATTTTTACCCAATTCTAACATATCCCCAAAAAGAAAGTATTTTCTCTTTCCGCTCTTTTGAATATTAGAAAAGTTTTCAATTGCAGACTTTACGGATAATGGATTGGCATTATAGCTTTCGTCAATTAAGAAAAATCTTTTATCAAATTTATTTATTTTATCAATTTTACCTCTTCCTTGTAAAAATGTTTGTACTTTGAAAAAACCTTTGGTTTTATCTAAAGATAGATCTAAATTATCAATGCATGTAATGCAGCATAAAATATTCATTATATAGTTTTTATTACGATTGTTTATTTTCAATAAAAGTTTCTTATTATCTATAGAGATTTTTAATAAAAAATAATTGTATAATTTTTTTATACTTTCAAATCTAACATTAGATTCTTTTGAAAAACCAAAAGACCTGACATTTATTTTATTTTTTCTTGCAATTTTTATAAAAAAATTAAAAAATTTATCGTCCCTATTTAAAATTATTGTTCCGCCTTTTTGAATATTATAAATGATTTCACTTTTTGCTTTTGCTATGTCTTTAATGCTTCTGAAGTTTTCTAAATGAGCTTCTGCAATATTTGTTATAATACCAACATGAGGTTTAACCAATGAGGACAACTTATAAATCTCATTAAATTTACTCATCCCAACTTCAAAAACTCCAAAATTATCATCAGGCTTCATATTAGAAATGCTTAAAGGAACTCCATAATGGTTATTATATGATCGAGGTGAAAAATACGTTTTAGAATATTCGCCTAACAAATTTCCAAGCATTGTTTTTACTGTGGTTTTTCCTGAACTTCCAGTAATTGCAATAAATTTTGCGGAAGATAAATTTCGTTTATATTTGGCCAACGTGCTTAAAAAAAACATTGAATTCTTTACTCGAATAAATTTTGATTTTTTTTTGATTGACTTTGATACTATACAATAATTGGCTCCATTTTTTAAAGCCTGATTTAAAAAGTTGTGACCATCTCTCTTTTTTCCTTTAATAGCAATAAATAAATTTTTATTTTTTATTTGTTTTGAGTTAATAGAAACGCCGTCAAAGAAATGATTTTTTTTAGTTTTTAAAGTTTTCTTTAAAATAAGGTTATTGTATCTTAAATTATTGATTTTATTATTTATTGAAAAGTTTTTCTTATTTATGAATTCTTTGACAATCTTTTTATCATTTAAAAATATTTTTTTATTACCTAAATCTTGATAAGTCTCATGTCCTTTACCAGCAATTAATATAATCTCATAAGGATCTGAATTTTTTAAAGCATTAATTATTGCTTTTTTTCTACCACCAATCTCTATTGCATTTGAATTTTTTAATCCATTCATTATATCTTTTCTAATTTTTTTTGGGTTTTCATTTCTTGGATTATCATCTGTAATATAAATTTTATCACAATGTTCTTTTGCGATACTACCCATCAATCTTCTTTTACTTTTATCTCTTTCTCCCCCACATCCAAAAATTACAGTAATTTTTTTTTTAAAATGTTCTCTGAGTGAAATAATAGCGGTCTTTAATGCATCAGGTGTGTGTGCGTAATCTAAGAATACTCTTGATTGATTTGGAAAAATTTTTATTAATTCAAGTCTTCCATTAACATTTTTTATTTTTTCGATTTTTTTAAAAATATTCTCCATTTTAATTCCACATAAATTTGATGCAAGAATTGCCATAAATAAATTTTTAATTTGAATTGATCCGTACAAATTTATTTTTAATTTAAAAATTTTTTCTTTCCAAATAATATCTAAAGTTTGAAAATTTTTATGAATATTGTGATTTAAAATTTTAAATGTTTTACTTTTTGATCCTATTGTAAAAATTTTGAGTTTTCTCTTATTTTGTATTTTTTTTAAAGTACTATATTGTTTAATGTCAGTATCGGTAATTATATTACCATTATTGGATAAAAGTTTTTTAAAAAGTAAAAGTTTGGAATGAAAATAATCATTCATATTTTTATGATAATCTAAATGATCATGACTTAAATTCGTGAAGATACCAGTTTTTATTTTTAAAAAATTTAATCTTTTTTGTTTTAACCCGTGACTTGATGCTTCAATTATAACATTATTTATTTTATTATCTTTCATTTCCTTTAAATCTTTATTTAAGGTCAAAGAGTCTAAAGTTGTAAGATTTCTTTTTTTTAATGATCTATTTTTTTTTAAACCAAGCGTTCCAATAAAACCTGAATTTTTTTTCTGTAAATAAAAAATCTGACAAAAAAAATCTGCTATTGATGTTTTTCCATTTGTGCCTGTAACAGCAACTAAATTTTTTGGTTTATTCTTATAATATTTACTGCTGAGCTTGGCTAATGTATTTCTTGTATCTTTTACTTTTATAAATACTGATTTTACATTTTTTTTAATTTTTCCAGAATAAATTATAACTTTAGCGCCCTTTGAAATTGCATGGGCAATATAGTTGTTACCGTTTAATTTATTTCCTCTTATTGAGACAAATAGGTTTCCTTTTTTTGTAGTTCTACTATCAAAAGATATGCCATTGATTTTAATCGAGCCCAAATCAGGCTTAAGATTACTAATTAGATTTTTTAACAACATGGTTGTCGTAAAAATCATTTCTATTTATGGCTAAAATAGGTCCAATTTTCTCTATAATTTTGCCCGCAATTTCTACTGAAGTCCACCCAGCTGTATTATAAGGAGTTCCTTTATATTTCCATCCACTTCCGTCTCTATAATGATAAATATAATCTTTACTAGGCTTTGGCTCATCCAAAAGCACTAATAAAATATATTTTGGCTTAGACGTTGGAAAGACTGCCACAAAGGTGTTGATCTTATTTTTTGAGTAAATTCCATCAAATGATTTCTGAGCTGTGCCTGTCTTTCCTCCAACCTCAAACCCATCAATATTTGCAAAGTTGGCGGTACCTTCTTTTGTTGAAACAATTTTTCTTAATATTGGATTTATTTTTTTTGAAACTTCCTTATTTAAAATTCTAATTTTTTTTCTCTCTTCAATTTCTTTTTTTATTAATGTAGGCTTAACATAAAAACCTCCATTAGAAATAATAGAGTAACCTTTTCCTAGTTGTAAAAGAGTGGTTGATATACCGTGACCAAAAGATGCTGTTGCAAGTTTGCATTTTCCCCATCTAATAGGCTTTTGTTCTGCTACTTCTTCTATATCAAATTCTATATTACTCAATACACCAATATTTTTTAGAAAAACTCTCATTTTTTTTTCTCCAATCTTTTGAGCAATTCTAACTGAACCAATATTTCCTGATCTTATTAAAATTTGTTCGGCGGTTAAACTAGAGGGAATTTTATCATCATATTCTCCAATAGATCTTCCAGCACAAGAAATTTTTTTAGGAAGATTTTTGAATTCCGTATTAGTTTTGATTAATCCTTCATTTAATGCTCCAGCTAGAGTAAATGTTTTAAAAACTGATCCAAGTTCATATAGGCCCTTACTAGCTCTATTGATATAATTTATATCATTAATTTTTTCTCTTTTATTCAAATCAAAATCAGGTAATGAAACCATAGAAAGTATTTCCCCATTATTAACATCCATCAAAATTGATGCGCTACCAATATTCTTAAAAACTTTTTGAAATTTAATCAATTCTTCTCTTATTAAAAACTGTAGATTTGTATTTAGAGTCATAGTAATTGGTTTTGTGCCTAATTTTAATTCTTTATCAAAAGATTTTTCAATTCCAGAGATTCCATTGTTGTCCATATCTATTTGCCCAACAACGTGACTAAATAAATTTCTATGTGGGTATATCCTGGTTTGTGTTTTCTCAAATAACAAGCCTTTCTCACCCAAGGACCACAGTTTAATCCTTTCTTCTTCTGTAATGTTTCTTTTCAAATAAAAATATTTATTTTTCTCTAATTTTTCACGTATTACTTCAATATCAATATCTGGATAAAATAGTTTTAATTTGAGAACAAATTTTTTTTTATCATTTATTAAGTTTGGTTTAATTGCTGCGTGGAAGACTTCAATATTTTTAGCAATCGGTTCTCCATTTCTATCAAAAATATCTTGTCTAATTGGCTTGAAAACTTGGTTTTGATAAACTTGATTATTTTTTATATTAACCCCCTGTAAAGAAGTAGATAAAATTTTTATTGAGAAAATTAGAATTAATGAAAAAAAAATAAAAAATAATAAATAAACTCTATCATCATTAATATTTAATCTATATTTTTTTGCAGAATTATCAAAATGATGATTGTAATCATCAAAGTAAAAGCTTCTTTGGTTTTGTTTTTTATCAATTATTTTTTTGATCATTGTAATTTTTACTTTTCAAATTAAGGGTTTCTTTTGAACTATGTTTCTGAAATTCTTGGGTTGACAAAAAAAATCTTGAATGATCAAAACTTGAATATTTTTTTTTACCAAAAGAATTTAAATTCTCTTCTAATTTTTCTGGACTTGAAAGGTAAACGAAATCAATAATAGAGTTATCTAATTCTTTTTGTAAAACAGAGATTTCTTTATTTAATTTTTGAATATTTTTTTCAATACCTCTGGTCTTGTTCTTAATAAAGGATGTAAAAACCATTAAAATGAAAAATGTACAGAGTGAAATAACAACAGATTTTTTAAACATGGCTATTTTCAAGTTCTAAATAATAAGAAAATCGATCTTTCAAATTTTTAGGATAAAAAAATTCTTCTTTATTCCTTACTGCAAATCTAAGTTTTGCTGACCTTGAGGCATTGTTAATCTCTATTTCTTTCCGGGTGGGCCTAATTATTTTATTAGAGTAATTTTTAAAAAGAGTTTTCTCTACTTTTGTTTCGGGAAAATACCTAGATAACTTTGGTTTATTATTTGAAAAATTGGTAAAGAAAAATTTAACTATTTTATCTTCTATAGAGTGAAAACTTACAACAACTATTTTGCCCCCAGACTTTAAAAATTTGCTTGCTTTAATTAAACCTTCTATTAACTCTGAAATTTCCTTATTAACAAATATTCTTAACGCCTGAAAAGTTTTGGTTGAAATATTAATTTTTTTTTTGAAATTTTTCTTTTTACTACTTTTTATTATATTTACTAAATCAGTTGTTAATTTAATTTGTCCTGTATTTCTTTTTTTTATTATATTTTTTGCAATTTTATAAGACGCCTCCTCTTCACCAAAAAATCTAAGAATATTTGTTAATGTTTTTAAATCAAAACTATTTATTACCTGGTGTGCAGTTAAAGAATTTATTCCCATGCCCATATCAAGCTTATTTTTTGAATTAAATGAAAAACCTCTCTTAAGATCTAGAATTTGTAATGATGAAAGGCCAAGGTCAAAAATTATATAATCTAATTTTGTATTTTCACCAATTGATTTATTTAATTCACTAAATTTTATATTATGAAAAGTAAAACGATTTTTAAAATTTTTTTCTGTTTGAATTGCATATTTTTTGGTTTGGGAGTCTCTATCTATGGCGATTACTCTTGTTTTGGGAAATGAAAGTATTGCATTACTGTATCCACCACAACCAAAAGTACAATCGAGGAATAATCCACCTTTTTCTGGTGAACAAACTTTCATAACCTCTTTCAACATTACAGGATAATGTGCTGAGTCTTTGAACGATGAAAAATCTTTCATCTTTTGAGAAGTTAAAATTTTTGTTTTCTCAAAAAAGCTGGTATCTCAAAATCTTCTTCTTCCCCATTTTTTGAAATTGTTTCATCCTTACTTTCTGATGAAGCATTTGAATTATCTTCATCAGAAAATAATTGGGGGGAAATCTCATCCTGATTGTATTCCGTATCAGGATCATTTGAAGGTTTTTCTTCGTACAAAGAGATATCGTCTATTACAATTTCTTGTTGCTCATCACTGTTTTGATCGCTCAAAGTTTTGTCTGAGTTATTTTCAAAATAGGCCGCGTTCTCTAAAGAAACCCCAGAAACTAAATCTTCTTGTTTTTTGGGAACGGTGTCAGTTTTAATTTCTTCATCCAATTTTAAAGCAGTTGCGCCCTGAATAGATCCTGGGTCAGGCATGGTTGGAAGAGTTGTGTTGGCAACGTTTTCTTCTGAATAACCAGAGTTTCTAGTGTGGATTCTGTGCACATTATTAATTACGTCGTGTTTTAAATCGGGGCTTTGTCCATCTAGAGCAGTGGCGACTATAGATACTCTCATTTTACCATTTAAACTCTCATCTTTAATAGCTCCAAATATTAACTCTGCCTCCGGATCCACTTCTGCTCTGATTTTATTTACAGCCTGATCAACTTCAAATAACTTAATGTCATCTCCGCCAGTTATATTTACAAGAAGTCCTCTGGCACCTTTTAAAGAGTAGTCATCTATTAAAGGATTATTTAATGCTAAATCAGTTGCTGTTACAGCTCTATTTTCACCTTCAGCTTCACCAGTTCCCATCATTGCTTTACCCATAGAACTCATAACAGTTTCGACGTCAGCAAAGTCTAAATTAATCAAACCAGGTCTAACCATTAAATCAGTTACACTTCTAACACCATGTTTTAAAACATCATTTGATAAAGAAAAAGATTTCTCAAAAGTTGTAGCTTCATTTGCTATTTTGAAAAGATTTTGATTAGGAACAACAATCGATGCATCCAAATGTTTTTTTAATTTTTCCCAACCATCTATAGCTCTTCTCATTCTCTTTGGCCCTTCATAAGAGAATGGCAGCGTGATTACTCCAACGGTTAGTATATTTAATTCTTTTGCAGCTCTTGCAACAACGTGTGAAGCTCCAGTTCCCGTTCCTCCACCCATTCCCGCAGTAATAAAAACCATATTGGCTCCTTGTAAGTAAGTTACTATTTCATTTAAAGATTCGTCAGCCGCTGCTTGGCCGATATCATGTTTTGCTCCTGCGCCAAGACCTTTTGTTAGGTTCATTCCAATTTGAATTTTTGCATCAGCTTTGTTTGCCTTTAAATCTTGAGCATCTGTGTTTACTGCAACAAATTCTACTCCTTGCATTCCGTCATCTATCATTGCATTAATTGCGTTACCTCCAGCCCCACCTACTCCCATAACTAAAATTCTAGGCTTCAATTCCTTCAATTCTCCACCACCGATATTGATTGTCATACTCCCTCCTTTTTAAATTTGTTATCCCACTTTAGTGCTGATCTATTAATATACGATTTTTTTCTTGCAACAGATTTGAAGTTATTAAATATTTTTGGATCCCACATTTGGAAAACTTTTCCTAATCCAACAAAAACAATGTTTGATTTAATTTTGGCGTGCTTTAATAATTTTTCTGGTATTGAAACTCTTCCTTCGCTGTCAAAATTTAAACTTATACTCTCTGAAAGAACAGAAGTTGCAAAATAATCTCTTTTATCTTCGAATGGTCCAAGCGTATCTATGCTTTCTGAAAGCTTTTCAATTCTATCCTGGGCGCAACCGTCTAACGCAGAATGATTAAATGATGGATAAGTAACAAAACCATTGTATCCCATAGAATTTAGATATGCTCTAAAACTAGATGGCACAGACACCCTCCCCTTTTTGTCTAATCTGTTCTCGTAATTTGACAAAAACATGATTCATCTTTCTTTACAAAATCTCCCGTTCCCATTAATTTGGGAATTCATGGGATAGTATGGGTATATGAAAGTATAGTCAATACCTAAAAGTCTGCGAACTTTTAAATATGTTGATACAAAAGGTGAACATTTATAATGGAAAAGCTAGGCAATCTTTAAGCCGGGTTCTGTCATTTAAGATGTCATTTATCTAGATTTAAGTTCACACTTAAATTCAAGCGACTAACCCTGATGACTAACTAAAGACTGTTTTTAGCTTTCGCAGTGTCATCTCTTTTTAGTCTTGCTCCCAGTGGGGTTTGCCTAGCGTTTTTTGTTACCAAAAAACCGGTGCGCTCTTACCGCACCGTTTCACCCTTACCTTGATAAGGCGGTCTATTCTCTGTGGCACTATCCCTAAGGTCACCCTCGCCAGCCATTAACTGGCACTGTGTCTTTATGGAGCCCGGACTTTCCTCCACTAACTAAAGTGGCGACAATCCAATTGCCTAGCACTTATTGCTATAATACTTACTGGATAAAAATCAAGATATATTTGATTTTTTTGCTAAAATTTCGCTTATTTTAAAGGTTTCTAGGTCCAATATACCATCAACTTTTCTTTGTCTGAACCTTCTCTGAAAATTCTTAATTATCTTTTTACTAAATTTTTTTATCAAATAACGGTAGCCAATTCTTTGAAGATTATGAAAAAAAGCATTAATGTTCTTATTTTTTTTTATTGCTTTATCTAAATGTTTTTTTTTTGGAAAAATACCAATTCCGCAGCTAGATAAATAATGCCAAGGGAATTTTTCACCTGGATCAACTTTTCTTAGAGGGGCAATATCTGAATGTCCAAGAATAAACTTATTTTTTATATTGTATTTCTTTTTTAGTATTTTACAAAGCTGTATCAACTTCTTGATTTGTTTTTTAGTAAAATTTTGATAACCATTTTTGTGTCCTCTGTTTTCTAGTTCAATGCCTATAGAATTTGCATTTAAGTTTTGGTATTTACCCCATTTAGACTTACCCGCATGCCAGGCCACATTTTTGTCATTTACTAAATTGAAAATAGATCCACTTCTATTTATTAGATAATGGCAACTTACTTTTGATTTATGAGAAACTAACCTTTTTAAAGATTCACGTTCAGATTGCATTCCAGTATAATGTAGGATTATACATGTTATTCTATTGCTACTTCGTTTCTTTTTATCAAAATTTGGGGAATAATATTTTGTAATTAGCATTAAAAAAATATATAGCATAAAAATTGATGTCAAAACGCTTAAAATTAATTTTTAGTGTATTAGCTATATCTATAGCTATATACGCACCACAATTATCAGCTGAAGAAAAATATACAGCCAATGAATGCTTTGAGAGATTTAGCAGAGGAACATTAAAATTTAATCAGGGGTTGGACAAGGCTATATTTAAACCTATAGCAAAAGGTTACAGGGCCTTACCAGTGCCAATTAGGTCTGGTACATCTAATTTTGTTAACAATTTACGATCATTGCTTACATTCTCAAATAACGTTCTACAGGGAGATTTTAAAGGAGCCGGTAACACAGCAGGTAGATTTGCTATAAATACTACTGTGGGCATTTTAGGCTTTTTCGATCCTGCCGCTAAGATGGGATTTGAAAAAAAAGGAAGGGAAGATTTTGGACAAACATTAGGAGTTTGGGGTGCTGATACAGGTTGTTATTTTATATTACCAATTTTAGGGCCAACTACTACAAGGGATGCTTTCGGTCTTGTAGGAAACGTATTTATTGATCCATTTTATCAATTAACACATAACACCGAAACTGACATAGTCATTGGAAACGAAAATCTTTCGGAGCATAATTATTATTATTATAGAGGAACTGATGCTGTAGATTTTAGATCTAAAAACATTGAATCGCTTGAAAGTTTAGAAAAAAACTCAATTGATTTTTATGCTTCAATAAAGAGTTTATACTTACAGAATAGATCACAGAAAATATCTAATTCTCCAATTTCTGGTAAAAGCCAAGACGACAGCGATTGGGAAGAAATAGATAACCAGTAATATTAAATATGAAAAGAATAATTTTATCTTTTCTTTTGTTATTTATTATAACTATATCTGTTAAGCAAAGTGCACTTGCATACAGTTCTGATCCTAAAAAATTCATTGAAGAAATTATAGAGGAGGCTAAAGTAGTTTTGAGTAGTGGTTCCTCACAAGACATAAAAGCAAAAGAACTATCTAAAATAGCAATTAAAACTGTGGATGTGCAAGGTTTAGCTTATTACACTCTTGGAAAGAAAAGAAAAGAGATTAACCCAGAAGAATTAGAGAAATATAAAAATTTATTTGAAAAGTATTTTTTGAAAAGTTTTACTTCAAGATTAACTGATTATTCTGATCCAAAAATTGATGTTTTGTCCTCTGAAACAGTGAGTGACAAGTATACTATTGTTAAAACAATGCTTTTAAAGACAAGTAAGAAACCTGAAGTAAAGATTGATTGGAGAGTATATACAAAAAACCCTGAGAAACCTCTTATAAGAGATTTGATAGTTGAGGGATTAAGTCTAGCGAGGACACAGAAAGAAGAATTCGCATCAATTTTGAGTTCAAATAATAATGATATAAATGTGCTTTTTGAAACTTTGGAGAACTTTATTAATAAATAAATGATTTGGTATATTGTTATATCTTTGTGGCTTATCGGTTTAGCATCAGAGTAAAATTAAATTTTCTCTGACTTAAAATTAATTATGAAATTTATTTCTTTTTTGATTGACGATGAGTCTAAATTCGGAATTTTTGATAACAAAAATATTACAGATTTAACCAATAAGATTAAAAAAAACAAAAACCTTAAAAGATCTTATTGCAAAAAAAGGTATTCGGGAAGCTATAGAATACGCTAGAAAAAATCCTGGAAATATCAGAACAGACCAAATAAAATATTTACCTGTTATACCGAACCCGGGTAAAATTGTTTGCGTAGGTTTAAATTACAGCGAGCATGTTGAAGAAACAGGAAAAACAAAAGAAAAAAACCCAACAATTTTTTTTCGTTTACCACAAAGCCAAACAGCACATAAAGATATTATACAAAAACCAAAAGTTTCAAATCATTTAGATTATGAGTGTGAAATGGCTGTGGTAATGGGAGATGCCGGAAAACATGTAAAACCAGAAAATGCATTAGAACACATTGTTGGTTACTCTTGCTATAATGAGTGCACCGTTAGAGATTGGCAGGAGCATACAAGTCAGTTTGGTATGGGAAAAAATTTTCAAAAAACAGGAAGCTTTGGACCGCATATGGTTCTCGCTGAAAATATTCCTGATTATAAAAGTCTCTCAATTAAAACCAGATTGAATGGTAAAGTTATGCAAGATGCAAAGCTAGGTCAGCTTATTTTTGATATTCCAAAACTTATATCTTATGTTTCTAAAGCCATTCCATGGCAAGCAGGAGATGTTTTAGTTACAGGAACACCTGGTGGTGTTGGGTTTAAAAGAAAACCACCGATTTTTATGAAAGACGGAGACCAGGTTGAAATAGAAATCACAAAAATTGGGGTACTTTCTAATATAATTAAAGATGAGATAACTTAATTTGGTGGGCCCGCCAGGATTCGAACCTGGGACCAATACATTATGAGTGTACTGCTCTAACCAGCTGAGCTACAGGCCCTTTTATAATTATCGTGTTTACTATCAATTTTGATCAAGTGCAACAATGAAAATTAGTGTTTACTATTTTTTAGTTGCTCACATTGTATAATTAAATATTTTGTTAAAATTTTGTTTATTTTTTCTTCTTGAAAACAATTTTTATTGATTAATTTTTCAAAAACATTTTTTTCTAAAGGTTTAATAACGTATATTGCTTCGATTTTTTTATTCAATAGATGGTGAAGAAAGAATTCCTTATACTGTTTGTGATATTTATTATTTTTATCAGGATAAGCAACATTATCGTAAGTCCTATTAAATGAATATGTATTATTAGCAAGTAATGAACCTATAAATTGATAGTGTGTTATTAAAAACTTATTTTTATAATCATCAGATAAAATATTAATTGTTTTTTTTAAAAGACTAATTTCCTCAGAAGGTGGGCCGGAAAATCTTGGATTTATCCAATTCAAATGTTTTAATTTAATATCTATGTTTTCACCTTTTTCCAAATTTTCAAGTTTTACATTTTCTAGCTCCATAAACTTTCTATTATCAACATAACTGATTTTATAATATGTTGTAGATGACAGGGCTAAAAAAATTATGAAATAAATTAAGTATTTTTTTTTAATAATTTGGTCGATGTAAATATGAGAAAAACCGAGAATAATTGGTATTATAAAGAAAATAAATTTTTGATTTAATGTTAATAATTGATTTAAAATTAAAGCATATCCTGTGAATATTATGGAAATTAATATAATGAAGTCTCTTTGCTTATAATAGTATCGTTTCAAAAGAAGGTTTTTTATTATTAAATAAATTAAAGGAAGAGTAGCAATATGAATGAGTTTGAATCTCAAAAATAATCTATTAAATTCTAGAGGAAACAAAAATCCTAAAATCCTACTGTCTCCAATAGTGAGTGGATACATTATATATTGAGTATAAAATGAGTAGATTGGTATATTGTTAGTAATAAGAATTAAGAAAAACAGTGTTAAAATAAAAAAAAATCCCAAGAGAATAAAACCGATTTTTTTAAATGAAAAATTATAAAAAAAATAAATCAAGCTTAAAAAAAAAATAATTATAAATATATAGGCTGCTGGGGTTTGCTTTGATAAAAATGCTAAAATTAGAAAGACGGGTAAAAAAAATAAATAAAAATTTGAATTAGTCTTTAAGTGCAATAAAAAGCAAAATAGTCCGACTATAGAAAAAATCATTGAATGATGATCTGGAAAGGGTGTGCCTGCTACCGGGTAGGCGATTATCGATACAAATAAAGCATAAATTAAACAAAAATTAATATTTAATTTAAATTTGAACAGAGTATGAAAGGTAAAAAAAGCAATCACGAAATTCATTAAAGATGCGTGAAAAACATAAGAAAACCACGATACGCCTAGTATTTTAAAAATAATTGCCTGTATAAAGTCATTAGTTAAACCTGTTATTGCCCAAAAATCCTTAAATGGAAATTCACCATTTGCAACTCTATATCCCGAGTCAAAAAAAAGAAACGTGTCTATTGGGAAAACGCCTATGTAACCGTAATACTGATTAATTAATATTGAAAAAAAAAATATTATAAATAAATAGGAAATTTTTTTTGTCTCAGGATTAAAATTAAATTTCATTAAAATGAAATTACTTTTCTAGGAAACTCTTTAATTGTTTTGATCTACTTGGATGTTTAAGCTTTCTAAGTGCTTTAGCCTCTATTTGTCTAATTCTTTCACGGGTTACTGAAAACTGTAAACCAACTTCTTCTAATGTGTGATCTGTATTCATGCCAATACCAAATCTCATCCTCAAAACTCTTTCCTCTCTTGGAGTCAAAGATGCTAAAATTTTTGTTGTTGACTCACTTAAATTTGATCTAATTGCTGTATCCAATGGTTGAAGTGCGTTTTTATCCTCTATAAAGTCGCCCAAACTGCTGTCTTCCTCATCTCCAACTGGAGTTTCCAAAGAAACAGGTTCTTTAGAAATTTTTAATACTTTTCTCACTTTCTCCAATGGCATTGCTAATTTTTTTGCTAGTTCTTCTGGGGTAGCTTCTCTTCCAAACTCACTCAAAATTTGTCTTTGCGTTCTTACAATTTTATTTATAGTTTCAATCATGTGAACAGGTATTCTAATAGTTCTTGCCTGATCTGCAATTGATCTTGTTATTGCTTGTCTTATCCACCATGTTGCATATGTAGAAAATTTGTATCCCCTTCTGTATTCAAATTTATCTACTGCCTTCATTAATCCTATGTTGCCTTCTTGAATTAAGTCCAAGAATTGCAAACCTCTGTTTGTATATTTTTTTGCGATAGATATAACCAACCTTAGATTAGCCTCGACCATTTCTTTTTTGGCTATTCTTGATTCTCTTTCGCCTTTTTGAATTCTTTTTACTAATTCCTTAAATTCACCAACGGGAAGCTCTATTTTTTTACTGAACTCAACTAGTCTCTCTCTAATTTCATCAAAATCTTTTCTGTGTTTTTTAAAAAAACTTTTCCAGGTTTTATTTTCTTCTAAAAAAGTCTCAAATTTTGGATTTACCTCGTTTCCAATATAATATTTTAAAAATTCAAATCTTGTAATTTTATTTTCCATTGCAAGTCTTAGCAAAACACCTTCGAGTGAAAGTATTTTTTTGTTTTCTTTGTAATGAGATTGAACTAATTCTTCTATTATTGTATTTCCAAGTTGTAAATTCTTAAAGCCCTCGACTAAAATTCCTTGTATTTTTTTAAAATTTTTATTCTTAGAAATCGACAATTCTTTTCCATTTAAAATACAATTGAGTTTTTCAACTTGGTATTTTTTAAGTTTTGTGTAATATTTGGACAAGTTTTCAATAATTTTTGTTACTTTGGGTTTAATTTCCTCCTCCATTGCAGCAAGCGAAACGTTAAATTCGTCTTCTTCATCAAGCTGATTCTCGGGTTTTTTTTCAGTATTTTCTAAATCTTTTGCGTCTTTCGTATCTGATTTTAAAGTTTCATCTTTTTTTAATTTCTTTTTCTTTTCTGAGTCTTGTTCGTCACTTTCAAAATCTTCATAGGTTGAGTCAATATCTATTATATCTCTAATGAGCAATTCACCTTTCTCGAGTTGATCTCTCCACTCGAACATTTTTTTTGCTACTATAGGACTCTGCGTTAAAGCGTTGATCATTAAGTCTTTTCCAGCCTCTATCCTTTTTGCGATCGCTATTTCACCCTCTCTGGACAACAGCTCAACTCCGCCCATCTCACGAAGGTACATTCTTATAGGATCATCGCTTTTTTCAGTGGTTTTTTCAGATTGATCAGAATTTGAGTCTTTCTTCTTCGGTTTTTGAAAATCTGATTTTTTTGCAACTAAAGAAACTCTCTTCTCAAAAATTATTAAAGTTGCTTTTTCAATATTTTCATGTGAACTATTTCTTTTGCCTAAAGACTTACCAAGTTCCTCGTAAGTTATGAAACCCCTATGCAAACCTTTGTCCAAAAGTCTCTCAAACGATTTTGTAATTAGTTTTTCTTTCATAGAAGAATTAATATAGATATAATTATTATATATAATTACAAATAATTAAAAATCTATACTAAAATTACTCTTTGTTTATCTGGCTTTTTAACTCGATTAAGTCAGAGTATGTCTTTTCATCAAATTCTTTGATGACTTTTCTTTCAAGTTCTTCAATTTTTTTTGAAAATTTTATATCATTAAGTTCTTTTAGTATCTCATTTAAAAGTTCTACCTGTTGATTTTCATCTTTTTTTAGAAATATATTTTTTATAAAAGAGTTTTGATTTATGTCATTAATCAAACTTAAATATTTTTTATTTAAATCTTCAACGTTTTCTTTTTCAAATTTATTTGATGATATGAGATTAAGTGCTTCAGTTTTAAGTTCGTTTAATTTTTGTGTAGAAAATTCAATACCATCTAAAATTTCAATTCTTGGTGATATGATTTGAGGATGGTTTAATATAATATACAATATAGAATATTCTTTAATACCTTCCTTTGTAAGATGCTCTTTGGAGACTGCGATTTTTTTCGTCTCATTGAGAATTTTGTAAGTCTTATAATTTCTTCTTGAATAATTACCTTGTAAGGGTGTTAAATTTCTAATTTTTTCTAAATAGTGCTCCAGAATATATTTTTTCAGTGTTTGATCATTTATTGAAGAACACAAATTTCTAAATTTTTTTTCAAATTTTGTTGTAGCAAATGGATCTGATCTGTCAAGATTTTGAAGGTATATTCTCCAAATAAATTCCTCAATGGATAAATTAGTTTCTAAAAGTTTTTTAAAATTTTCTATACCGTTTTCTTTAATATAATCATCTGGATCTAATCCGTTCGATAGAGAAACAAATCCAATTTTTTTATTTTCTTTTATATAAGGAATAAGACTTTCAGCAATTCGTAGTGCAGCTTTTTGTCCGCTAGTATCCCCATCCAAACAAACAATTGGATAAGAAAAAAAATTCCAAATTAAACTTATTTGATTTTCAGTTAGAGCTATACCTGAATTAGAAACAACATTTTTGATGCCAGATGAATAAACGCTTATAACATCCATGTAACCCTCCACTATGACAACATTTTCACTTTTTTTAGGAAAAGATTTTGCTTTTTCCAAATTAAAAAGATGTTTTCCCTTCTTATAAAATTCAGTTTCTGGGGAGTTAATATATTTTGCAAGTTTTTTATCTTGAGTAATTCTTCCACCAAACGCGATTATATCTCCAACTATGTTTTTTATTGGAAATATAATCCTACCATAAAATCTATTAACAAATTTATTATATTTCGCATTTTTATAAAATAGACCAGTTTCTAAGATTTCTTTTTCACTAAATTTTTTAGATAATTTTTCATAATAATCGGAATTCTCTGGAACGTAACCTATTTTAAACTCTAAAATTGTTTCTTTTTTTATTCCTCTTTTTTTTAGGTAATTCATTGAAGAAGAATTATTTTCAAAAATTATCTTGTGATGATAATCAGAATATTCTTTTAGAATATTAATATATGTTTGATATCTTTTTTCTTTTTCTGCATCAAAGCTTGTGAACTTATATGGCTTCATACCGGCTTCAGCAGCAAGTTGTCTTACCGCTTCACCAAACTTTAAAGATTGTGTTTTCACAAGAAAATCGAATATGTTGCCGTGCTCTCCAGAACTAAAACAATGATAGAAACCTTTTTCATCACTTACGGTGAAAGATGGTGTCTTTTCATTTGTAAAAGGTGAAAGGCCTACAAATTCTTTTCCTCTTCTTTTTAATTTTACGGTTCTCCCTACGACTTGGGAAACCTTTAACTTTAATTTAATTTCTTCCAAATAATTCTTTGGATATTTCATTTTATTTTAAATTCTCCTTAATTATTTGACTTACCTTTGAGAAGTCTAAAACATCGGAGTACTGTTTTTTTAAAGCTCCCATCACTTTACCCATGTCTTTAATTGAACTCGCCCCAACATTCTTAATTGTGTCGAGACAAATTTTCTTTGTTTCTTCCTCGTTCAATTGTTTTGGTAAAAAACTTTCGATTATTTTGATTTCTAACATTTCATTTTCTAATAATTCTTTCCGACCAGCCTTTTTATAAGCATCACAAGAATCATGTCGCTGCTTTACCATCTTTTTGAGAAGGCTTATCAGATCATTCTCTGGCAATGTGTTCTTATCCTTAATTTTTTTGGCGATCATCGAGTCTTTTATGGCTGCTACTACTAATCTTAAAGTAGAATATGTTGGTTTATCTTTCAATTTTAAGGCTTCGCTTAGCTTTGTTTCTATTTGTGTCTGCAGGGACATATAATTTTTAAACTTACTTTAATCACATTTTATGTTCAAAAGAAAAAAGAATGGGGTTGACGACTGTTAACCTTTTTCATATAAAGCGCAAAACCTTATTTAAAAGGTTTTTCTCTAACCCATGAGTTGTATTTGAGACAGGTTCTAGATAGAAAAAAAAAAAATTCACATAATTTTTCGACAGGTATTTTAGTTTTTGAGGACGGCACCAATTTTTTAGGTAATGGTATAGGTTACGAGGGTAGTGCAGTTGGTGAAGTATGTTTCAATACCTCAATAACCGGTTACCAGGAAATAATCACAGACCCTTCTTATTCAGATCAAATTATTAATTTTACATTTCCACACATAGGAAACGTCGGCACAAACCCGGAAGATAATGAGGCAGATAAAGCTTGGGTAAAAGGGGTTGTTCTTAATTGCAACATAACTGAGCCATCAAATTATAGATCGATAAAAAAGTTAGATAAATGGTTAAAAAAGAGAAAAATTGTTGGGGTAGTAAATTTAGATACGAGGATAATTACAAATTACATAAGAGACAAAGGTGCTCCTAAAGGAATAATACAATTTTCCAAAAAAGGTAAACATAATTTAAAAGAACTTGTAAAAAAATCAAAATCCTGGAAAGGTCTTCTTGGTTTAGATTTGGCTAAAAAGGTAACTTGTAAAAATAGCTACTCTTGGAATTCTTTGAAATCTTGGGATAAGAATAAAGGATATATAAAAAATAAAAAACACTCATACAAAGTTATTGCAATTGATTATGGAATAAAAAAAAACCAGCTAAGATGTTTCTCTGATATTAATTGTAAGGTTATAGTCGTACCTGCGAATTATTCAGCTGAAGAAATAATTAAACTAAAACCAGATGGTGTTTTTTTATCTAATGGCCCAGGTGATCCAGCTGCTACTGGTAAATATGCAATTCCGATAATAAGAAAATTAATCTCTTGTAAAATTCCGATTTTTGGAATTTGTCTAGGTCATCAAATCTTATCTTTAGCTCTTGGTGCGAAGACAAAAAAAATGTCACTTGGCCACAGAGGAGCAAATCACCCAGTAAAGGACTTGTTGACCAACAAGGTTGAAATTACATCTCAAAATCATGGATTTGAAGTAGATGCAAAATCAATTCCAAAAAATGTCAAGGTTACACATAAATCTTTGTTTGATGGAAGTATTGAGGGTATTGAAGTTGAAGGTAAAAAATTATTCTCTGTTCAATATCACCCAGAAGCAAACCCAGGACCACAAGATAGTAAGTATTTGTTCGAAAAATTTTTAAATAATATAAAAACGAAAAAAAATGCCAAAAAGAAAAGATATTAAAAAAATTTTAGTAATTGGAGCTGGCCCAATTGTTATTGGTCAAGCTTGCGAATTTGACTATTCGGGAACACAAGCGTGCAAAGCACTTAGAGATGAAGGATATAAAGTAATATTAATTAATTCAAATCCTGCAACAATCATGACGGACCCAGATGTTGCTGATAAAACTTATATTGAGCCAATCACGCCTGAAATTGTTGAAAAAATAATAAAAAAAGAAAAACCTAATGCAATTTTACCAACTATGGGCGGACAAACTGCATTGAATACTGCGATTTCCATGGAAAAAAAAGGAATACTAAAAAAAAATAAAGTTGAATTAATTGGTGCAAAAGCAAAAGCAATATCTAGAGCCGAGGATAGAGATTTGTTTAGAAAATCAATGAGAGAGATTAATTTAGATTTGCCTAAATCTGAAATTATAAATTCATTTAACAATTCAAAAAAAGTTTTAAAAAAGATTGGTTTACCAGCAATTATAAGGCCTTCTTTCACTTTAGGTGGTTCGGGTGGTGGTATCGCTAAAAATAAGAGAGAATTTTTTAGTTTAATAAAATCTGGCCTGAGTGAATCTCCTCAAAATCAAGTTTTAGTGGAGGAGTCACTTGAGGGATGGAAAGAATTCGAGATGGAAGTTGTAAGAGATAAAAAAGATAACTGCATAATAATTTGTTCAATAGAGAACGTAGATCCAATGGGAACTCATACCGGTGACTCTGTTACGGTGGCCCCAGCATTAACTCTGACGGATAAAGAATTTCAAATAATGAGAAACGCCTCGATTGAATGCTTAAGAAAAATAGGTGTAGAAACAGGTGGTTCAAATGTTCAGTTTGCAATAAATCCAAAAGATGGCAGGATGGTTATAATTGAGATGAACCCAAGAGTCTCAAGATCCTCAGCTTTGGCATCTAAAGCAACTGGTTTTCCAATTGCAAAAGTTGCTGCCAAATTAGCTGTAGGTTACACATTAGATGAACTAACAAATGAAATCACAGGAACAACACCTGCTTCTTTTGAGCCAACAATAGACTATGTTGTTACAAAAATTCCAAGATTTACATTCGAAAAATTTAAATTAGCAAAAGCTAAACTAGGAACCTCCATGAAGTCAGTTGGTGAAGCAATGGCTATTGGAAGAAATTTTAAGGAATCTTTTCAAAAAGGACTGGTATCTCTTGAAATTGGATATAGGGGGTTAGATTCTTTAAATAAATTAACAAATAAGGAAGTAAGAAGTAAGTTAGCTCAAAATTTACCTGATAAACTTTTAATTGTTGCGGAGGCATTAAGGAGAAGAATTCCTGTAAAGAATATTTATAAAATAACGCAGATTGATCCTTGGTTTTTAGAACAGATATCAGATTTAGTTATAGAAGAAAAAAAATTAAAAAGAAAGGGAATCCCAAAGACTTTCGAAGAATTATCTCAGATCAAATCAATAGGATTTTCTGATGAGAAAATTGCAGAATTAACAAAAAAAAGTCTTAAAGTAGTTAAAAAACAAAGAAAAAAATTAGGCGTATTTCCAGTTTTTAAAAAAATTGACACCTGCGCTGCAGAATTTAAATCAGAAACTCCCTATATGTATTCAACTTACCAAAATTTAACATCTGATCAATCTGCGTGTGAGTCTAAACCAACAAATAAAAAAAAGATTATAATATTAGGCGGCGGACCTAATAGAATAGGCCAAGGAATAGAATTTGATTATTGTTGTTGTCAGGCAAGTTTTGCTTTGAAGCAAAAAAAATATGAGACTATTATGATTAATTGTAACCCCGAGACAGTTTCAACTGATTATGATACCAGTGACAGATTATATTTTGAGCCTCTGATCGAAGAAAATGTTTTAAATATAATCAAAAAAGAAACTGAAAATGGAAAATTGATTGGTGTAATAGCTCAATTCGGAGGCCAAACTCCAATAAAATTAGCAAAAATTCTATATGAAAACAATATTCCTATATTAGGTACACAATTCGACTCGATTGACCTTTCAGAGGATAGAGAAAGATTTAAAAAAATACTTATAAAAGAAGATTTAAAACAGGCAAAGAGTGGAATAGCAAAAGATAAATATGAAGCATTTACAATTGCAAATAAGATAGGTTTCCCGGTTGTAATTAGGCCATCTTATGTTCTGGGTGGAAGGGGTATGGAAATAATTTATAGCCATTCAGATTTAAGAAAATATATAGACGAAGCTGTAAAAGTTTCAGGTTCAAACCCCGTGCTTATCGATAAGTTTTTAAATGACGCAATAGAAGTAGATGTAGATGCAATATCAGATGGAAAAAAAGTTTTTGTTGCTGGAATTATGGAGCATATAGAAGAGGCAGGAATTCACTCGGGGGACTCTGCCTGTTCATTACCTCCTTACACTCTGGATAAAGAGATTATTAAAGAAATAGAAAATCAAACAAAACAATTGGCTATTGCACTAAAGGTAATTGGGTTAATAAATATACAATTTGCAGTAAAAGACAAATCAATTTATGTGTTAGAAGTAAACCCGAGAGCCAGTAGAACTGTTCCATTTGTTTCTAAAGCCACGGGACTTCCAATTGCCAAGATAGCATCTAGGGTAATGGCGGGAGAAAAATTATCGAAATTTAATTTAAAAAAGAAAAATAAAAACTCTTTTGCTGTCAAAGAAGCTGTTTTTCCATTTAATAGATTTCCTGAGGTTGATGTTCTTTTAGGACCTGAAATGAAATCTACTGGCGAAGCAATGGGCTTTGATCAAAATTTTGGTTTATCATTTGCAAAAAGCCAAATTGCAAGTAACAATAGTATTCCAGAAAAAGGAACGGCATTTATTTCTGTGAAAGATAAGGATAAAGAAAAAATTTTGATAAATGCGAAAAAATTAATTAGGTTAGGTTTTTCTATATTTGCAACTTCGGGTACTGCTAGATACTTAATGTCCAATGGTATTAAATGTAAAAAAATAAATAAAGTAAGCCAAGGATCTCCTCATATTGTAGAAAAATTAAATAAAAAAAATATCTCTTTAGTAATTAACACTACTGAAGGAAAAGAGTCGATTTCTGATTCTTTTAGTTTAAGAAGATCGAGCTTGATGAACAGAGTTCCTTATTTTACTACGATACCTGCAGCAAATGCATGTGTTGAATCTATTGATGCTTTAAAAAAATTTCCTATTAAGGTAAGAGCTCTTCAAGATAGCTAGGCAGTACAGGTCATGTCCTTACCACAGCATAAAGGCGATTTTATTTTTCCGTGGTTATTTGGACACTTTGATATCTGAACTTGTTTACCATCGCCGAGACTTAAATTATCATTCTGAAGAGGAGAATTGCACTTAGCGCATGAAGCGTTTACTGACATTCCACATTTTGTACATTCGTATGTAGCCATTAGAAATTATTATACTAGATTAAGTTTTAACTTTCCAGTCTGTGTTGAAAGATACATAATTAACTTGTACGCACCTTCTCTCTTTTTTTATCTCCTTTTTTTCCATTCCATGCCATGTATTTGGACCGCTTGAAAAAAAGTAGCCATAATTATTCCTATATGGAACAGTTTTGACCCTTTTTAATTTTTCGTCATAAAAATCAGTACCCAGATTTTCAGACTCATTAAAGGGGTTAACAAAAATTAAGGATGAAAGTAATTTTTCTTTTATATCGCAGTGCGGTTTTAGCCAAAATCCTGTTCTATCACAAATAACTTCTACTCTTACATAAGAATTGGATAAATCTTTCTCAATTAAATCACTTATATACTGATGAACATTTTTTGAGCAAAGTTCGCTAATAAAATTAGATAATTCAGGGAAATTTTTAGAATTTTCTTTTGTAACAAAACATCTATATTTTTTTGCCTTTCCACCAGACTTTATACCTTCTCTAAATTTACCTTCTCCCCCGTCAATTGCTCTTGTTCCGTCATACTCTAATCCATCAGAAATAGGATTTGATATCTCTGCATTACAAACTTCTTTTATAGCCATCTCTGTTAATGGTTTATTTATTGCCCAATGTCTAAATGGCTCCTTATAAGTTTCTAATCTATTTTTTAGTGAATTAAATAATTCCATTTTTTTTCATTCTTTCCTTTACTTGAGAAGCCGCTCGATTAACCTCATCTAACCCTTCGTAATTCCAATGTTCAATCTTGTCTTCTAAATTTCTTATTATACCAAGATCTTTAAACAATTTGTAAAATTTTTCAAATCTATGGATGCTTCTTTTATTACTCATTTTTGCAATATATATTGGCTTGCCAGTAATTGCTGCCTCCGAAATCATCGAGATTGAGTCGCTTGTTACAATAATTAAATCTGCTAGACCCAAAGAAGATAAATAGGCTTTTTTATCCCTCTTTTTTATTACTAAATGGTCTAAATTAAAGTAATTAAATGCAAGTTTTAATATATTTTCAGGTGTTCTGTAGGATGGAATAATAATCAACCTATATTTAGATGAAACAAACATGTTCTTTACTTTTGCAAACATTTTACTCATCTGAGACTCAGAAAAACTGTAATATTTATTTGGACCTCCAAGTATAAAAGTTACAATTTTTTTGTTATTTTCTTTTGGTTGAAGGTAATTAATATTTTTCTTTATTTCATCTTTTGTAAGATAGTGTATAGCGCCCTTTGTTTTTGTTACATTTTGGCCATGCAAATTATCATGTTCTGGGCATATAATTGAATCAAAATTATTTAGATTTACCTTTGGATCTTGAATATGAATATTAAATATTTCTTTTTTAAATCTTTTTTTTAATAAAATAGATGGAACAACGCTTTTTCTACCGCAGGAAATAATAATCTTTGAGTCACAAACAAATTTTTTTTTTAATATCCCCTCAAAGGCTGGGGTTATTTTAGGGGGTATAAAATTCCAGAATTTCCCTAACTCAATTGTTTCATGCTTAAAACTTAACCCTAGAGCTTTGGCTAATCCCTCAACCTGACTGATCATACCGTGCATACCTTGGGTTAAAAGGAGAGCTTTTAACTTTAACATAAGTAATCTTATATATTTCTATATTTTATTTATCCACATATAAAACACAGATTGTCTTTTTATTTAAATAATAAACCTTTATACATCCTACATGGAAGTATGCGTATTGAAGAAGATATCAAGTTGGACTATGCCGATGTCCTATTTCGGCCAAAAAGAAGCACCTTGCATAGCCGTAAGGACGTAAAACTTAAACGTACATACAAATTTAAATATAGTAATCACGAATGGTCAGGAATTCCTTTAATGGCAGCCAACATGGATGGTGTTGGGGAACTTCAAATTGCAGAAAAATTAGCTGAACACGAAATTGCAACTTGCCTTACTAAACAGCACGACTCTAAGGCAATTAAAAAATTTTCTTCCATTAAGAAAATCTTTCCTCACGTTATTCTTAGCACTGGAACAAGCGATGAAGATTACAAAAGACTTAACGAAATATTAAAAGAATATAGTTTTTTTGAATTTATATGTATTGATATTGCAAATGGTTACTCAGATCATTTCAGCAAATTTGTTAGTTCTGTTAGAAAAAAATATCCAACGAAAACTATTATTGCTGGCAATGTTGTTACAGCCGATATGACTCAGGAACTAGTCTTAGCCGGTGCTGACATTGTAAAGGTAGGAATTGGCCCAGGTAGTGTATGCACTACACGTATCCAGACAGGTGTGGGATATCCACAATTGAGTGCTGTTATTGAGTGTGCTGATGCTGCTCATGGACTGGGAGCCCACATTATTGCGGATGGAGGTTGCACTTGTCCCGGTGACGTAGCTAAAGCGTTCGGTGGAGGTGCTGATTTTGTGATGTTAGGAGGTATGTTTGCGGGACATGATGAAGGTGGTGGGAAAATTGTTAAAAAAAATGGATCAAAGTTAATTGAGTTTTATGGGTCAAGTTCCGAAACAGCTCTAAACAAACACTATGGAGGTCATGCAGACTACAGAAGTAGTGAGGGTAAGAAAGTCCAATTAAAGTATCGTGGCAAAATAAAAGATACAGTTTTAAATATTTTAGGCGGATTGAGAAGCAGTTGCACTTATGTGGGTGCCCCATCTTTAAAACAATTAAGTAAGTGCACAACCTTTGTAAGAGTTAATCAACAGTATAACGACACTTTTGAGTAAATTTATCAGGTTTAATTTTTTTTAAAAGTAACTATATAATTCATTACAATGTCTAAACATTCAAAAGTATTAATATTAGGGTCTGGCCCAGCCGGTTATACAGCGGCAATTTACGCTGCAAGAGCCATGTTGAAGCCGATACTTGTTTTCGGTGCAGAGCCAGGTGGTCAACTAACCACTACAACTGATGTAGAAAATTTTCCAGGATATTCAAAAGTTATTCAAGGACCATGGCTAATGGAAGAAATGAAAGGTCAAGCAAAAGCTGTTGGAACAGAAATGATACAGGATCATATTAAAAAAGTTGATCTATCAAAAAAACCTTTTGAAGCCATTGGTGATAGTGGTCAAGTTTATACCGCAGATAGTTTTATTATTTCTACAGGAGCTCAAGCAAGATGGTTAAATTTAAAATCAGAACAGGAATTTAGAGGATTTGGTGTTTCAGCATGTGCAACATGTGATGGTTTCTTTTTTAAAGAAAAAGAAGTTGCTGTTGTAGGAGGTGGAAATGCTGCGGTAGAGGAAGCAATGTTTTTAACTAAATTTGCATCTAAAGTTAAGCTTATACATAGAAGAAATGAATTAAGGGCTGAAAAAATGCTTCAAGCAAAATTAAAGGCAAATAAAAAAATTGAAATTATCTGGGATAGCGTTGTTGAGGATGTTGTGGGAGAAAAAGATCCTAAATCTGTTAAGGCAATAAAAATAAAAAATGTTAAAACTAATAAAGTTACTGAGCTTAAACTAGATGGTTTGTTTATAGCAATAGGACATGATCCTGCTACTTCACTTTTTAAAGGTCAATTAAGCATGGATAAAGAGGGATACATAGTTACCAAACCAGACTCTACAATAACTAATGTGCCAGGCGTTTTCGCAGCTGGCGATGTTAAAGATAAAATATTCAGGCAGGCAGTTACTGCGGCTGGGATGGGTTGTATGGCTGCACTTGAGGCTGAAAAACATTTATCATCAAAATGAGCAACAAAGTATTATTAACAGGAATAAGTGGTTGGATTGCAAAACATACTGCAATAGAATTATTAAATTCTGGCTATCAAGTTTTAGGGACTGTAAGAAATAAAAATTTAATTGAACAAACAAAAGAAACTATAAGTAAATATGCTTCGATTGATAAATTATCATTTGTTGAATTAGATCTTGTTAAAGATGACGGATGGGAAGAAGCAGCAAAGGGATGTAAATATATATTTCATATTGCCTCACCTTTTCCTATGAAAGTTTCAAGAAATAGAGAAAGTTTATTACCTCCTGCTGTTGATGGAACTTTAAGAGTTTTAAAAGCTGGAGTAAATGCAGGTGTGGAACAAATAATTAAAACATCCTCAATCGTTGCAATGTTTAGAAAACCTAATAGAAGCAATCCCTACACATTTGGAGAAAATGACTGGACTGATGAAAATTGGGTAGAAGGTGTGAATGACTATTTTTTGTCAAAAACAAAAGCAGAAAGATTAGCTTGGGAGTTTATGGAGAGCAAAGGTTTAAAAAATAAATTAACTTGTATTTGTCCTGGTGGAGTTTTTGGTGATGCTTTAGATAAAAAAGGAGGTACATCAATAGAATATGTTAGACAATTTATGGCAGGTAAATTTCCAGGTGCGCCTAAATTTGCAGTTTTAATTTCTGATGTGAAAGACATAGCAAAAGCACATGTTGCTTGTATTGGAAATAATAAAGTCGGTGGACGGAGATTAATTGTTGGAAAAGAAGTAAAAAAACTAGTTGAGTTATCTCAAATAATGGCCGAAGCAATACCTGAGTATGCAAAAAAACTTCCCAAAAAAGAACTTCCAAATTTTATGGTAAAATTAATAAGCTTTATAGACTCAAGCGCTAAAATGATGATACCAGATTTAGGAATTTTAATGCAAACTGACACTGCTTATGCAGAAGAATTATTAGGTTTTAAATTTAAACCTGCAAAAGATTGTATGATTGAGAATGCTAGATCAGTCGTTAGACTAGGATTAGTTTAAACTTTCACAAAAAGATTTTATTCTATCTAAAGCTTTTTTAAGATTATCCATAGAAGTTGCGTAAGAAATTCTAAAATATCCATCTAATCCAAATGCAGATCCCTGAACTACGGCTACTTCGGCTTTTTCAAGTAATTTTTCTACAAATTCTTTATCTGTTTTTAATTTTGTCTTTTTACCTAACAACTTTTTGCAATTTGGGAAAACATAAAAAGCTCCGCTTGGTTTCAAACAACTTAAACCATTAATACTATTTAAAGTTTCAACAACGTAATCCCTCCTCTCCTTAAAGGAGTCAGATCTTGTTTTTATGAAATCTTGAGTTCCATTCAAAGCTTCTACAGCTGCTGCTTGACTAATCGAAGATGGATTTGTTGTAGATTGAGATTGAATTTTTGCTACAGCTTTAATTATGTCTTTCGGACCAGCTCCATACCCTATTCTCCATCCAGTCATAGAGTAAGATTTACTTACACCGTTCATTGTCAATGTTCTGTCTTTTAAATCTTTAATTTGGGCAATGGTGAAAAATTTAAAATCATCATATGTAATATGCTCATAGATATCGTCACTAAGTATATAAACATTTTTATTTTTTATTAATATTTTTGATAATTCTTCTATCTCACTCCTTGTGTAACAGGATCCGGTTGGATTGGACGGTGAGTTTATAATTAACCATTTAGTTTTTTTTCCAATAGCTTTTTTTAATTCATCTGGTGTTATTTTGAATTCATTTTTTTCTGAGCACTTTACTATTTTAGGTTTACCACCAGCTAATAAAACCATATCAGGATAAGATACCCAGTAAGGTGCTGGAATAATAACCTCGTCTCCAGGATTTAATGTGGCCATGAATACATTGTAAAGAACTTGCTTGCCACCGGTTCCTACAGAAATTTGATCAAGTTCGTAAGATAAATTATTTTCTCTTTTAAATTTTCCTTGAATAGCTTTTTTTAATGTCGGGGTTCCATCGACAGCTGTATATTTGGTGTCTCCTCTTTTTATAGCTTCTATAGCTGCTTCTTTAATGTTGTCAGGAGTGTCAAAATCAGGTTCTCCAGCTCCTAGGCCAATAACGTCTTTGCCAGCTGCCTTCATTTCTCTAGCTTTTGAGGTAACCGCTATGGTTGGGGAGGGTTTAATTCTCTTTAAACTATTGGAAACTATGCTCATTGAAATTTATAATATTTTGTTATTATTAACACAAAATGCAAAATACATACCAAGAAAAAATAGATAATTTAGAGTCTAATAACGCTCCTGTTAGGAAAAAACTCGAGGGAGGAATTAGGTTTAAAATAAAAAGTGATTTTCAACCTGCTGGAGATCAACCTGAGGCAATTAAAAAGATACTTAAAAATTTAAAGGATAAACAGAGCGAACAAGTTCTGCTAGGTGTCACAGGATCTGGAAAAACCTTTACTATGGCTAAAGTAATAGAAGCTTCAAATAGACCCTCATTAGTTTTGGCACCAAATAAAACTTTGGCTGCGCAATTGTACGGAGAGATGAAAAGTTTTTTTCCAAATAATGCTGTTGAGTATTTTGTATCTTATTATGATTATTATACTCCTGAAGCATATGTTCCAAGGTCAGATACTTATATTGAAAAAGAAGCATCTATAAACGAACAGATAGATAGGATGAGACATTCAGCAACAAGGTCTTTGCTTGAACGCGATGATGTAATTATTGTGGCTAGTGTTTCTTGTATCTATGGGCTTGGTTCAGTTGAAGCCTACAGCAAAATGACATTGGCATTAAAAAAAAATTATGAATATGAAAGAGAAGAGATTATTAAAACATTTGTTAATTTACAATATAAGAGAAATGATCAAAATTTTTTCCGAGGCACTTTTAGAGTGAGAGGGGAAAATTTAGAAATATTCCCCTCACATCTAGAAGATCGTGCTTGGAGACTAAGTTTAAATGGAAATAAACTTGAAAAAATTGAAGAGTTTGACCCTTTAACAGGAGACAAAACAAACGACTTTGCAGTAATAAAACTATATGCTAACAGCCATTATATAACTCCAAAACCAACTATTGATCAAGCTATCAAAGAAATAAAAAAAGAATTGGAAGTGACTTTAGAAGACCACAAGGCAAATAATAAACTTCTAGAAGCTCAAAGATTAAGAGAGAGAACTAAGTTTGATCTCGAAATGATTGAAGCAACGGGAACATGTGCGGGAATTGAAAACTATTCAAGATTTTTATCAGGAAGAAACAAGGGTGAACCTCCTCCTACTCTTTTTGAATATTTTCCAGACAATACTATTATATTCGTAGACGAAAGCCACGTTACTGTACCTCAATTAAATGGTATGTACAAAGGTGACCGCACAAGAAAAAAAACTCTTGCTGAGTATGGCTTCAGATTACCTTCTTGCATGGACAATAGACCGCTAAAATTTGAGGAGTGGGATGCTATGAGAACTCAAACTGTTTTTGTATCTGCAACACCTGGTCCGTGGGAACTAAAACAAACTCAAAATAAATATATAGATCAAGTTATAAGACCAACAGGTTTAATTGATCCGCCCGTTGAGATACGACCAGCAAAAACTCAAGTGGATGATTTATTCCATGAGTCTAAAAAAGTTATTGGTAAAGGATATAGAATTTTAGTTACAACCCTTACAAAGAAAATGGCAGAAGATTTAACAGAATATCTTCACGAAAACGGTTTGAAAGTAAGATATATGCACTCAGACATAGATACACTTGAGAGAATTGAAATCATCAGAGATTTACGAATGGGTGTTTTTGATATTTTGATTGGCATCAATCTATTAAGAGAAGGATTAGATATACCGGAATGTGCTTTAGTTGCAATTTTAGACGCAGACAAAGAGGGTTTTTTAAGATCAGAAACTTCATTAATTCAAACTATTGGTAGGGCTGCAAGAAATGTAGATGGCAAAGTAATTCTTTATGCAGACAAAGTAACAAAAAGTATTGATAAAGCTATTAAAGAGACAGATAGAAGAAGGAGCAGACAAGTTGAATATAATAAAAAAAATAATATAAGTGCAGAGTCAGTTAAGAAGGAGATTACTGATATTTTAGAATCTGTTTATGAAAAAGATTATGTAAAAATTAGTGAAGGCTCAAATGTTGGCGGAAACTTAAAAAAACATTTAAAAGCACTTAATAAAAAAATGAAAGAATCTGCGTCAAATTTGGAGTTTGAAGAAGCGGCAAAATTTAGAGACGAAATAAGAAAATTGGAGACAAATGAGCTTGAGATTAACTTGAATCCAAAAATTTCACAGTACAATTTAAATAAAAAGGTATACCCTCAAGGAAGATCAAAAATGGGGATGCCAGGCACTAAACCAAGAAAATCTATAAAAAAATGGAAGCCAAAAAAATAATTATAACTGGTGGCGCTACTAGAATTGGTTCGGCTATAGCAAAAAGTTTAGCTGGATACGAAGTTGACTTAGTAATACATTTTAATAAATCAAAAAAATCAGCCCAAAAATTAAAGACAGAACTAGAAGAAATCGGTAGCAGAGTTTACTTAATTAAAGCGGATCTAAGTAATATTAATAAAGTTAAAAAAATAGTGCCATTTGCTCACAAAAAAATGAAAGGTTTAGACTGTCTAATTAACAATGCATCTTTATTTGAAAAAGATGATTTAGAAAATTTTAGTGATAAAAGTTTTTCAAAACATGTAGATATAAATTTAAAAGCTCCAGCATTATTGATTAAAGATTTTAAAAGATATGTGAAAAATAAAGAGGCAAACGTTATAAATATTATTGATCAAAGAGTAAAAAAACTTACTCCTTTCTTTTTTTCATATACTTTGAGTAAAGCTGCACTTGCAACACTCACAACTACTACTGCTATGAAACTTGCTCCCAATATAAGAGTAAATGGAATTTCGCCAGGTCCAACTTTAAAAAATAAGAGACAGTCAGATAAACATTTTAAAGCTCAATGGAAGTCTACAATTCTTCAAAAACAAGTTGATTTAGATAATATATGTGCCTCTGTTAAATATTTAATTGAAAATAACAGCATCACAGGTCAAATAATTAGTGTAGATAGCGGCCAAAGTTTAGCATGGAAAACACCCGATATAATAAACTCAAAAGAATGAAAATAATTAAATTTAAACAAAAAAGATCTTATAGTTATAAAAGGAAAATTCTAATAAAGGATCTGGTATTAAATATGTTTGTAGGAATTTATAATTTTGAAAAAAAGAAAAAACAAAGAGTGAGATTTAATTTAATTATAAATATTGATCAAAATCTTATTCCAAATGATAAAGATTTAAAAAGTATAGTTAACTATGAACAAGTTATTAAAACTATTACAAAAATTACATCCAGAAAACATTATTTACTTCTTGAAACTTTGGCAGAAAAAATATTCTTAAAACTTTTTGAGAACCCTAGAATAAAAAAAATTCTTTTAAGAATTGAAAAATTAGATGTTATTAAGAATACTACTTCAGTAGGAATAGAGTTGGAAAAGACTAGATCAAATGAGCATTGAAAAAGGTAAAGAAATAATTCGAAAAAAATTAGTAAATCTCACAAATAATCCCGGGGTTTATAGAATGTTAAGCGATAAAAATGAAATTCTTTATGTTGGTAAGGCTAAAAATATTCCAAACCGTTTGAAGAGCTATGTTTCGGACAGCCATTTACCGATAAGAACGGAAAGAATGCTCTCTCTAACTAGAAAACTTGAGACTACAACTACAACAAATGAAAGTGAAGCTCTATTATTAGAAGCAAATCTTATAAAAAAATATAAGCCAAGATTTAACATTTTATTAAGAGACGATAAATCTTTCCCATACATATTTATCGGTCAAAAAGATAAATGGCCACAATTAACCAAATTGAGAGGAAAAAAAAACAGAGAGGGATATTATTTTGGCCCATTTGCGTCAGTGGGATCAGCAAACTGGACAATCAAAATTCTACAAAAAATATTTTTGTTAAGAGTTTGCGACGATACAGTTTTTAAAAATAGAGATAGAGCATGTATTTTGTATCAAATAAGAAGGTGTTCCGCCCCATGCGTAGGAAAAATTGAGGAAGAAAATTATAAAAATTTAGTTGGTGATGCGGTAGATTTTATTTCCGGAAAATCACAAAGAATTCAAAAAAATTTATCTACTGAAATGGAAAAAGCTAGCGAAGATTTAGACTATGAAAAAGCTGCTATTCTGAGGGATAGAATAAAAGCACTAACGCAAATCCAATCTTCTCAAAAAATAAATCAAACAAACTTGAAAGAAGCAGATGTTGTATCTATTTTTAAAGAGTCTGGTAAAACATGTGTTCAAGTTTTCTTTTTTAGATCAAAACAAAATTGGGGTAATCAAGCATATTTCCCAAAGCATGATCCTGATGAAAAGGAAGAAAAAATTTTATCATCTTTTTTAGGTCAATTTTATGAAAATAAAACTTTACCTAAACTTGTTCTTTTAAATATTGATATTAATGAAAAAACTTTGTTAGAAAAGACATTTTCTTCTAGAGAAAAAAAAGAAATAATTATTAAAAAAGCCTTAACCAAAGATGAAAAAATTGTATCAGAAATGGCTAAAAAAAATGCTAAACAAGCTTTAACTCAAAAAATTTTAGAAACTGAAAGTAATTCAAAATTGATAGACCAACTTGCAGATAAATTTAATTTAAATTTTAACGTAAATCTTATTGAGGTATATGATAATAGCCATGTGCAGGGGTCAGATTCTGTTGGAGCTCTAATTACTTTTGGTAAAGAGGGATTTGTTAAAAAAAGATACAGAAAATTTAATATTAAATCAGATGCAGTTAAAGGTGACGACTATGGTATGATGAAAGAAGTTTTGAATAGAAGATTTGTAAGAGCGCTTAAAGATGAAAATACTAATATGACATTACCAGATTTAATATTAATAGATGGTGGTAAGGGTCAATATTCTGTTAGTAGAGAAACTTTAAATGACCTTGGTCTTCATGAATTACCTATAATTGCTATTGCAAAAGGTAAAAATAGAAATGCAGGCGACGAAACTTTTTTTCATGAAAATAGAATTATTAAATTTAAAAAAAATGACCCTACGCTTTTTTTTCTTCAGAGACTTAGAGATGAAGCACATAGGTTTGCAATAAGTACACACAGAGCTAAAAGAAGAAGAAATTTAAGCAAATCTTTACTTGATCAAATTTTAGGAATAGGCAGAAGTAGAAAAAGAGCCTTGCTAAATCATTTTGGTTCTGCAAAATCAGTTGAAGCTGCAAGTTTCGAAGATCTTAAATCTGTTGATGGTATAGAAGAGAAAGTTGCAAAAAAAATACATGACTTTTTTCATGAAGATTAAATATGAGATTTAAAATTCCAAATATTTTAACTATAGGTCGCCTTATAATTGTTCCAATATTTGTTTTATCATTTTTTATACCGGGAATTGTAGGTGATCTTGTACCCTTTTTTCTTTTTGTTTTAGCAAGCTTTACTGATTTTTTGGATGGTTTATTGGCCAGACTTTACAAAGAAGAGTCAAAACTTGGAGAACTTCTTGACCCTATTGCAGATAAAATTTTAGTCGCTGCAGCTTTGGTATTATTGGTAATGAATGGAATTATAAAAAATTATGAGGTAATTGCAGCTATAGTAATTTTAACCAGGGAGATATTAATATCAGGTCTTAGAGAGTTTTTGGCAAAAAAAAAAGAACAAAGTGTGCCAGTCTCTAGCTTGTCTAAATTTAAAACTTTTATACAAATGCTTTCAATTGCAATGCTTCTAACAGGGGAAACTGGAAATAAAATAATTAATTTTCAAGACTACAATGCACAAACAATCGGTATTGTTTTACTATGGATTGCAGCATTTTTAACTTTGTATACTGGTTATGATTATTTAAGAAAAGGTATAGACAGTGCAATGAGTGACGATAAAACATAGAAATTATGAGCTTGTCAGATATAAATATACGAGAAAAAGAGTTTCACAATAATCTTCATTCTTCAGGTGAGGCCAGAAATGAAAATAAATTTTATAAAGCTTTGCATAATTTGTATGGGGATTTTTTGATTTCCTTGAAAAATAAGGCTCCCAATAAAAATATTTTAGATTTTGGTTGTGGCAATGGTATTTATGCTGAAAAAGTTTCAAACTTTAATCCATTAAAAATTACAGCAATAGATATTTCGGAAAAAGCTATTGAAATTGCAAAAAATAAAAATAATAATAAAATAAATTATACTGTTGAAAACTGTGAAAATACCAAATTTGATTCAGGTAAATTTGATATAGTATACGGTGTTGGAATATTACATCATCTTAATTTTGACAGGGCTGTAAATGAGATTGAAAGATTGTTAAAAAAAAAGGGTAGTCTTGTTTTTATTGAACCTCTTGGCACAAATCCTTTAATAAATCTCTATAGAAAACTTACTCCTAATTCAAGATCTCACGATGAACACCCATTAACTTTTAAAGATATAAAATATTTTAAAGATTTATTTAGTGAAGTGGAGATAAATTATTATGGTTTTTTAACTTTGGCATTACTTCCTTTTTATAAATCACCAAAAGAGTCGAAGTTTTTTAATTTTATTGCAAAAATCGACAAAATTATATTTAGAGTTCCATTTTTCAAATTTCTTGCTTGGTCAGTATTAATAGAGGCTAGAAAGAATTAAGCTGCAGCTTTTTTTCTTACAAGATCTTGATAACTGTCTGATAGACCTTTTATAAGGTTACAAACTTCAAAATTAAATTTGTCTATTTGGGATACAGGTGTTATTTCTGCTGCGGTTCCAGTAAGGAAACAACCCACGAAATCTGACATTTCTTCAGGTTTTATTTTTCTTTCGATTATTTTTACTCCTTTTGATTTGGCTATTTCAATAGCACATCTTCTTGTAATTCCATCTAAAAAAGAATCGGGTGTTGGAGTATGCAAGGTACCGGACTTATCTTTAAAAAAAATATTCGCTCCTGTTGCCTCAGCAATATTTCCTTCATGATCTAACATTAAGGAGTCGGTAAATCCTTTACTTTCTGCTTCGTGTTTTGATAGTGTACATATCATATATAAACCTGATGCTTTTGTATCCCAAGGTACTGAATTAGGCGCTGGCCTTCTCCACTTAGAAATATTTAATTTGATTCCATTGAGTTTTAATTTTGGATCAAAATATGATCCCCATTCCCAAGTAGCTATTGCAACATGTATTTTGTTTTTTTGTGCAGATATAGCCATCATTTCACTTCCTCTCCAAACAACTGGTCTTACATATCCATTTTTTACTTTTTGTACTGAAATAATTTCTTTACATGCATTATTAATTTCTTTTTCGGTATATGGAATCTTTATTCCCATTCTATTAGCCGAATGGAAAAGTCTTTTGGTATGTTCATCAAGTTTAAAAATCTCTCCGTCATAAACTCTTTCTCCTTCAAATACACAGCTAGCATAGTGTAACCCGTGATTAAGGAGATGAACATTTGCTTTGTCCCATTCAACAAGTTTAGCGTTGAACCAAATCTTTCCTGATCTTTTATCGTAAGGAATTGTTTCCATTAAATTAAATAATTTTTTGCTAACAAAAAAGTATATTTGTTGATAAAATATGTCAATATATCTGACCAAAATATGAAAGATTTACTCTATTTAAAGGATGATCAAATTAAAGATTGTATTCAATTGCTTCTTTATGCCTATAGGGAGACATTTTCAGATCCAAATGAAGTTTTAAAAAAAAATTCTTTAGGCGCAGCTCATCATAGAACTCTACATTTAATTGAGAGGAACGAAGGTATTAGTGTTAATGAGCTATTAATAAAATTAAAAATTACAAAACAAAGTCTTAATAGAGTTCTAAATGATTTGAAGAAATCAAAAATTATAAAGCAAGTAAAAGATAATAACGATTCTAGAAGAAAATTATTGTACTTAGATCAGGTTGGAAGGAAATTCTACAATGAAGTATTTAAAACTCAGAAAAAGCGTATTTTTAATGCTCTAAAAAATTCAGATTCTGACTCTGTTTTAAAGTTTAAGGAGGTTTTAATAAAAATAATTAATGGGAAAAAATAAATACCATATTTTAGTTGTAGATGATGATGATAAGATAAAAGAATTGATTAAACAATTTTTAACAGAAAAAAATTTTATAGTATCAACTGCATCAAATGCTGAAGAGGCTAAAATTAAAATTAATATATTTGATTTTAATTTAATGGTTCTAGACGTAATGATGCCAGGACAAAGCGGATATGAACTTACTAAAGAACTTAAGCAAACAAGGAACATTCCGATAATATTACTTACAGCTAAAGGAGAAGTAGAAAATAGAATACATGGACTTGAGCTAGGTGCTGATGACTACCTAGGAAAACCGTTTGAACCTCAAGAACTCTTGCTAAGAATAAATAATATTATTAAATCTAATATTAAACAAAATAATATTGAAAAAAATAAAATTGGAATGGCTGAATTAAATTTGAGTAAAATGACCATCAAGCTAAATGAAAAAGTACAAAAAATTAATTCGGCTGAAAAAAGAGTTCTTTTAAAAATGTTATCATCTCCAGGAAAAATATTTTCACGTGATGAGATTGGAAAAATATCACAAATATCAAAGGAAAGATCTATAGATGTAATGATTACAAGATTAAGAAAAAAAATTGAGGTTAACCCAAAAAATCCAAAATTTTTACAAACTGTGAGAGGTTCGGGATATGTCCTTTGGATTAAATAGTTTATTAAAGAAATTTTTTCCAAAAAGTTTATTTTATAGAGCTTTAATTATAGTAGCTGCCCCTGTAGTTATTTTGCAAATAACAATTTCAATAGTATTTTTTGACAGTATTTGGATTAAAGCAAATAAAGGTATGACAAGATCATTAGTAAGTGAAGTCAAAACATTATTTGATGCTTACAGATCAGAGGAAGAAGATGATGTGAGATTTTTAACGAATTTGTATAAGAAAAACTTTGACTTTGTTATAAATATTAAAACGGATGAAAAAATACCGGAGACTAGATCTGATAGACGTTTTAGTCCTATGGATAGATCGCTTAGAAGAGAAATGAAACCAGTTTTTGGAAGTAATTATTGGTTTGATACAGTTACTTACATTGATCTTGTAGACTTAAGAATTCAAAGTGGGAATGAGATTATTCAGGTATTTTTTCCAAAAAGTAAAATTGCACCATCATCAGTAAGAGTTTTTGTTTTGTGGATAACATTTCCTTCTTTCTTTTTAATTTTGATAGCTATCTTATTTTTGAGAAATCAAACTAGACCTATAGTTAAATTATCCAAAGCAGCTGAAAGATTTGGAAGAGGTGAGCGTGTTGATGACTTAAGGCCATCCGGGGCATCTGAAATTAGGAAAGCAACAATTGAATTTGATAAAATGATGAAAAGAATTAATAAACATCTAAATCAGAGATCAGAAATGCTTTCAGGTATTAGTCATGATTTAAGAACTCCTCTCACAAGATTAAAACTTCAATTAGCAATGACAGATAAAAAAGACACAGCTAAAAAGATGGCTTCAGATGTTGATGAAATGGAAAAAATGTTAAATGATTATTTACAATATGCAAAATCACAATCTGAAGAAGATTATGTTGAAATAAATATCAATGAAATGGTTAGTGACATATTAAAAAATTACAATAGCTCTAAATATGAACTTAATGAGAACAATATAATTACCGTTCAGGGAAGAAAAAATTTAATAAGAAGAAGTGTTTCAAATATTATAGAAAATGGTTTTTCATATGGAAATAAAATATTTGTAGAATTAAAAAAATCAGTGGGTAATGCCGTAATTACTATTGAAGATAATGGCCCTGGTATTCCAAAAAAAGAGTATGAGAATGTATTTAAACCTTTTTATAGAATTGATAAGAGTAGAAGTCTCAATAAATCTGGAGTTGGTTTAGGTTTGTCTATTGCGCAAGATATAGTGAAATCGCACGGAGGTAATATTTCATTATCTGATAGTAAACACAACGGTTTGGCTGTAAAGATTTCTATCCCTTTTTAGATCTTTTTTTCTTTTTTAAATCTCTTATTTCTTTTTGTTGTTTTTCTATTATTTTCTTTAAGACTATAAACTCATCTCTCCTTACTAAATCTAATTTATCAGCTAAATTTTCCTTATTAAACTTCATCGAAGTTAAAAGTTCTTTTTTTAAATCCTGAGATGTAAGTATGCCGGCTTCAA
>CACHXE010000005.1 GCA_902583785.1 uncultured Pelagibacteraceae bacterium | reverse complement strand
AAAACCTATTTTCATTTGTAATGCAGAATAACCAAGCAATTCCATTTAATAAAGAAAATTTTAAGCAAATCTTATCTAAAGAATTTGCATGGGTAATAATTGTATCAATCCCTGGAGCTCTTATTGCTGAATATTTCAATGTTCCTTTGGCTTGGTTTTTAGGTCCTATGCTGATTACATCGGTTGTATCTTTGGGTGGAGTTAAAACAAAAATGCCCAAACTTGTTTTAAGTACAGTTTTAATTTTATTAGGTCTTTATATAGGAAGCTATGTAGACAAAAGTCTTTTCTCACAAATACATCAATGGGCTTGGACTTCATTAATTATGCTGGCATATATTGTTGTGAGTGTTTTACTGGTCTCAAAGTATTTACAAAAATTTTCAGGATATGAAAAAAAAACATCAATATTTTCTGCTGCTCCTGGCGCACTAGGTCCACTATTAATTTTAGCAGAAGATCAAAAAACAGATTTGAGTCAGGTTGCAACTGCACATTTGATAAGATTGATAATAATAATTACTGTTTTTCCATTTATTGTTAATAGTTTTAATGATACTGAAAATATAAAAATTACTGAAAAAATAGTTGAAAATCAAAATATAATTCATTTATTAATTCTTGTTTTTTTATCAATAATCTTAATAATTATCTTTGATAAATTAAAGATTCCCGCAGCATTATTAGCTGGGACTTTGGTTGCTAGTGGTTTTTTACAAATAAGTGAAATTGCATCTTATCAACTACCGGAAAATATAATTGATTATTGTTTACTAATATTGGGATCATCGGTTGGATGTAGATTTGCTAATAAAACATTTAATGAGATAGCAAAAAATACCCTGCACAGTTTTGTAGCTACATTTGCTTTAGTCTTACTTGGTCTATTGGCAGCTTTTGTTGCTAGTTTTGTTATAGATAAAAATTTTTTTACTTTACTTTTATCTTATTGTCCTGGGGGAATTTATGAAGTTGCTGTGATTGCTATCTTTTTTAATTTAGATCCAGAGTTTGTCTCTTTTCACCACATTATTAGGCTTCTAATGATTTTGTTTGTAGTGCCGATAATGTTGAAGCTTATCCTTAAAAATAAAAAACCCGCCTAATAATATTAAGCGGGTTAATTATTTTCTAATTTTTTTCTAACTTAAAAACCGAAAGAAAATCTAGCTTGTATAGAGTCTGCGTCGGCTGATACTTTGTTTTGACCAGTTACGTCGCCAGCAATAGTATTACCAGTTGCTGTTACGCTGATATTATCAAAGTCTGCGTAAGCAAGTTCGAACCTTGCTCTACCGCTTTCACTTTGTAAACCAATACCATACTCAATACCTTCAAGTGTTGTGTTGCCATAACTAGATGTTGGTAATGTTTCATTAATTGTAACATCAGCATCCATATAGCCTAGCTTAACATACATACTGTCCGTTGTAGGAACAGGAAGACGTAAGTAATAGTTCATAAGGTCTTGTACTACTGCATCAGCTTTTCGTGTACCTGTGTCTGCTTCTGAAGCAACATCTGCACCCGCACTAGTATCCGTTCTGCTTTCTGCACCAACATCTAAATCCATTGGCACGTACTCAACTCCGAATGCTATACGGTTATCAAATCTGTACTCAGCATATACGCTGGCACCATAAAAACCTTCTTTTAAAGTTTTTGATGTTTTTTGAGAAGTAACACCTGTAACTGCTTTCTCTGTTTCAGTACCGTCTGTTTCAAGTTCTCCAACCATTAGAGATACTCCGGCACCAAAATCTGCATTAGCAGGCACTAAGGTCATTGACCACAATAACGCTCCACTAATTAGTCCAAGTATTTTTTTCATATTTATCTCCTAAATTCGAATTTAGACGACAATAGATAGCAAAATATTCAGCATGAGTCACATTTATTTAGCTTTTGGCTATTTGAAAAATCTGACTAAATTGACCAAAAAGTGAGTAAAATCAAGGTTTTTGTGTTGTAAATATGTTACAGTAGTAAAATTAATTTCAATCAAAATTGGGGTTGTTTATCAATTAAGTTTATCATTAGAATCGAAAAATGCACCTCTAATCCTTAATAATTCTCTGCTTAAATTTGAGTCTTTTACGAATGCTTTTCTCCCATGAAGCCAAAAATAATTATTTGAAAAAATTGCAGACCCAACCTTTAATGGAAAAACTAATTTATTTTTACTTTGTTCTAAAGCATCTGATAATTTTTGTAAAAATAAGCCTTGCTGCATGTTTTTGGGTTCGGGAAACTGATCAATATATGAAATTATAACTTTACCGTTTTTATCTTTCGAAAATATAGGGTGTTCAACTTTATAATCAATATTTTTACTTTTTGGTGATCCCCATGTAAAATTTTCTTTTCCGATAGGATCACTGCTCAACTCCTCGCAAAGTTCCCAGTCGTCTAAGTGTAGCAAAGTGCTTTCACCGCCTTTTACATTAATTTCTTCCATTTTTGTCATTAACAGCCAATCTGTTTTTTCTTTTACAAATGTCCCATCTGTATGAAGATCCAGATTTCTATAAGCTTTTCTAAGATAGGAGTCACTTGAATCTGAATGTTTGACATGAAAACGTGCATAATATTTCCCTGTCATAGAGTCAAAATTAGGAATTCCTACCAAATATACCAATGCAGTCGAAAGTTTAACTAAAAATTCTTTATCAAACTTTGAATTTTTAATATCAGGTTCGACTATAGCTGTACCAGTATTTCTATCTTTAAGTGTTTTATTTAAAACTTTACTAAGTTCTCCTGAAAAAACATCGTCAACACTTTTGGCCAAGGAAAATCTAGAAAAAGGTTTGTATTCTAAAGACTGGATACTATGTTTGTTAAATGGGAATATTAATTTATCTAGTTCAGTTTCTTGAATTTGGATTACTTTAATTCTCTTTGATATTGAATGATCTTTGATCTCTAAACTCATTTTATTCTTGATGCTATATAATCTAAAATTACAGGATTGTAGTATTGAAAACAAAGTCCTGTATCCATATCATGACCTTTTTTAACAGGTTCTGACCAGTCATATCCCTTTCGAATACATTTTTTTCCATTAATTTTATAATTTTCAGAAATTACTATTCTTTTCACACTAGGTATATCTTCTAGCCAATCAGATAATAGTCCCTCGTATTTATCTTTTGGGTGCGTAAATGCCAGTAAAGGAGTTTTTAAATTATTTTTAATTTCATCGTTCATTTTTTGTCTTAAATCGTGAGGTCCTTTCCATTTTTTTCTAAATTTCTCCATTGCTTTTTCAACACCCAGTTTTTTAACTTTATATTTATGTGAAAGCTTTCCAAAACAAGCATGCATATAAGATATACCTCCTCCTACTTTGTCGGGGTATCTACTCATAAAAAGCAAAGTAGTCTTGCCTCCACAAGAATGTCCTGTAATAAAAATTTGTTTTCTTGGAACACCTGCTTTTACAAATTTATTAATTAAATCAAGATTGGCTTCAACCCTTTTATCTAGTTTGTGTTTACCTTTATAAACTTCTGGAGTTTTTAAGGTCCACCAATCTTTTTTTGGTGACATGTCACCAGCTAAGTGATTGGTACAAAAATTGTAAACCATTATTTTTTTTCCATTAACTTCTTGATCTATAAGGGAAGCATGATTCCTTAGCATAGATACCCACGCACATGACTTTAATGCCATATCATTTTCATTTTGTCCGTGATTATAAATCAAAATTATTTTGTTTTTGGGATCATTAATTTCAAAACCTTTGACTAACCTAACATTTTTGTTAATAAACCCGCTGCTTTTTATTTTGTCTGCAGGCCCTGCATAAAGCGAGGTGATAAAAATAGAAAAAATTAATATTAATAATACTTTTTTCATACAATTTTAATTAAAACAGTCAAAAGTATAGCAGATAGAACCGTGGGGTAGACAAGGTTTCTTTTTGCTATAAAAAATACTGCTACACAAACAAAAACTACTATTAATCTTATTAAATTGCTTGCTTCAACAAGGTCTCCTGCTGGAAAAACTACAACTTTAGAAATTAAAGCTGCTAAAGTTGAATAGGCTACACAGTCAAATAATCTGAATATTTTAGAATTCATATTAATTCTCTCTGAAAATAAAACCCCTAAAGATCTAGATAGATATGTTGCAATGGAAGTAACTGCTATGACTAAAAAAATATTTGAATATAAATCAGTCATTGAGCTCACCAACAAAAAAAGCAATTACACCAGCAGTTACACCGCCATATAAAATGCACCATTCAGGTGAAATTAAGTAAAAAGCTGGTCCAAGAATTGTTCCTAGAATAACCGAAGTTCCAATAACAACATTTTTCATTGAACCTAGTAACATACAGAAAAAATAAACAGGATTTACAATTGCAAGACCAATCATCATATCTTTGCTTAAATAATCAGAAATTAAAAAACCTAAAACCGTTGAAACAATTGCAATAGACCAAGTCGCTGTTCCAATACCCATCCAAAAATCTATTCTATAATCCTCGTTAATAGTTCTGTAATCTTTTTTCATTATTAGCCAAGAGGAAACTGCAAGAAAATGACAAGAAATATAATATTTCCATTTTGGCTGTTTTTTACTTTTTAATAATGGAAACATCGAAACAGCCATGGGAAATAAACGGGCATTTACCAACCAAACTCCTATAAAAATATTTACCAACGAGGCTCCAACTAAAAAAGACTCGGCCATTACTAATTGTCCAGGCAATGCGTAAGTAAAGAATGTCGAAAAAAAACTTTGTTGAAGATTAAATCCAATATTTTTTAATAATGCTCCAATTGCAAGAAAACTACAACCTAGAGCAATTGCTGGACTATCTACAGATCTTACTGAAAATAAACCTTTTAAATAAAATCCAGATCTTATCATTAACCGCCAAGAAATAATCTTCCTACATCAGGATTTTTTAATAGATCATTTCCTTTTCCAACAATAGCAGTTTGTCCAGAAACTAAAACATAACCAATGTCAGCGAATTCTAATCCTTTTTTTGCGTTCTGTTCAACCATGATAATAGTTTTCTTTTCATTTTTTTGAAGATCTTCTAAAATTTCAAAAACCATTTCAATGTATCTTGGTTCTAGGCCTATCGAAGGTTCATCCACCAAAAGAATTGATGGACGCATTACTAAAGCTCTTGAAATTTCAAGAAGTCTTCTTTCTCCGCCTGATAAAACTTTTGCAGGTTGGTTTCGTCTTTTATTTAATCTTTCATACTTCTCTAAAACTCTTTTAGCTTCAGCATAAGACTCTTCTGTTTTATCTTTGATGTAGCCACCCATTAATAAATTTTCTTCAACTGTCATATCTGGAAATACTGAATTGTCTTGAAGAATATAGGCTATTCCGCAACTTTTTAATTTTTGGGCTGGTGTAAGTTTGGTAATCTCATTTCCATCAATTTCTATTTTTCCTGAAAAAATATTTGTAAAACCATAAATAGAATGAAGTATCGTAGATTTTCCTGCGCCATTCGGCCCTATTAGACATAATGATTGAGCTTTATCTACTAATAAATCAAAGTTATGAAGTATTTCCATTTTACCATAACCAGCATTTAAGTTTTTAATTTGTAAATGCAAGTTAGATCCAGAAAGTTTTTGTAGATCTTTAATATCTGGTGCTTTCCCTAATACTTCGTATTGATTTGCCATTATTGCGCTCCTAAATAAGCATCAACAACTCGCTTATCATTTTTAATTTGATCTGGTGAGCCTTCCGCTAAAAGTTTTCCATGAGCTAAACAAAAAATACTTTGGGCTAAACTCATTATAACTTTCATATTATGCTCTATTACTAACAGTGTAATTCCATAATCTTTATTAACTTTTATAAGTCTATCTATAATTCCATTTATTAAGGTTGGGTTAATACCTGCTGTAGGTTCATCTAATAATAACATTTTAGGCTCATTCATTAATGCCATTGCTAATTCTAAAAGTTTTTGCTGGCCAAATGATAAATCTCCTCCTCTTAAATTTCTTTTTTGATAGAGTCCTACAAAGTTTAAAAGATTTTCTGCTTTTTCGGTAAGCTCAGTAGGAATTTTTGCAAATATAAAGCCTGAGTCACTGGCCTTATGGCTAATTAACATATTTTCTACGCAATTAAGTTTAGAATAAATTCTTGTTTGCTGAAATGTTCTTAACAATCCCAATTTAGCTACTGCAGGGACAGGCATTTCTGAAACCTCAGTATTATTAAAGACGATAGACCCCTGATCAATTGGATGAGTTCCAACGATTGAATTAAATAATGTTGTTTTACCAGAACCGTTTGGTCCGATTAAGCCAACTATTGATCCTTGCTCCACGGAAACAGAAATGTCTACATTAGCTTTCACACCTCCAAAAGATTTGCTTACATTTTTTACTTCTAAAAGACTCATTTTAATTCCACCTGTGATTTACGATCTTTTTCATCTATAACTTCCCCAAATCTTTCAGGATATTTTTCTCTTAACCAGCCCATTAATCCCTCTGGGAAATAAATTACGATTACAACAATCAAAACTCCTAAGGCAACATATTGCCAGCCTAATATAAAAGTCCAAAGACCTTCTTTGAAGAAATGGAATAAAGTTGCACCAATAATTGGTCCCCACAAAGTTCCTTTTCCACCAAGTATTGCCATTAGGACCATAAACACTCCCATCTCTCTTCCATCAAATGCAACATCTGTAGAATCTATATATCCAATTAATCCACCCATAATTCCACCGGCAAGACCACAGAAAAATGCAGATACCATCCAACCAACAATTTTATATTTCATTGTTTGAATACCCATTGCCTCTGCTTTATCTTCGTTATCTCTTATCGCATTTAAAATTAATCTAAATCTGGAACCGTAAATATATTTTACAAAAATAAATGCTAAAACTAATACAATAAAACTTGTAAAGTAGAAAAATTTTCCTCTTGCTTCAGGATCAACTATTTCTGCAGGAAAAGGTGGTGTCGTAAAACCTTGACCAGCTCCAATAATTTCTATCCCTCCAGCAATTTCTCCTGCTGCGATCCCTAAACCTAAAGTACAAATAGCAAAGTAATGTCCTCGCAAACCTAAAATAGCATAACCAATAGCACCCGCGACTAATGCTGGAATAATAGCTGCAACTAATAAACCAACACCTATTCCTTGAAAATATTGTGCTGTAGTATGCACGAATGTTTTTTCTCCACCACTTTCCGTCCATTCCGCTAATGGAAAAAACATTCCTACTTGAACTGATGCTGTTAAATACATTCCAAGACCGTAGAAAAGGATATTTCCAAAACTATTGTAGCCCATTTCTCCACCTTGTAAATTCCAAGTCATCGCCAGAACAATCAAGACACAAAGATATGTAAGCTGAACTTTAAAAGCAGAAAATAAATAGGGTGCTGCTAAACCTAAAATAATTAAACCAGAATATAAAATTAAATCTTTTTGTTTCATTTTAAATACTCTCTTTTCTTTGAAAGTTTGAATCTTCTGTAAACTAATATGAAGACTAGCAGCATAAATACTGCACCAATTCTAAATTCTGTTCCTAAAATATAATCTGCAAACTCTTCAAATAATCCTAATCCCATTCCTGAAATTGCAACCGCCGGTAAATTACCAAGACCTGCTACAATAACTATCATGAACGATCTAACTGTATAAGGAAGTCCTACGTACGGATGAAGAGTAAGAGTGATTGAAATTAGAGCTCCTGCAATCCCACATAACGCAGCATTAATGCCAAAAGTTGCTGCGTAAACTTTTTCAGTATCCACACCAAGAATTTTTGCCGCTCTAGCATTTTGTGCTGTAGCTCTTATGGCTCGTCCAAGTTTAGATTTTTTCATATAAATAACCAAAGCTACTGCGTATGCAAGACTTACAAAGGCAGAAAATATTTTTGAATTTGGTAGTGTAACTGAATTATCAAATAGCATTGTTGTTCCATATTCAGACTGTGCCACAACTACGTCTGCTCCAAAAATAAAATTCATTAACTGTTGAAATACAATTGCGATACCGAAAGTTGCTAAAATTGAAATAAATAAGTCTCGATCCACAACTTTGTTAATTACTAACTTATAAAGTGCCCAGCCAACAAAATACATTATAATTGGAGAAACAATAACTCCCCAAGCTGGATGAATTCCAGCAAGATACATAGTGTAAGCAATATAACCTCCGAGTATTACTAAATCACCTTGTGCAATATTAATTATATTCATTACTCCCCACTGGAGTGCCATTCCGTAGGCAATTAGCGCAAATAAAATTCCTAATAGAATTCCGTCCAATGAAGCTTGGACCATTAACATTGGAACTTGAAAAATCAAAAAATCCATAAAACCTTTTAAAAAAAATGCCCCCTAAAATTTAGGGGGCATTTAATAATATACTTAAAAAGTATTAACCTCTTTCAGACCACTTAGGGATCGGGTGAAAGAATTTGTCAGAAGCCCATTTTGTTGGAGCAACAACTTTATTCTCACACGTATCACCTTTGCATCTTACTTGGAACAAGATCATTGGCTTAGCAACATTCTGACCGCCAGGACCAAATTTAATGTTTCCATAGAAAGTTTGCATCTCTGTAGCTTTTAAAGCATCTCTTACTTTATCTCTGTCAAAAGAATCAGCTCTTTCGAACGCATCTTTGAACACTAGTAAAGCGGCAGATGACTCAGCTGATTGGTAAGGTGGAGCATAACCAAATTCTTTTTTAAAGTCTTTGTCATACTTCTTACCACTTCCAAAGAATTTATCTTTGTAGCTTAAGTTTTTATGCCATTGAGAAGCGCACAATGCATACTCTGATTTCTTTCCGTGTTGTTTAGAAAGTTTTGCAGCATCGCAGTGTGTCATCGCTAACATTGGAACATCAACTTTCATTTCAGATATTTGTCTGATTGCAGTTAATGCACCTTTTGTGTGCCCTGATACTACTAGTACATCTGGCTTAGTAGCTTTTACTTTTGCCAATGTAGCAGCCATATCATTTAGCTCTTTTGGTAGTTTGTCATCAATTATGATTTTAGATCCAGTTCTTTTTGCAGCATCTAAGATACCTAGTCTCACGTCTTGTGAGAAAGCATCTTGTTCAAATGCTTGTGCAATTTTTACTGGCTTTCCACCATTTTTTTCGACTGCAAGATCTATTGCTACTTCAAGGTATTGGTTAGCTGGTGATAACACCGCGAACAAATATTTGTATCCTTTTGTAAATAAAGATCTTGATGCACCGTTAGCTTCAACCATAGGAATTTTGTATTTCTCGGTTACTGGTGCAATGGCTTTCGTTAAACCTGAACTGTATGGTCCAAGCATATAATGAACGCCGTCTTGTTTAATTAGTCTTTCAGCTAACTGAGCAGCTCTTTTAGGATTTGATTCATCATCGTAATAGATAATTTCAAATTTATAACTTTTTCCTCCAACTTTTACGCCACCCATTTTGTTAATTCTATCAACGGCCATGTTGTAACCGTTTTGAGTGTGAACTCCGTTAGAAGAGTATTTTCCTGTAAGAGATATCGCAGAACCTAACACTATCATACCGTCTTCAACTTTTGCGAAAGAAGAAGTGATACTTGCTAATGCTAAAGTAACAGCTGAAATAAATGTAATAAATAGTTTTGCTATTTTATTCATTTGTTTCCCCCTTTAATTAATTAATTAATTTAAATTATTAAAACAATTTTTCTCTTTTTAGACAACAGGTTAAAATGAAAAAAGTTAAGTTCTGACTGCAACAAGTATCGCAATGATAATTAATACACACGCTGAGATTGTATTTAGTAACCTAGGGTTACCTTTAAGCCATATCGCAATTTTTCTAGCGGCAAGTCCATACATCATTAAACTTAAGAAATCTAAAGACATCCAAGTAATAATTAAAATTAAAAATTGAGAGATTACGTTTCCGTCAAAATTAATGAACGTTATAAATATTGTTCCAAAAAAAACTAAAGCTTTAGGACTGAGGCCTGCAACTAAAAATCCGTCTCTGTACATTGCAAAATTACTTTTGGTAGGTTTTGTGTTTTTATCTGCTTGTTTGATTTTTAAGGAAAAAGTTTCGTAAGCAAGATACAAAACGTATGAAATTCCAGCCCATTTGAAGTAAACATAAATATCAGGATTGTCTATTAGTAAACTTCCTATAACAAAAGTGGTTAGTGATGCTTGAACAAAATTAGCAGATATATCACCAAGAGCTGTCCAAACAGATTTTTTTAAACCGTAATTGATTGTATTTGTGACAATAATAACTCTAGGAGGTCCGGGGGTTATAAAATAAAACAGCAACAACTGAATATAAATGAAGTAGTTTTCGGGAAACATTTAATTACTATATATTTTTTAATGAAGAAAAGAAGCTTAATTCCAGAAACAAGAGTTAAAAATCCAGAGCCAAGAAAATATAATGAAGATTGGATAATTTGGGCAGGTTGGGCAGACCGTATTACATTTGAGGAAATAGAAAAGAAAACAGGAAAAAATGAATCTCAAGTAATAAAAATAATGAGAAGAAACTTAAAACCTAGTTCATTTAGGCTGTGGAGGAAAAGAGTTCACAAGACGAGTATAAAACATAGGAAAAAATTTAAACTCGAAAGAAAAAAAATGAGAGAAAAAATTAGAATTAGTGATATATATTAGTTATGAAAAAAGTTGTTATGTACACTGGTAATCCTTGTCCTTATTGCGTTTATGCAAGAGCGTTACTTGATTCAAAAAAAATTCCTTACCAAGAAATAAATGTTTGGGAAGATGAAAGTAAAAGAGCAGAAATGTTAAAAAAAAGTGGAGGACGAACCTCTGTACCTCAAATTTTCATAGGTGATCATCACGTTGGTGGCAACGCTGAATTACAAGCTGCTAATAAAAGTGGTGAATTAGATAAATTATTAGCCTAAATTTCCAAGTATCGGTATAGCTTCCAGTATAAAATAGCCTAGAGTTTGTAATTTATTTGTAAGAATTAATATTCCAGTAATTAATAAAATTACTCCTCCAGTAACAGAAACGATTTTAATATTTTTTCTAAAATTTTTAGAAAATGCTAAGAATTTTGAAATGCCGTAACCTGACAAGATGAAAGGTATTGCTAAACCTAAAGAATAGAAGCTTAATAATAAAATTCCTTTTCCTATGCTACTTTCAACTGCTGCAAGCGTTAAAATTGATCCAAGTACAGGTCCAATACATGGTGTCCAACCGAAACCAAAAGCTGCGCCTACTAGAACTGGAAAAAACAAATTATTTGAGTAATTTTTTGTCTGAAATCTTTTTTCTTGGTTTAAAAAATTAAGGTTTAAAATACCAATCAGTTGAAGAGAAAAAATTATTATTATAATTCCTGCAATTATTCTTAAAGTACTAGAGTTTTCTAACAATATATTTCCAATTAAAGATGCCGTAGCTCCAAAACTAATAAATACGAGTGAGAAGCCTAGAGAAAATAAAACTGTTTTTAAAATAACTTTTTTTTGTTTTTCGACTATATCTCCAAGACTTTCTCCAGAAATATAAGATATATAACCAGGTATTAAAGGTAAAACACATGGAGATAAGAAACTAATGAAGCCTGCACCAAAAGCTAAGAAAGATTTAATTAACATAATATAATGATACTATTAATATGATGATTATAAAATATTTAAGCTTTCTGCTAGGTCTTATTTGGTCCTACTCTTTCATTAGGACACAGTCTATTTTCAGTAAAAAAACAGCAATTTTATTTAAAGTCTTTATTTCTAAAGTATCTTGGATAACTTTCATATTAGCTTGCTATTTTGGATACAAAAATTTTAGTTTTAAGGCAACTTTGATAGGAATTGGTATATCTATTATTATAGTTCATTTAATGTTTTATTTTTCAAAAAAGTTTTTAGAAAACAGGTTTGGTGCAAATAAATTAGAAAAATCAAAGACTGTTTTAGAATATTCTCTTATTTTTTTTATTGTTTATTTTATTATTTTTTAGGCTTAAATACTAAGCAAAGACCGTTGTTACAGAACCTTTTCCCCGTAGGTTTAGGACCATCATCGAACAAATGTCCATGATGTCCGCCACATTTTTTACAATGATATTCTGTTCTTTCATAACCAATGTGGGTATCTGTTTTAGTTTCAAATACATCTGGTAAGGATGAGAAAAAAGATGGCCAACCAGAACCACTTTCGTACTTCATTTCTGAGCTAAAAAGTTTAACCCCACATCCGGCGCAATGATAATCGCCTTCTCTTTTTTCCTGATTTAAGGAGCTAGATCCTGGAGGTTCAGTACCCTCTTCTTTGAGAATATAATTTTGCTCAGGAGTTAAATCGCTATTCCATTTATTGCTCATTATTTTACTTTATATCATTTTTATTCTCTTAAAAATGAAGCAAATTGGTATTGACTTCTAGTTGCTATATCTAATATAATTTCTTTATAGCGCTGATTTAATACAAATTGCGAGCGCTTTAAAAAAACCGCTAAAGCGTCAAATCTTTACAGACCACCGCTTTAGTCGGTGGTTTTTTTTTGAAATAGTCTCAAATTAAAACCGGGCATTTGAACTGTATTGTACGCCTGACATTTGTCGAAGTACTAAAAAAGGAGAAAAAAAATGGGTAAAAAAATAAAAAATCCAGAAACAATTGGTTTGCATGGAGGAGATTATAGAAGCGATCCTGCTACAACATCGGTAGCAGTCCCAATATATCAAACAACTTCATATCAATTTAAAGATGCAAAAACAGCTGCAAATTTATTCGGACTAAAGGAGTTTGGAAATATTTATACAAGAATAAATAATCCAACTTGCGATGTTCTTGAAAAAAGAGTTGCTGCATTAGAGGGTGGTTTAGCTGCCGTTGCGGTTGGATCAGGTCAGGCTGCCTCGGCATTTTGTGTACAAAATGTTTGTCAGGCTGGAGACAACATTGTCTCGTCGACCGATCTATATGGTGGAACGGTAAACTTATTTAAAAATACTTTAAGCATGCAAGGTATTGAGGTTAGATTTGCTGATCCGAAAGATCCTAAGAACTTTGAAAAGTTAACGGATGAGAAGACAAGAGCTTATTACGGAGAGTCTTGCCCTAATCCATATCTTAGAGTCTTTCCAATTAAAGAGGTTGCTGACATCGGTAAAAAACATGGGATACCTTTGATCATTGACAATACTGCTGCGCCAGTAATTTGTAAACCACTAGAACATGGTGCTGCTGTCGTTATGCACTCTTTAACAAAATATATTGGAGGGCACGGTACATCAATCGGAGGAATAATTGTTGATGGTGGAAATTTTGATTGGGTGAGAAATGCAAAGAGACAACCTTTGTTTAATACTCCTGATCCAAGTTATAATGGTGCTATTTGGGGAAGAGATGTTCCCAAAATGACAGGTGCAAATGTTGCATTCGCTGTGAGAGCTCGAGTTGTTCTATTAAGAGATCTTGGTGCTCCGCTATCTCCATTCAATGCCTTTCAAATAATTCAAGGCCTAGAAACTGTTGCTTTAAGAATGAAACAACACTGCGCAAATGCGGAGAAAGTTGTAAAATTCTTGGAGAGCCAGAAGAAAGTTAAGAATGTTATTTATCCTACAAACCATCAGGGAGAAATTAGAGATAGAGCTAAAAGATATATGAAAGGCGGCTATGGATCTTTGGTTGGAATGGATTTAGGAAGCAAAGAGTTGGGAGCTAAATTTATTGATAACCTAAAACTTCTTTACCATGTTGCTAACATTGGTGATGCTAGAAGTTTAGCTATTCATCCAGCTTCAACGACTCACAGTCAGCTTAATGAAAAACAATTAGCTGAGGCGGGAGTTACACCTGGTTATGTAAGACTTTCTATCGGTATTGAACATCCTGATGATATTATTGCCGATATCGAACAAGCATTAGCTGCATAAATTAAATATTGTTGATACGTCAAGTAGTGCACTTGACGTATCGATCATTTGAATTAATGATTCAACATGGTCAAAATATTTAAATTTTCTATTATTTTTTTATTATTAAATTATGCCCCTGCTTTATCAAAAATAATAAAGCCAAGTATTAAGATTAAACCAGCCCAAGTAATAAAAATACAGCTAAAGGGTTTAATGAAAAATGATACTCCATATATAGATCAAGGTATCGAGCAAACATGGGAATTTGCACATCCAAGCAATCAAAGATTTACCGGTCCACTTAATAGGTTCAAGGAAATGATTAAGGGCGAGTCTTATAATATGCTTCTTAATCACATAAGTCATGAGGTAATGGAAATCTACCGTGATGAAAGTAGAGCCTTATATGAGGTGACCGTATTAGATTCAAATAAAAAATACTTTAAATTTAGATGGCAAGTTGAAAAGTTTTTAGATAAAGGCCCCCTAAAAAATTGTTGGCTAACAACACTGGTTTCTCAGCCAATTCCTTTGGGATCATCAACTTAAATTTAGTAGATGAAATCAATTTTTTTTGTTAATTTTTACTTGTGAAAAAAAAATATTCCATTTTTAATATTGTAAAAAATGCTTTTTCTAACAATGAAAATTGGAAGAAGATGTGGCGTAATCCTGAGCCACGTAAATTTTACGACATTATTATTATTGGTGGAGGTGGCCATGGTCTCGGTACTGCTTATTATCTCGCAAAGGAGCATGGTTTAAAAAATATTGCTGTAATTGAAAAAGGATGGTTAGGTGGTGGTAACACCGGTCGTAACACTACAATAATTAGGTCCAACTATCTTTGGGATGAAAGTGCTCATCTTTATGAACATTCATTAAAACTTTGGGAAAATTTATCATCAGAATTAAATTATAACGTTATGTTCAGTCAAAGAGGTGTATTGAACCTTGCCCATAATGAACATGACGTAAAAGAAATTAAAAGAAGAGTGAGTGCAAATAAATTAAATGGAATTGACTCTCATTGGGCTGATCCAAAGCAAATCAAAAAGCTAGTACCAATTATGAATATAGAAAATTGCAGATATCCTGTGCTTGGAGCATCTTATCAGCCAAGAGCTGGTACAGCGCGTCATGATGCTGTAGCGTGGGGTTATGCAATGAGAGCTGATGAGCTGGGTGTTGACATTATTCAAAATTGTGAAGTAAAAAAAATTAGAACTAAGAATGGCAAAGTCTACGGTATTGAAACTACAAAAGGAATTATTAGAGCAAAGAGAATTGGAGTTGTAGCCTCTGGACATACAAGTGTTTTGGCTGAAACAGCTGGAATAAAATTACCTCTTCAAAGTAAAACACTACAAGCTTTAGTTTCTGAACCAATTAAACCGGTGATCAACACTGTTGTAATGTCTAACGCTGTTCATGCTTACGTGAGTCAATCCGACAAAGGTGAACTTGTTATTGGTGCGGGGACAGATGGTTATAATTCTTTTACTCAAAGAGGCGGGTACAACACAATTGAAGATACTTTAAGAGCGATAATAGAACTTTATCCAATCTTTGGAAAAATGAAAATGCTTCGTCAGTGGGGAGGCATTGTAGATATTTGTCCTGATGCTAGTCCGATAATAAGTAAATGTGAAATAGAAGGTTTGTATTTTAATTGTGGATGGGGAACAGGTGGGTTTAAAGCTACTCCAGGAAGTGCAAACTTATTTGCACACACTGTTGCAAAGGATGAGCCTCATTCAATAAATGCTCCTTTTAGTTTAGAACGTTTTGTAAGTGGTAAATTAGTGGACGAACATGGGGCAGCAGCTGTAGCTCATTAAAATGCTTTTAATAAATTGCCCATACTGCGGTGAAAGAGATCAAATAGAATTTACAAATGGTGGTGAGGCACACGTAGCAAGACCAAAAAATCCAGATCAAGAAAGCGACAGAGAATGGTCAGAGTATGTTTTTGTAAGAGCAAATCCAAAAGGAATTTATTATGAACGTTGGGTACATACACATGGATGTAAAAAATGGTTTAATGCAGTAAGAAATACCTCAACAGATGAAATTTTAGAAGTTTATAAAATAGGTGATCCTCCTCCCCCAATAAAAAAGTTTAAAAATACTCTTAAATCTCCATCAGGAGAGCCTGATGTTGGGTCTGGAAATTTTGCGGTGAAAAAAACATGAAAAAAATTAAAATCCTTTTTTTAATTACATTTTTTTTCTCTTTATTCTTTGAAAATATTAATGCAGAAAAATCTAATAAAATAGGAACTAATAAAGTCATAAATGATGAGGTTTCTGACCAATTAAAAAAGCTTATGGACCTTTATAAAGATGGCGTAATCACTGGATATGAATATGAAAAGGCAAAAAAGAAAATACTTAATTAGAAAATATGATTGAGAATAAAATTTATTTTAAATTTGATGGTAAAACGTTTGAAGGTAACGAGGGTGATACTATAGCTGCAGCATTGCTAAGAAATAATGTGAAGTTGGTTGGTAGAAGTTTTAAATATCATAGGCCTAGAGGTATTTATACTTGTGGCATCGAAGAACCAAATGCTCTTGTTCAGATAGTTAATGAATATAATGAGCCAAATGTAAGAGCTACAGTAAAAAAAATTTATGAGGGAATGGTTATTAAAAGTCAAAATAGATGGCCCTCTTTAAAAAGAGATTTAGGTTCAATAAATAATCTTTTGTCACCGATATTTTCAGCGGGATTTTATTATAAAACATTTATGGGTCCTAAAGGATTTTGGAAAAATGTTTACGAGCCTCTTATCAGAAAAACTGCTGGATTAGGTAAACCCCCAAGGGAATTTAAATCAAAGAGCATACATCTAAATCACAACGTGGATATTGTAATTGTGGGTGCTGGATTAGCTGGTTTATTGGCTGCGAAAAAATTGGCTGGAACTAAATATGATGTTTTATTAATTGAAAGAGAGAGTTCTTTAGGTGGAATTATGAAAAATTCCAAAAAGATTAAGTTTATAAATGATCAAAGTCCAAACGATTGGGTAAAAAAAACACAAAGACTGATCGAAAATTCAAATAATATAAAAATTTTAAAAAATACATTGGTTAATACTTATAATTTTAAAGATCACTTAATTGCACTTGAAGATAGGTCGGTAGGAAAACCTCAAGATAATAATAAACCTGAGCTTGTTTTACATAAAATAAGAACCAAACAAACTATTTTGGCTAACGGGCACATCGAAAGATTTATTTCATTTAGGAATAATGATTTGCCCGGTGTAATGCTTGCAGCATCTTTTGAAAAATATATTCATAGGTATGGAGTAGTTCCGGATGAAAGCCCTGTAATTTTTACAAATAATTCTTCAACTTTTAGCCTTGTAAAATCACTTATAGATCTTGGTCATAAACCTAAAGCTTATATTGATATTAGGGATCAAAAAAAAATTGAGGCAGAAATATTAGAGCTTTTAACAAAATATAATATTCCTTTATATGCAAAATCAGAAATTGAGGGTTGTGATGGAAAAAAAGAAATTAAAAGAGTTACAATTAGAATTAAAAAGAATGAAACAATTAAAATTAAAACATCAATGCTTTGTGTCTCAGGCGGATTTAATCCGGATATACACTTGTTTACACAGTCTAAAGGTCTGCTTAAGTGGGATAAAGATCTTTTAACATTCAAGCCTGATAAAATTTTTCAAAATACAATTACTTTGGGATCAGTTAGTGGAAATTTCAGCTATGAAAATGTTTTAAAAGAAGTAAATGAAAAACTCAGTTTCTTTGAAGGTATTAATGATCTTGAAGTAAAACTAGATATTGATGGTCCATCAGATTTTCAGATTAAAGAACTTTGGGAAACAAAAAATTTAAAAAAATCTTTGTGGTCTAAATCCTTTATAGATCTTCAAAATGATGTAACTACAAAAGATCTTAGACAAGCAGTTACGGAAGGTTTTAATCGAATTGAACATTTAAAACGTTTTACAACTAATAGTATGGGAACGGATCAAGGTAAAATTAGTAGTATAAATGCACTTGGAATCGTTTCTAAAATACTTAAAAAAGATATTTCAGAAGTAGGAACGACGACTTATCGGCCACCTTATGCGCCTTTAAATTTTTCTGCGATAGCTGGAAGAAGTACATATGAGTTTTATGATCCTATAAGAAAAACACCAATTCACCCTTGGAATGTAAAACATAAAGCTGTCTTCGAAGACGTTGGTCAATGGAAGAGACCTTGGTATTTTAAAAAATATGAAAAAGAAACCATGCATGAAGCTGTTCAAAGAGAGTCTAAACAGGTGAGAAAGTCTGCCGGAATTTTAGATGGAAGCACTCTGGGAAAAATAGAAATTAAAGGTAAAGATGCATTGGCATTTGTAAATCTTATTTACACAAATAGTTTTACTAAAATGAAGCCAATGACAGCAAGATACGCTCTTATGCTTGGTGAGGATGGGATGGTTAAAGACGATGGTATCGTTTGTAAAATAAATGATCAACATTTTATAACTACAACCACCACCGGAGGAGCATCTAATGTTTTAACACATATGGAAGAATATGCACAAACTGAATGGCCAAATATGAATGTTTATATGAATTCTATTACTGAACAGTTCGCAACATTAAATATCAGTGGACCGAAAGCCAAAACAATAATGAAACGAGTTTTTAATAATATTGATTTTAGCAATGAAAGATTTCCTTTTATGACTTTTAATACTTTTGATTACTTAAACACAAAAGTAAGAATACTTAGAGCAAGCTTTACGGGGGAACAGGGCTTTGAAATTTATGTATTGCCTGAACATGCTTTAACACTTTGGGAAAGACTTTTTTATTATAGTAGAGATCTTGATTTAGTTCCTTACGGTACAGAAACAATGCATTTATTGAGAGCAGAAAAAGGATACATAATTGTTGGCCAAGAAACAGATGGAACTGTTACTCCTGTTGATCTTAATCTTAATTGGATGATTGGTAAAAATAAAAAGGATTTTATTGGCAAAAGATCTTTAACAAGAAGCGATATTGTTAGTTCAGAAAGAAAACAGTTGGTTGGGCTTGTACCTATCAACAAAGCCTATGGTATTGAAGAGGGCCAACAAGTTATAGAGGAAAAGATTTTAGAAACCCCAATTAAAAAACCCATAAAAATGCTTGGACATGTTACATCAAGTTATTTTAGCCCAACACTTAACCACAGTGTTGCGATGGCACTAATCAAGGGCGGCAATAGAAAAATTGGTAGTCAACTTTATGTATCAACATCTGATCTTAATGTAATTCCTGTAGAAGTGGTAAAACCTAACTTTATTGATCCTAAAAATGAAAGGCTAGTGACATGACTAGAACGTTTTTAGCAAAAGGAATGGAAATAGTTCAGCATGATCTTCAGCAAATTTTAATAAGAGGTAAGGGGGATGGTAACTTTGCTGATACAGTTAACAAAGAAGTTTCTCTTCTACCGCCAAAAGAAAATTTAAGAATGATAAATAATGATGAGTTCCTTTTTGCTAAACAATCATTTGATCAATGGAGTTTGTTATGTTTAAAAAAAAAATCAGAGAAAGAACTCTATAGGTTGGTATCTGTATTTAATGCCAATGAGGAAATTTTAGCTTCGGATTATTCTAATACAACTTATTTTGAAATTAGCGGTGAAAATAAAAACTATTACTTAAGTAAGCTCACTCATTTTGATTTGCGAGCAAAAAAATTTCCAGTTTCAACTATGGCTCAAACTTTAATAGCCAGAATTGATTGTTGTTTATATAACCTTGAAGACAAATACCTTTTAACATGTCATAAGTCTTATGAGGATTATTTTAAAGATCGTTTACAAGATGCAATAGATTTATAATGAAAAAACAAAAAAATGTTTTAGGCGAAAATTTAGAAAACTGCTCAACTGATCCAATGACAGGCTGGTTTAGAGATGGCTGTTGTAATACAGATAAAAATGATAGTGGCCTTCACACTGTGTGTGTGAAAGTTAATGAAGAATTTTTAGAATGGTGCAAAGAGGCTGGTAATGACTTAATTACACCCCATCCAGAATATGGTTTCCCTGGACTAAAAAATGGAGACAAGTGGTGCGTTTGCGCGAGTTGGTATGCAAGAGCACTTGAAGCAGGTAAAGGTTGCCCGATATATTTAAAGGCAACACATGAAAAAACTTTAGAATTGGTACCAATTGAAAAGTTAAAAGAATTTGCTGCAGATCTTTCTTAGATCTACATATCAATAATCATTGTATCTTTAGATCCACCACCTTGTGAACTATTTACAATCGTGCTTCCTTTTTTTAAAGCCACTCTTGTTAATCCACCTGTCGTAACCCAAGTAGACTTTCCACTTAATATAAATGGTCTTAAGTCTAAGTGCCGAGGCTCTATACTGTTATCAGTGATAGTTGGTGTTGTTGAAAGAATTTCCAAAGGCTGAGCAATATAATTTCTAGGATTTTTTAAAATATTTTTTTTCATCGCTTCTCTATTCTTTTTAGAAGCGTGTGGACCAATTAGGATACCATTACCACCAGAACCATTTGTAGGTTTTACTACAAACTTAGAAATATTTTCTATTACATGTTCTCTGTGAACTTTTTCACTACAAAGTAAAGTTTCAACTTGTTGTATTTTTGGTTGCTCCCCTAAATAATAAACAATCATTTTATCGACATAAGAATATATCGCCTTATCATCTGCTATTCCTGTGCCAGGCGCATTTAAAATACCAACGTTACCTTTTCTCCAGGCTTTAAATAATCCCGGGACTCCAATCAATGAACCTTCGAAAAATGTTTTAGGATCTAAAAAAGTATCATCAAGTCTTCTGTAGATACAATCAACTTTTAGTTTTCCTCTTACTGTCTTCATGTAAACTACATCTTTTTCTACAAATAAATCTTTACCTTCGACTAGCGCGATACCCATTTGCTCAGACAAAAATCTATGCTCAAAATATGCAGAGTTTGCTCTTCCTGGAGTTAAAACACACATATGAGGATCTTTAGTTTTTTTTGGAATACATTCAATCATGCAATTATAAAGTTTGTTTGGGTATTGATGAATATCTGAAACTTTATATCTAGTAAATAATTCAGGGAATACATCTCGCATCACCATTCGATTCTCTAACATGTAAGAAATCCCTGAGGGGACCCTTAAATTATCTTCTAAGACCAAAAAATCACCCTTAATGTTTCTAATTAAATCAATACCAGAAATATTTGACCAGGCTTTATGCTTTGGGGAAAAACCGTCACACTCTTTTAAATAATATGGAGAGTTAAAAACTAATTCTCTTGGAATTACATTATCTTTAAATATTTTTTTATCATTATAAACATCGTCTATAAAAAGGTTTAGTGCTTTAACTCTTTGTAACAAGCCTTTTGAAACTTTTGACCAATCTTTCTTTGGAATAATTCTTGGAATAATATCAAGTGGCCATTTTTTTTCTTGAGCTTTTTTTCCTGATGAATAAACACGAAAATTTATCCCTCTTGCACTGATTGTGCTTGCACAGTTTCTTTCGATTTCTTGAAGTTTTTTACTCCCTATTTTCTCAAGTATATTTGAAATTATTTTAGCCTGTTTTCTTAATTTGTTATCTTCACCTAGATATTCATCGTAGGTGGTATCAGAATCGTATTTATCCCACAGTGATGCCATGAACATTCCTCTATTCTTAACAATTAGACGAAACAAGCAATTGCATTAATTAGATAACAGTTATGCTATTATTAATTTGTATATTTATAATTTTTTAATTAAGAATTCGTACATGACATATTGTATCGGTATTAAAACGAAAGAAGGTTTGGTTTTTGCTTCAGACTCAAGAACAAATGCCGGCATGGACAATGTTAATATCTACTCCAAAATGTTTACACATGATGTTGGAGACAGAACAATAATTATTGTTACATCAGGAAATTTAGGTACATCGCAAGCTGTGTATAAGTCTATTGAAAAAGATTTAAAGAATAAGACGGGTCCGAATCTAAATACATGTAAAGATTTTGAACAGATAGCAAAATATTTAGGCAAATTAAACATTAAACATTCATCTCCTGATGGAATAAATACGGACACACTAACTCTTGGATCAACTTTTATTGTTGGAGGACAAATTAAAGGCCAACCTCAAGAAATTTATTTAGTTTATCCTCAGGGAAATTTTATTAGACCAGCAGACAGTAAACCTTATTTAGTAATTGGCGAGGTTAAATATGGTAAGCCTATTCTTGATAGAGTAATTACACCAAGTGTAAAAATTGGTGATGCCTCAAGATGTGCTTTAATTTCAATGGACTCAACTTTAAAAAGTGATTTAACCGTGGGGCCACCAATTGATTTTGCTATTTACAAAAAGGATACAAATAAAATTGCATCTTTGAAATGTTTAAATACTTCAGATGAAGACTATGCCAAAGTATGTAATCAATGGTCAGATAAAGTTGTTAAATTATTCGATACATTTCCAAGATTTGACTGGGAAATATAAATATTAAATTTTCCAAATTTTAATTTATGAAAACTGCAATAATATTTGGTTCATCAGGTTTAATAGGAAATGAATTGTTTAAAACGATACTCTTAAATAATGCTTACAGTAAAATTAAAATTTTTGTACGAAAAATTCCAGAAGTTAATAATCCAAAAGTAGAAATTATTGAAACTGATTTTAGAAATTTAGAGAAATACGAAGATAAAATTAATGGTAATGACTGTTATTTTTGTATTGGTACTACAAAAAAAGATACTCCTGACAATAATGAGTACAGAAGAGTTGAGTATGATATTCCTTTGAGTGTTGCAAATATTGCAAAAAAAAATTCTATAAATTCTTTTTTCTATGTTTCTTCTATTGGTGCAAACCCAAATGCCGCAAGTAATTATTTAAAGAACAAAGGTCAGGTTGAGGAAGAATTAAAGAAACTAAATTTTCCCAAGCTTGGGATAATTAGACCTTCCTTACTAATTGGAAATAGAAAATCATTTAGATTGGGTGAAATAATTTTTACACCTATCATGAATACGCTTACAGTTTTTGCTTTTGGGAGTTTAAAAAAATATAAGCCCATAAAGATAGAAAATGTTGTTAAAGCTATGCTTTATATTTCTAAAAATGATTCAAATGAAATAGTTTTTGAGTCTGATGAGCTTGAGAGAATTGCTAAGTCTAATTAATATCTAAACCTATAACGTCTGGCGTTATATCCATAAAACACTATTGAAATAATTATAATTATTCCGCCAATTATTGTGTTTGTACTTGGTATTTCATTTATTCCTAACAACGGAAGCCACACCCAAAAAATTCCTCCTAAAACTTCTGTTAGTGATAGAAGTGTAAGTTCAGCCGCTGGTAAATATTTTGCATTCGAAGAATACAAAATAAGAGCAGAACAAACTAAAAATCCATGTAACGCTGACAAGGAAGTGTTTTTTAATGATATTAAAATATTGCTATCATAAAAAAATAAAACTAAAAGTGAAATAATCGCTGCAATAATTCCGCCTAAAGATACCGTTGTAAGTTTTGGAACTTTTTTCCTCCATCGAAGAGAAACTGTAAACCCTGCAAAAGCCGATGATGATATTAATCCGTTGATTAAACCAAATAATGTTCCAGTCTCTTTACTATCAAAAGAAATTAAAATTATTCCTGTTGCCGCTATAATCATAGCGATAAGAGTGCTTTTTGAAATTGTCTCTTTTAAAAAAATGTATGCTAATAAAGCTGCAATAAAAGGCATTGCTCCTAACATCATCAAAGTAACAGCTGCCGTAGTTGTGGTTATTGAAAAAACAAAAGTTATGTTAGCAATCCCAAGACATGTTCCCCCAATCAGACCCGCAAAACCAATTTTTTGATAGTTATTTGTAAATTTTATTCCCTCATTTAAAAATAAATAGATATTTAAAATTAAAAAAATCGCTGAGCCTCTAATTAAAGAATACTGCCAAGGAATTAATTCTGCGTTGTTAATATTTCTTACTATTAAAGGGCCAAAAGACCAGATTAACCCAGCTAGTAAAACAAAAAACATAGCTGAGCTAACTTTATTTTTTGACATCACATATTTCCGTACTTAGGACCACCACCACCTTCTGGTGCAACCCAAGTAATATTTTGTGAAGGTTCTTTAATATCGCACGTTTTACAGTGGATACAATTTTGTGAATTAATAACGAATTGATTTTGTTGAATTTCATATACACCAACTGGACAATATCTTTGTGCGGGTTCATCATATTCTTTTAAAGTATATTGAATTGGTAAATATTTATTTTTAAGTTGAAGATGAACTGGCTGATTTTCAGTATGGTTAGTTCCTGTTAAATAAACTGAACTTGTTTTGTCAAATGTTAATTTGCCGTCGGGCTTTGGGTAATCAATTTTAGGCATTGTGCTTGCTGGTTTTAATACTTCGTGGTCAGCGTGTTTGTGTTTTAGAGTAAAAGGTAATTTTCCTCTGAATAAGATTTGATCTAAACCTGTAAAAATTATTCCAAAAATTAAACCCCAGTTAAAGCTTGGTTTAACATTTCTTGCAGCATGTAATTCTTTATATACCCAGCTTTTTTTAAATAATTCCTCATAGTGTGATAGTTTTCTTTTATTTTTAATATGTTCTATAATAGTTTCAGCTGCAATCATGCCGCTCTTCATTGCGGTATGTGTTCCTTTGATCTTTGGCATATTCAAAGTTCCTGCATCGCAACCTACTAATAATGCTCCGGGCATATACATCTTTGGTAAACTTTGAAGACCACCCTCAATTAAAGCTCTTGCGCCAAACGAAATTCTTTTGCCGCCCTCTAACATTTTTCTTATTGCTTTGTGAGTCTTAAATCTTTGAAACTCATCAAATGGTGAGAGATGTGGATTTTGGTAATCAAGACCAATGACGTATCCAATAAAAATTTGTTTTTTTTCAGCGTGGTAAATAAAACTTCCGCCATATGTTTTGCTATCTAAAGGCCAACCAGCGGTATGCATGACTAAACCTTCTTGATGCTGCTCGTCACTCACTTCCCAAATTTCTTTTAAACCAATCCCGTATTGTTGAGGATTTTTTCCCTCATCAAGATTAAATTTTTTGATTAATTCTTTTCCTAAATGACCTCTACAACCTTCTGAGAAAACAGTAACTTTAGCATGAAGTTCCATTCCTTCTTGGTATCCATCTTTTTTATTTCCTTCTTTATCTAAACCCATATCTAAAGTTGCAACTCCTTTAATAGATCCATCCTCATTATAAAGAACTTCACTTGCAGGAAATCCGGGAAAAATTTCAACTCCTAATTTCTCTGCCTGCTCTGCTAACCAACGACATAAATTAGCAAGACTTACAATATAATTATTATGATTTTTTTGAACTGCTGGCAAAAGCCAAGTAGGCCAACTTAAAGAAGAATTTTTTCCTAAAAATAAAAATTTTTCCTTTGAGACTTTAGTTTTAACAGGTGCTCCCTGCTCTTTCCATTTAGGTAGTAATTCATCGAGAGCTCTTGTTTCTAAAACATTTCCACTTAAAATATGAGCGCCTACTTCAGATCCTTTTTCTAAAATACATACATTTAACTTAGGATCTAATTGCTTTAATTTAATTGCCGTAGATAAACCTGCTGGACCTGCGCCAACAATCACCACATCATATTGTGTTGCTTCTCTTGCCATGCAGGGACTATATCAAAATAATTATTTTTGGATAGTGTTGAGTTTGTTCAACTCGGAAAGGAACTCGGGAAGAGCTTTGAATAAGTCTGCTTCTAAACCATAATCAGCGATACTAAAAATTGGAGCCTCACCATCTTTGTTAATTGCGACAATAATTTTACTCTCTTTCATGCCAGCTAGGTGCTGAATCGCGCCAGAGATTCCAACTGCAATATATAAATCAGGAACAACTACTTTTCCTGTTTGGCCTACTTGGTGATCATTGCTTATATATCCGGCATCGACTGCCGCACGTGATGCACCAACTGCTGCATTTAGTTTGTCTGCAATATCTGTAATTAGTTTAAAGTTCTCTCCACTTTCTAATCCTCTTCCCCCAGATACTACTATTCTAGCAGTTCCAAGTTCAGGTCTTTCAGATTTAGTTTCTTCCCTTTTTACAAATTTAGAAAAGTTAGGAACATCAACTGCATCTACTTTTTCAACTTGTGCAGAACCACCGGTTTTTGGAGCTGGCTCAAATGAGGTTGGTCTAATTGTTATACATCTTTTTTTATCGTTACTTTTTACTGTGGCAAAAGCATTTCCTGCATAAATTGGTCTTACAAAAGTATCAGTTGAATTCACTTTTATAACATCACTGACTTGAGAAGTGTCTAACGCAGCAGCAACTCTTGGCATGAAGTTTTTTCCAAAAGTATTTGCTGATGCAACAATGTGATCATATTTATCTGCATTCTTAACTACTAAAGGAGCTAAATTTTCTGGTAAATAATTTTGGTAATTAGAAGAATCGCAGTGTAAAACTTTTTTTACTAAAGGAATTGTAGCAACTTCTTTGGCAACACTTTCACATCCACTACCAGCAACTAATACATGTACCTCAGCATCTATTTTTGATGCAGCACTTATTGCATTAAAAGTAAATGGTTTCAGATTTTTATTATCGTGCTCTGCTATCAATAGTACTGACATTAAATTACCTTCGCCTCGTTTTTAAGTTTACTTACTAGTTCAGCCACATTCGCAACTTTAATTCCTGCTTTTCTTTTTGGTGGTTCTTCCACTTTTAATTGCTGAACTCTATTAGCAATGTCTACGCCTAAATCTTTAGCAGCCATTTGTTCAATTGGTTTTTTTTTGGCTTTCATAATATTTGGTAGAGAGGCATATCTAGGTTCATTGAGTCTTAAATCACAAGTAACCACTGCTGGTAAATTTACCTCAATTGTCTCTAAACCCTCGTCAATTTCTCTAACTATTTCCATGCTTTTATCTTTAAGAGAAACTTTAGAACTAAAGGTAGCTTGTGGCCAATTCAACATTGCGGCTAACATCTGACCTGTTTGATTACAATCATCATCGATTGCTTGTTTGCCTAAAAAAACCATGTCAGGTTTTTCTTTTTCTACAACTTTTTTCAAAATTTTGGCAATTCCTAAAGGTTCGATATAGCTATCTGCTTTGACATGAATTCCTCTATCCGCACCAACTGCTAAAGCTTTTCGAACAGTTTCTTGAGCTTTTTCCTCTCCAATGGTAACTGCAACAACCTCTTTTACTTTTCCAGACTCTTTAAGCTTTACTGACTCTTCAACAGCATTATCATCTGGTGGGTTTGTGGACATTTTGACATTATCTGTATGAACTCCAGAGCCATCTTCTTTAACTCTAATTTGAACGTTGTAATCAATAACTCTTTTAACAGCTACTAAGATTTTCATTTAAGCTCTCAGTAATTTGTTTTCTGAATCGTACGGGGAGTCTTCGATAATAGAAACTTCATGCATTTTACCTAATATATCTATTTTGAGTTTTTGTCCAACTTTTGCATATTCTGGTTTAACCATTCCAAGTGCAATGGATTTTTTTAATCTGAAACCATAGTCTCCACCTGTTGCTCTTCCAATTACAGATCCATTTTCGTAAATTGGATTGTTTCCAAGAACATCAGCATCCGAAACTCCGTGAATTTCCATGGTTACCAACTTATTTGAAAAGCCTTTTGCTCTCCATTTATCTAATGCCGCACGACCAATAAAATCTCCTTTATTTGGATGGATAAATCTATCCAAACCAGATTCGTAAGGTGCATATTCAATCGAAAGTTCTGTACCTACTAATTTATAAGATTTTTCGACTCTTAAACTGTTCATTGCTCTAATTCCGTATGGTTTGAGATTAAATTCTTTTCCAGCTTCCGTAAGTTTATCAAATATATGATTTTGATATTCAATTGGATGATGTAATTCCCAACCAAGTTCACCAACAAAATTTACTCTCATAGCGTTACAAGGCGCCAAACCGATGTTAATATTTTGTGCGCTCAACCATTTAAATTTTTCATTTGAAAAATCTGTTTTAGAAACTTTCTGCATTAATTGTCTCGCCTTTGGACCTGAAACAACAAGAACTCCCATGTTGTTGGTTAAATTTTCGTATTGCACCGACCCATCTTTTGGCATCCATTTATTAATCCAATCATGATCTAATCTTTGATAAGCACCAGCTGAGACTAAATAAAAACTATCCTGTGATTCTCTCATTATAGTGAATTCAGAATGTACTCCACCTTTTGTGTTAAGGGCATGACATAAATTTATTCGACCAATTTTTTTTGGTAGTTTGTTTGCAACAAGTTTATCTAAAAATTCTTCAGCTCCCGGACCTTTAATTCTACATTTGCCAAATGCAGACATGTCAAGTAAACCAACATTTTCTTTTACATTTTTACATTCTTTTTCTACACTCTTAAACCAATTCGATCTTCGAAATGACCAATCATCTTCTTGTTTTTCTCCGTCAGTTGCAAAAAAATTTGGTCTCTCCCAACCAAACTTTTGTCCAAACACTGCGCCAAGTTTTTTCATTCGATCGTAACAAGGTGCCTGTCTTAAAGGCCTTCCAGCTTCACGTTCTTCATCGGGATAATGTACTGTAAAAACATTTGCATAAGCCTCTTCATTTTTTTCCATTAAGTATGATTTAGTTGCATATGATCCAAATCTTCTTGGATCCACACCGAGCATATCTATTGTTGGCTCACCATCTATAATCCATTCTGCTAATTGCCAACCAGCACCACCTGCTGCGGTAATTCCAAAACTATGTCCATCATTAATCCAAAAGTTTTTTAGTCCCCATGCAGGTCCTACTAATGGACTTCCATCAGGTGTGTAGCAGATGGCGCCATTATAAACTTTTTTTACACCAACTTCACCAAACGCTGGCACTCTTTTAATTGCTCCTTCGATGTGTGGTGCTAATCTATCTAAATCTTCTTGAAATAATTCGTATTCACTATCTTTTGATGGACCGTCTACATAGCAACATGGTGCACCTTTTTCATAAGGGCCTAAAATAAATCCACCTGCTTCTTCTCTCATATACCATGAGTTATCACTATCTCTTAAAACTCCCATCTCTGGTTTTTTTTCTTTTTGTCTTTTTTGAACTTCTGGGTGAGGTTCTGTAACAATATATTGATGCTCAACTGGTATAGCGGGTATTTCGATACCAACCATCTGTCCAGTTTGCCTTGCGAAATTTCCGCTGCAAGATACGACATGTTCACATGAAATAGATCCTTTGTCTGTTTCAACAGTCCAACCATCTTTTGTTTGTTTAATTCCAACTACTGTTGTGTTCCTATAAATTTCTGCTCCAAAATTTCTAGCACCTGTAGCTAGGGCCTGGGTTAGATCTGCTGGCTGAATATATCCATCTTCTGGATGTTGTATTGCACCGACTAAACCTTCGATATTGCATAAGGGCCAAATTTCTTTGACTTCTTCTGGTTTTAAAAATTTTACTTTTACACCAATAGTTTTCGCAACACCTGCATATTGGTGATACTCGTCCATTCTATCATTTGTTTGTGCCAGTCGAATATTTGAAACAACACTAAAACCAACTTTTTTGCCTGTTTCTTTCTCAAGAGATTTGTACAATTGAACAGCATATCTGTGTAATTGACCAACCGAGTAGCTCATATTAAAAAGCGGTAAAAGACCTGCTGCATGCCAGGTAGATCCTGAGGTGAGTTCCTTTCGTTCAATTAAAACAACATCTGACCAACCCTTTTTTGCTAAATGATAAAGTGTACTTACGCCAACTGCTCCACCACCAATTACAACTACTTTAGCTTTTGATTTCATGATTTTAGAATATGATAACTTAAGTTAGATTTAAATGATTAAAAAGGTCTATTTTTCTTTAGACGAATATGAATATCTAGGCTTGTTTGCTACAAATGTTTCTTTATGGGTAGTATTTTTTATCTCCTTTACATGGAGAACCCAACGAAATTTTGGCGTTTTTCCCCTATCTTTTTCGTAAGCTTTTGAACTTTCTTTTTTATCAAGAAGCATTTGTGAAGATTTAACAATTTTATCTTTTATAATTAAAGATTTATTTTTTGCTTCTCCACCCAATGATACAACTTTATTTGTAATTTTCTCTTTTTCTCTTTTAATAATGTGTTCAATAGGATATTTGCCGGTCTTTTGTTTTACGCCATAGCTTATTCCAGAGGAAATTGTTGATGAAATTGCTCTACCTTGTGAAGCGCCTGCAGCTGGTCCTGCTACATTTACCATTGAAGTTAAAGAGGATTGATAACAACCAGGTAATAAAATAAGTAAAATTAAAAAACTTAGACATTTATTCATATCTTTTGGACATAACACAAAGTAAATATTTTAAAAGATAATCTTTGGCGCGTGAAAACAATTCACGTGAAATGTAAACTTATGGTTGTATTAATTTTTTATTTTTTTGATTTAGAAAAAATCTTTTTATGCTGTTGTTCTATTCTTGCTTGCAAATTTAAACCCATAAGTTGTTTTCTAGTTTTCTCTATTCTAGTGTTCAGAACAGAACAAAGCTTATTATTTTTCTGGAGGTTGCATGGACTAATTTTAGCCTTTTGCTTTTCAACGGTTTTGATTTGACTTTCGCTTAAAACGTGTTCGATAGGAGTCTTTCCTGTTTGTTTTTTTACTAAATAGTTGATTGAAGTTGAGGTTGCAGTTTCTGAGATTTTACCAGAGGCCACTCCTGTTGCGGGACCAACCATAGTTAAAGAGCTGGAGTAACAACCAGTTAAAAATAAACCAAAAGTTAATAAAACAAGTATTCTATTCATCTCTTCCTCTCTAAAACGAATCAAACACAAAACTGTGGATAAATATACTTAAATTATCATTAAAAATACAACTGATAGTTTTCTTTATTTTAACTGTCTTTTCGGCTTACCCTCTAAGCAAGAGTCAAGATTTTCGATCATTTGACTAAAGAAAATAGAATAGTTTTCTTCAGTTACATAGCCAAGGTGAGGAAGTAATAGGGCATTTGGCAGAAATCTAAGTTTATGATCTTGAGGAAGTGGTTCAATATCATAAACATCTAGTCCTGCTCCAGCGATTACATCATCTTCTAAAGCTTTTACCAAATCTTTCTCATTTATTACAGGTCCTCTGGATGTATTAATTAAAAATGAGGAATTTTTCATTTGTTGAAGTTCTTTTTCAGAAATTAAATTTTTGTATTTATCTCCTAAAACTACATGCAATGAAATGATGTCTGATTGTTTAAATAATTCGTCTTTACTAATTGGTAATACACCAAGTTTATTAGCATTAGATAAATCAAGATTTTCACTCCAAGCAACAACTTGCATTCCAAAGGCTTTGCCAATTTTTGCAACTTGTGATCCTATTTTTCCTAAACCTATAATACCTAAAATTTTTCCTTTTAGTTCAAGACCAATAGTTGTTTGCCAATATCCTTGAAACATATTATCTACTTCCTGCTTCATATTTCTTATTAAACCAAGTATTAAAGCCCAAGTTATCTCGGCAGTCGGGTTGGAATTTATTTCAGTTCCGCAAACGGTAATATTTCTTTTTTTTGTTTCTTCTAAATCTATAGCTTTATTCCTCATACCGCTTGTCATAATATATTTTAAATTTTTCAACCCAGATATTACTGATTTAGATATTTTTGTTCTTTCTCGCATAGCAAATATGGCATCAAAATTTTCTAGCTCCAAAATTGCTTCATCTTCAGTTTGAAAGGGATTGGTAAAAATCTTAAAAGAATATTTGTTTTGGTACTTTTCAATATCAATGAATTCTTTAAAAACATTCTGATAATCATCCAAAACTGCAACCTTAATCATTATCTAAACCTTAAAGAATTATATGGAGATAAATCTAAGTTTGTTTTTTCATTAGCTAAAATTCCAGAAACGATTTTTCCTGTTATTGCTCCAAGTGTCCAGCCAAGGTGGTGATGTCCAAAAGCATAAATGATATTTTGGTTATTTTTTGAAGGACCAATTACTGGTAAGAAATCTGGTAAGGTAGGTCTAAACCCTAACCACTCATCTTCATGATCACCAAGTTGTGGTAGAAGTTCTTTTGCACAGTTTACAATATATTGAATTCTTTTTTTTGAAATAGGGTTTTTTAATCCACCTAATTCAACTGTTCCAACTGCTCGTAAACCTTGGTTCATCGGCGTCATACCAAAACCTCTATCTAAAAAAATAACAGGTCTACTTAATAAATTTTCCATTCCTTTGAAATGAACATGATAACCTCTCTCTGTATCAAGTGGAATTTTTTCTCCAAGCTGATCGGTAAGTTTTTTTGAGAATGCACCACAAGCAATTACTGATTTTTCAAATTCATAATCTTTTTCATCTGTTTTAATAATTGTTTTGTAATTATTGGTTTGGTTAACAGATTTGACATCTTGTTTAATAAATTTTCCCCCCATTTTTAAGAAAAGTTCAAATATTTTTTTTACAATACCTTGTGGATCTTTTGCGTGATAGGCGTAATCATAAAAGCATCCTCCTGAAAAAACTGGCTTTAAATTTGGCTCTAAATCTAAAATTTCTTTTACACTTAATATTTTTTGTTCTACACCTAAATCATTTCTAATTTTTATCTCTAACTTTCTGCTTTTAATGTTTTTATTTGTCCATACATAAATTATTCCCTTTTGTTCTATCAAATTAGTCATATCAATCTCTTGAAAGATTTCCTCATAAGCATTCATTGATAAACTTAAAATTTGGTTCATAGACTTAGCTGTGTGAAGCATTGATTTTTGGTTACAATTTTTCAAATACTGGAAAATCCATGGTAGCATTTTTGGAATATAGTTCCATTTGAGCGCTAAAGGTCCAGATGAACTCATAAGCATTTTAGGAACGTCATATAAAATATCTGGTCTATTCAGTTGAACTACTGCGTAAGGGGAAAAATGTCCTGCATTTCCATATGAGGCCATAGATCCGGGATTATTTCGATCAAAAATTGTTGTGGGTATATTTTTTTTTAGTAATTGAAGACCTGTACAAACTCCTTGAATACCAGCTCCAACGATCCCCACTGATGCACATGCTTTGTCTGACATAATTTCAGTTTAAATCAAAAAATATATGATTTAACTGTGATAGATTGTACTGCTTTTGGTTAGTTGCTAGCAACTATTTTTGGACGGCCTTTTTTGGATTTTTCTTTTTCTTTTTCTTTCGTTTCTATCGTGTCTAATTTAAATTCATCTTGAGCAGCTTCTAGGCTAGTGCTCTCAGTTTTTTTAAGGTAACCATTTATATCAGCACCTTCTTCTGTTTTTAAGCTTTCACTAAACAAAATGTCTCCCTTAACAACTGCAGAGCTTCCAATTACAATAGATCTGGCTACAATTTTACCTTCGAGATGACCGTAAATTTCTATTTTGTCTGTTTCAACAGGACCTATAATTGATCCTGTTTCTTTAATAATTAAATCGTTTGTGTAAACTGCTCCTTTAACTAATCCAGCAATATCAATAGCGCCAGAAGTTCTTAAAGTACCCTCCAATGAAAACGTTTCGCTTATCTGCGATCTTCCGCTGTCATTTATTGGTCTTGGTGTATCTGTTTTTTTTGATCCAAACATTTTTTTAATTTGTAATATATCAGCAAATTATCAACAGAAATGCAACCTTTGAATTAAAAATTTTTCATTAAAATTTACGATTTTTAGTTGAATTATCCTAGAGGATGATCTCGATGTATCTTGCAGCCCATTACTATACCTAGACCAAACATCATTGCCATCATAGAAGACCCTCCATAGGAAAGAATTGGGAGGGGTGCGCCCACAATGGGTATTAAGCCTAAAACCATGCCCATATTGACAGCGACATAAACAAAAAAAGCTGTTGCAAAACTATAACAAAATAATTTTGAGAAAGTTTCTCTAACCATATTGCCAATTGCTACCATTCTCCAGGTAATAAGAATATAAAGCCCCAAAACTAAGCATGATCCAAAAAAACCAAATTCTTCAGAAAATAATGTAAATATAAAATCAGTATGTTTTTCTGGTAAATAATCTAAATAACTTTGTGATCCATTTAAAAAGCCTTTGCCAAATAATCCGCCTGACCCGATAGCTATTTTAGATTGTGTAATTTGGTAACCAGCTCCTAGTGGATCTCTGCTTGGATCAATAAAAGTCAAAATTCTTGACTTTTGATAAGGTTTAAGAAAAGAAATTGCGATAGGTGCTACGGCTAAAAAGATTACACTTAAATAAGCAAAAAACTTCATTTTCACACCAGCAAGCCAAACTACGACAGCGCCACTAATTGCAATTAAAAAAGCTGTTCCAAGATCCGGCTGGGTAATTACAAGTATAACAGGAATTATAAGGGCAATAATTGGTCGAATTAGAAATTTTATTTTATTAACATCACTTGATGAGATCCTGTGATAATATTTAGCTAAAAATAAAATTAAACCAACTTTCATTAATTCTGATGGTTGAAGATTTAAAAAATAAAGATTTAGCCACCTTTGTGATCCCGAGGAAGTTAAGCCAAAATATTTTACCAGTATCAAAAGTATGAGGATTCCTAAATAAACTAATATACTCCAATTGTACCAAAAGTTTGTTTTAAAAAATGAAATAACTATGAATAAAGTAAAAAAAACAATAAATCTTATTATGTGGCTTTTGGTATGGTAAGCAAACTCTCCAGCATCTGTTGAGTACATAGCAAAAAAGCTAATTATCCCAAGGGTTAGTACTGAAAAAAACAAAATCAAATCTAAAGACAATATTTTTTCCCTAATACTTAAATGTGATTGGATCGATCCTGGTTTAAACATTAAGTTAATTCTCCTAATTTTTGTTGTTTTTCTCTTAACTCGTGATTATCTAGAACTTTTTTAATTACTTTTTTTGCAATTGGTGCTGCAGCTTTACTTCCAGATCCTCCATGCTCTATTAAAACACTTATAGAATATCTTGGTTTTTTGTAAGGCGCGAAAGCTACGAATAAAGCGTGATCTCTTTGTTCATAAGGAAGATCTTCGTTTTTTATTTCTAACTCTCTTTGTCTTTCCGTAAATCTTCTCACCTGAGAAGTTCCGGTCTTTCCTGCGAAGATATATTTATCTTTAGTTAATCTAGAACCGTAGGAAGTTCCTCTAGGTTCATTTGTTGCGCCAAATAAAGCATCATGTACGAATTTAATATTTTCTGGATTTCTAAATAAACTTTTATATTTAAATTTTGAAATAAATTCAAAAAGATTTACAACATCGCCTTTGAATATTTCTTTGTTCTCGATAAATTGATTTAGGTCATCAAATTTTTCCTCTTGTTTCTCATCAAAAATTATTCTGGGTTCAATTTTATAACCACCATTTGCAATTTGTGCTGTCATTAAACATAATTGTAGAGGGGATGTTTGCCAGTATCCTTGTCCAATTCCTGCGTGAAGTGTTTCTCCGAGATACCAGTTTTTTCCTATATTTCTTTTTTTCCATTTGGTGTTTGGAACTAAGCCATTTTTTTCTTCCATAAAATTATTCAGTACTGGTCTGCCTAGTCCAAACTTTTCCGCTGTTTCAGCAAGTCGATCTATACCTAATTTTTTTGCGACTTCGTAAAAGTAAATATCACAAGACTGTTTGATGCCATCGCGCATATCAACATATCCATGTCCTTTCTTTTTCCAACAATGATATTTTTCTCCATAAAGCTCGATAAACCCTTTGCAATGAATTACTTTTTTTGGATTGAAAACATCATTCTCTAAAGCACTTATTGCGGCCAAGCTTTTAATTGTGGAACCCGGTGGATATAATCCTGATATTGATTTGTTTATCAATGGTTTATCTCTGTGTTTGATTAATTTATCCCAATTTTTTTGTTTAATCCCATGAACAAACTGATTTGGATCAAAGATTGGTGAAGAAACCATTGCAACTACATCTCCTTTATATATATCCATTACACATACTGATCCTGATTTTCCTTTTAGAAGTTCCGAGGCAAAATTTTGGACTTCTAAATCAAGTGTTGTTCTAAAATTTTTTCCGGGTTTTCCAGGGTCTAGAGATATTTCTTTAATTCTTTTTCCATAAGCATTTACCTCATATCTTTTAAAACCTAAATCACCAATAACTTGTGAATCAAGTTTGTTTTCCAATCCAGTTTTACCAACACTGGTTCCTGTAGTAATTTTATTTTTTAAATATTCTTTAGTTTGTAAATCTTTCTTACTTGCTCTTGAAACGTATCCAATAATATGCGCTGATGAAGGCTCTGTATATAATCTTGCAACTGAAACGACTGGTTCTACTCCTTGTAGCTCGTGTAAAAATAAATTAATTTTTGAAAATTCCGCCCATGTTAAATTATCTGAAACAATAAGTGGATCCCATGGTTTCTGCGATTTAATTTTTCGTCTTAAACTAACAATATTTTTTTCTGTTAAATTTAAAATATTTTTTAATCTAAAAAATAAAATATCAATGTTTTCAGCATTTTCTGGAATTATATGTAGTTGATATACCTGTTTGTTCGATGCAATTTCTTTTCCATAATAATCTGTAATCAAACCTCTCGGGGGTGAAAACTTCCACTCTCGAAATCTATTTTTGTCTGATAAAGTTTTGTATTTTTTACTCTCGTTTATTTGTAAAGATATTAGTCTTCCAACTATTCCGAAAACCACAACAGCTTTTGCTGCAGAAATTATAAACATCCTTCTTCCAATAAGTCTTATTTTACTTTCTCCGCCTGATCTAATCATAAGTTCTAAGTGATATAGCTCTCTTGTATAATTCAAATATCAACCAAAAAGCTGGGTATAGGATGAACGTGAACAGAGAATTATAGAATACCAAACTATATTCAATTTCTATTTCTGTAAATTTTGTTAGGAGAAAAAACGTAATAAAATTTCCGATTATTATTGCTATGATAAATGTAAACCAATCCGTATACATTGTACTTCTTACGGTAGCATTTCTAACATAGGCTGCGACTAATGAGACAAAAAGATAAGAAATCGCACTTGTTCCTAAAGGTAAACTTAAAACAACATCGTTAATCATTCCGCATAAAAATACGAAACCATAACCTATGATGGAAGGGTCTCTTAAAATCCAATAATAAATAATTATGAATTGCAGATTAAAAGAAAAAATTTTCCACATATAAAATTGTGTATGAAATTCTGAAATACATATATAAATAAGGAATAACAATGGTACTAGACGCAGTAAATCATTCTTAAATTTTTTAATATTTATTGCCATTACATTGCCTCTAAATCTGTTGCTTTATCAAGCACAACATTAACTAGAAAGATTTGATTAGGATCAGTAAATAATTTTACTTTTGCTCTATTATCTTCGATAACCGCCTTACCAATTGAGATACCGGAAAATAATACTCCATCTTTTCCAGATGTATAAACTGAGTTTTCCTCTGTTAATTCAAAATTTTCAGGTAAATATTCTAAACTAGGTTTTTGGTCTCCTAAGCCCGATAAAATGGCTTGTTCTCCGGTAGGTGAAACTATAACTGGTATTCTGCTATTAAGATCATTCAACAGTAAAATTCTCGATGAAACAAAATTTACCTCAACAATTCTTCCAACCAAATGACCTTTGCTTAGTACTGGCATACCTAATTTGATACCAGAATTTTGACCCTTATTAATTATCGCAGAGTTCAAATAAGGACTATTTTTGTCCAGCATTATTTTTGCCCCTACGGTGGTAAATGATAATTTTTCTTCAATCTGAACAACTTCCTGAAGTTTTTTGTTTTGTGTTTGTAGAAACGAATTAGAAAGTTTATTTTTTTTAAGTTCCTCAACTTCCTCTTTTAATTTTTTATTTTCTTCATAAATAAATAAATGATTAATGAAAAAATCTTTTGTTGCTGATGTAAATTTTATTGGAGAAGATGATATTGCTGAGATTCGGTAAACCCCATCATTGATAACACTTCTTAATACTTTTACAGGTTTTAGTTGGCTATAATCTAATAAAAAGATTGCGATAGAAATTAAAATTAAAACAAATAAAGAAAATTTTTGTCGCGCTCCCCTCTGCAATAATGCAGAGCGAATAGCTATTCCAAAATCATCTCTGCTTGTTGCCATTGTTTAAATAACAATAAATTAATATTCTGATAACATTGTTGAAAAGAGTTCTTCTTGTTCTAACGCTTTTCCAGTTCCTACTGCTACACAAGAAAGAGGGTCATCCGCTATTTGAACGGGTAAACCAGTTTCTTTTGAAATAAGTTTATCTATATTTTTTAATAATGCTCCTCCGCCAGTTAGAATAAGTCCCATATCTACTAAGTCTGCAGATAATTCTGGAGGTGTATTTTCTAAAGCGGTCTTTATTCCTGCCATCATAACATCAAGAACTGGTTTGAGTGCTAAAGCAGTGTCTTCTTCTTTCAGAGTTATTTCTTTCGGAGTTCCTGATCGAATATCACGGCCCTTCATTAAATAAGTATTTCCAGAAGTAGCAATAGCAGTTCCAATTTCTTTTTTAATTTTTTCCGCGCTAGCTTCACCGATTAATAGATTAAATTTTTGTCTCATATAGGTAATTATTGCGTGATCCATTGCATCACCTGCAACTCTCAAAGATTCTGAATAAACAACTCCACCTAATGACATTACAGCGATCTCCGTTGTTCCACCGCCAATATCAACGACCATTGAACCTGTTGCTTCTGAAATTGGTAAGCCTGCCCCAATGGCTGCAGCAATTGGTTCTTCGATTAATTGAACTTTCCTAGCACCGGCAGCTAAAGCAGAGTCTTGAATTGCCTTTCTTTCAACAGGAGTAGAACCAGTTGGAACGCAAACAAGTATTCTGGGATTTGCAAAAGCATTTTTTTTGTGAACTTTTTTAATAAAGTGCTTAATCATCTCTTCAGTAACAACAAAATCCGCAATAACTCCATCTTTAAGTGGTCTCACTGCAGATATATTCCCTGGTGTTCTTCCTAACATTGTTTTTGCTTCGTCTCCAACGGCCAACACTGATTTTTTTCCTTTTTCCTCAATAATTGCAACAACTGAAGGTTCGTTAAGCACAACCCCTTTTCCTTTTACTACAACTAATGTATTTGCTGTTCCTAAATCAATTGCCATATCTTGCGACCACATTTTAGATAATTTTCCTAGTCCTAACATTTTTATATTCCTTTCATTTTTTCTTGTTCAAAATCTTTCGGGGCAGTTTTTTCTCTTTTAATAATCATTTTGTTTAATGCATTTAAATAAGCATTAGCAGAAGCGACCAAAGTATCTGTGTCGGCTGCTTGACCAACGGTTGTCTTTCCGTTTTCTTCTATTCTTACACTTACTGTAGCTTGGGCATCAGTTCCTTCTGTTACAGCGTGGACTTGATATAATTGAAGTTTTACGTCATGAGGATATAGTTTCTTTATACATTTAAATATAGCATCAACTGGACCATCTCCTGTTTCATTAGCCTTTTTCAAATCACCATAAACTTCTAAAGTCATTTCAGCTTTTTGAGGCTCACCAGTTCCTGCAAAAACTTTAAGAGATTTTAAATTAATAACATTGTTCTCTCTTATTAAACTATCATCAACTAAAGCAATTATGTCTTCATCGTAAACGTGTTTTTTTTTGTCTGCTAGAATTTTAAATTTTCCAAAAGCTGTTTGAATAACATCGTCAGTAACACCCGCATAACCAAGATCTGAAAGCTTGTCTTTAAATGCGTGTCTTCCTGAATGTTTTCCCATTACTAGTGAAGTTTTTTTAACACCAACACTTTCGGGGGTCATAATTTCATAAGTATTTCTGTTTTTAAGCATCCCATCTTGATGAATTCCGGATTCATGTGCAAAAGCATTTTTACCTACGATGGCTTTATTAAATTGCACTGGGAAACCAGTGGCATTAGAAACTGTTTTTGATGCTTTGCTTATAAGTTTTGAAACTCTAACCGAAGCAGGCTATCCGCCCGAAATGGCATATTTCGAAACTCTCCATGAGGTAAAATTGATTGTAGATTTAATCTATGAAGGTGGAATAGCAAACATGAATTACTCAATTTCTAACACTGCTGAGTACGGTGAATATATTTCTGGTAAGAAAATTGTCGATTCTAAAACAAAAGAGAGAATGAAAGAGGTTTTAAAAGATATTCAGTCAGGTAAATTCACAAAACAATGGATGGATGAGTGCAAAGATGGTCAAAAAAACTTTCTGAAAATGAGAGAAGAACTTGCAAAACATCCTATTGAAAAAGTTGGTAAAAAATTAAGAGATTTAATGCCTTGGATTGGCAAGAATAAACTCGTCGATAAATCGAAGAATTAACCCAATCTGGATCGTATTTTTTAATTTTTAAATAATTATTTTGCAAATTAACGTATAAATTGTATTATGCGTGACACCGAAATAAAGAAAAATGGAAGATAAAAATAGAATAATAATTTTTGATACTACGATGCGTGATGGAGAACAGTCTCCAGGTGCATCTATGAGTCTCGAAGAAAAAATTCAAATTTCCAGAGTTTTTGATGAGTTAGGAATTGATGTGATCGAAGCAGGTTTTCCGATTGCTTCACCGGGAGATTTTGAAGCAGTAACGGCAATAAGCAAAATTTTAAAAAAATCAGTTCCAGCTGGATTAGCAAGGCATACAAAAAAAGATATAGATGCTTGTTACGAGGCACTAAAATCTGCCAAAAAATTTAGGATACATACATTTATTTCTACAAGCTCTTTACACATGAAACACAAATTAAACAAAACACCAGAAC
>CACHXE010000004.1 GCA_902583785.1 uncultured Pelagibacteraceae bacterium | reverse complement strand
TTAAAGATAAGTATTTTAATTAAAAAAACATGGCAATTTTTGACTGTTTTCAATATTTTAACGAAGAACATATAGTTGATTTAAGACTTAATATTCTCAATAAGGATGTTGATTTTTTTGTGATAGTTGAGTCAACAGTCAATCATCAGGGTCAAAAAAGAAAACTGCATTTTGATATAAATAAATATAATAAATTCAAAAATAAAATTATTTATATAGAAGTAGATGATACACCAGAAAATATTAAAAAACCACATACTGGGGGCGAATCTTTAGTTGAACAACATCAGAGAAACTCCATCACGAAAGGTTTAAAAAAATCCCAAGATAACGACCTCATTATTTTATCTGATGTTGATGAGATACCAAATCTTGAAAAACTAAAATTTTTTGATAAAAAAAAGTACGGAGTCTTTTCTCAAAAAATGTTTATGTACAAACTAAATCTTTTAAATTTAACTGAAGATGGGTGGCACGGTTCTAAAATTTGTCTCAAAAAAAATTTTAAATCTCCGCAGTGGCTGAGAAATTTAAAGTTTAAAAAATATCCATTTTGGAGAATTGATAAGAAACAAAATTTGCAGATAATTGAAGATGGTGGTTGGCACTTTGCTTATCTCCAGGATCCAAAAAATATATCTGAAAAAATAAAGTCTTTTGCACATGGTGAGTTTAATAAAGAAGAGATTGTTAATGAAGAAAATATTCGGATAAGGATAAATCGGGGTGAAGATGTATTGGACCGAGGCTATAAAATAAAAAAGATAGAAATGGACTCAGGTTTTCCAAGATATATTATTGAAAACCAGGATAAATTAAAAAAATGGATTGCATGAGTTATGGTGCGCCCGGAAGGAGTTGAACCCTCAACCTTCTGATCCGAAGTCAGACGCTCTATCCAGTTGAGCTACGAGCGCATATAATATGTTTTAAACTTTAAAATGAATAAAACAACAACATTTTTAGTAGAAGAAAGTTGCAATAATTTGAGGTTAGACAAATATTTAGCTTCTAAATTAAAAACATTTACAAGATCTCAAATTAAAAAAATCATTCTTTCAAAAGATATAAACATAAATAATAAGACTATTACTTCCCCCTCCCAAAAAATTAAGTCTGGAAATTTCATAATAGTTTCAATTAAAAAAAAAGAAGTTGATTATATAAGAGCCCAAAAAATAGATTTAAATATTATATATGAAGATAATGAAATAATAGTTATAGACAAACCCAGTGGTTTAGTAGTTCACCCAGGTGCCGGAAATAAGGAAGGAACTTTAGTTAATGGTTTATTATATTTATATAAAAAAAACTTATCGACTTTAAATGGATTATCTAGACCAGGAATAGTCCATAGAATTGATAAAGATACAAGTGGTATTCTTGTGATTGCAAAAACAAATTTTTCACATGCAAATTTATCAAAGCAGTTTAGCAATCATACAATTAAGAGAAAATATATAGCTTTAATTTGGGGAGTTATAAGACCTCTCAATGGAAAAATTACTACATATTTATCGAGAAGTAAAAAAAATAGACAACTTATGTCTGTTAACGAAAGATTTGGAAAAAAGGCTATCACAAATTACAGAACACTTAAGGTTTTTGGAAGTAAAGAAATACCAAAAATAAGTTTGATAGAATGTAATTTAGAAACAGGAAGAACTCACCAAATAAGAGTTCATCTTTCATATAAAGGTAATGGCTTAATTGGAGACAAAAAATATGGGAAGAAAAAGAAAGGTTTTAGAAAAATAAATAAAAAATTTCAATCAATTTTATCTAATTTTGAAAGACAAGCCCTTCATGCAAAAAGTCTTGGATTTATTCACCCAACAAAAAATCATAGTGTTAATTTTGAGTCTAAATTACCAAAAGATTTGAAAAAAATACTAGATTTTCTTGAAAAATTTACCGATTGAAAAATTTTAATTTAGAAATATATATAGATTACAAATGAGTAATAAATCGGAAATATCTAATTTACCCATACTTACTGGTGAGGGAGGGCTCTCTTTATATCTTGCGCAAATAAAAAAATTTCCAATGCTTGATGCAGAAGAGGAATATATGCTTGCAAAAAATTGGAGAGAAAGAGGAAACCTTAAATCAGCACATAAACTTGTAACAAGCCATCTTAGATTGGTTGCAAAAATTGCAATGGGTTACAGAGGATATGGTTTGCCAGTAAGTGAATTAATTTCGGAAGGTAACATTGGTTTAATGCAAGCTGTAAAAAAATTTGATCCTGACAAAGGTTTTAGGCTTGCAACATATGCTATGTGGTGGATTAAAGCTGGCATACAAGAATATGTACTAAGATCTTGGAGTTTAGTTAAAATGGGAACTACAGCTGCGCAGAAAAAATTATTTTTTAATTTAAAAAAACTAAAAAAACAAATTGCACCAACACAAGAAGGTGATTTAAGAGAAGAACATGTAAAGGAAATATCAGATAGACTTGGTGTAAAATCCGATGAGGTTGTCTCTATGAATAGGAGAATGATGGGGCAGGAAAAATCTCTTAACGAACCAGTAAAAGAGGGTGAGAAAGATGAGTGGCAAGACTGGGTTGTGGATGACGGACTGGATCAAGAACTTTATGTTTCTCAGAAGCAAGAATTAGATGAAAAAAAATCACTATTAAGTGAAAGTATTAAAATCTTAAATGAAAGAGAAAAGAAAATATTAGAGGCTAGAAAACTTTCTAATAATCCAAAGACTTTAGATGAATTAAGTAAAAAATATAAAATTAGCAGAGAAAGAGTTAGGCAGATTGAGACCAAAGCTTTTGAAAAACTTCAAAAGGCGATGCTAAATTCAAGTAAATCAAAAAATCTACTTCCAAAAAACTAAAATACATTTTCTATAAGAATAGTATCTTTTCTTTCAGCGCTCGTTGAAATACTGGAAATTTTTGCTTGAATAAATTTTTCAAGTTCCTTTACATAAATTTTTGCATTTTCAGGTAATTTATCAAATTCTCTGATTCCCTGTGTTGACGATTTCCATCCTTTAAAAATTTTATAAATTGGTTTAACTCTTAATTGATCAGCAGCTGCTGCTGGTAAATAATCTATTTTTTTTCCATCAATTTCGTAAGCTATGCACATTTTGATTTCATCTAGTTCATCCAAAACATCTAATTTTGTAAGTGCTATTCCGTTTATACCTGAAATTTTTATTGTCTGTCTTACAAGAACACCGTCAAACCAACCGCATCTTCTTTTTCTGCTAGTGACAGTTCCAAATTCTTTTCCCTTGGTTCCTAGTTTTTCTCCAATACTATCTTTTAATTCTGTAGGAAAAGGTCCCGCTCCGACTCTGGTAGTATAAGCTTTTGTTATACCTAAAACATAATTGATTGTATTTGGTCCACAGCCAGATCCAGTTGCAGCGGATGAGGCTACAGTATTAGAAGATGTTACAAATGGATATGTCCCATGATCCACGTCTAACAAAATACCTTGGGCACCTTCAAATAAAATTTTTTTACCCTTTGTTTTGTATTCGTCAATTTTTTTCCAAACAGGCTGAGAAAACTTTAATATTTCTGGTGCTATTTTTAAAAGATCCTTCTTTAATTTATCTTTCTTAAAAATCTTTTTTCCTAAGCCCTTCCTTATTGAATTATGATGAATAAGGGCGATTTCTAATCTATTATCTAAATCCTTTTCAGAGACTAAATCCATAACTCTAATTGACCTTCTACCAATTTTATCTTCATAGGCAGGCCCGATTCCTCTTCTTGTTGTTCCAATTTTTGATTTGCCTGCAGCATCTTCTCTTATTTCGTCCATCTCTTTATGGAAAGGAAGGATAAGGTTTGCAGATTCAGACAAAATTAAATTATTTTCATCAACTTTTACTCCCTTTGATTTAATCTCTTTTATTTCTTCTAATAGCGCCCAAGGGTCTACCACGACTCCATTTCCAATTATTGAAATTTTATTTTTTCTTACTATTCCGGAAGGTAATAATCTAAGCTTATATATAACTCCATCTATAACTAAAGTATGGCCCGCATTGTGACCTCCTTGAAACCGCACAATTATATCAGCCTGACTTGAAAGCCAATCAACTATTTTGCCTTTTCCTTCGTCACCCCATTGCGAACCTACAACAACTACACTCTTCATTATTTAAATTTCCTGTCTATTTTAATAGAACTCAAATGATTAATTGGTCCATGACCTCTTCCATAATTTAGATTCGATCCAATTGATTGATTAACATATTTAATTCCAAGCTCACAGGACTTATTTAAAGTTTTTCCACACGCAAATAAAGTTGCAATTGCACTTGATAAAGAGCAACCAGTCCCATGTGTATTTTTTGTTTTGATTTTTTTGCTCTTAAAAATTTTTAATTCTTTTTTATTTAAGAATACATCTTGCATATATTTTGTGCTTCTATGACCACCCTTTACTAAAATATTTTTAACTCCTAATTCAAGCAAAATGTTGGCGGCATATATCATATCTTCTAAATTTTTAATTTTTGTCTTTGTTAAAACTTCGGCTTCTGGAATATTAGGAGTTATAAGATGAGCTTTTTTAATTAATTTTTCTCTTAAAGTTTTAATGGCTCTATCATTGATTAATTTGAAACCTCCTTTAGCTACCATTACTGGATCCAAAATTATTTTTTTTGTCTTAACTTTTTTTAAAGCTTTTATCACTGAAAAAATTACATCCGATGAATGAAGCATGCCTATTTTTACAGCATCTGGTTTTATGTCTCTTGATGTGAATAAAATTTGTTTTTCAATATTTTCTGGCTTTGTTGGAACTACCGATAATACTCCAGTTGTATTTTGAGCTGTTATAGCAGTAACAGCGGTCATTGCATATCCACCCAACGCTGTAACTGTTTTGATGTCTGCTTGAATTCCTGCTCCTCCAGAAGAATCGGAGCCAGCAATAATTAAGATTTTAGACTTAGGTTTCAAATTACTTTATCGATCTCTTGATTATTTTTATACACTTTAAAATTAAACTCTTATCATATGACTCGGCCATAATCCTAATTTTTGGTTCAGTTCCAGATTTTCTAACTAAAATTCTTCCCTTTTGAGCCATAAGTTTATTGGCTTTCTTTATTGCTTTTTTGCATTTCGAGTTCCTAATTATATCTTTATTTTTAACTACCACATTATCTAAAATTTGAGGCAGAGGTTTAAAAACATTTAATAGTTTGCTTGCCTTTTTTCCTTTTCTTAAAGAAAATAAAACTTCTAATGCTACCAGCAAACCGTCACCCGTTGTTGCAAATTTACCTAAAATTATATGTCCGGATTGTTCACCACCTAAATTAAAATTCAATTTTTTCATTTTTTCTTTTACATATCTGTCACCAACTTTTGATCTTGAAAACTTTATTTTTTCATTCTTTAAAAATTTTTCCAAACCATAATTGGACATCAAAGTTCCTACAACTCCACCTTTTAAAATTTTTTTTGATTTCCACCTACGAGCAAGCATCGCTATAATCTGGTCTCCATCCACGATTTTTCCTTTTTCATCGCACATAATTATTCTATCTGCGTCTCCATCAAATGAAATACCAAGGTGTGCCTTAATTTTTCTAACTTCGGACCTGATTTTAGATGGATAAGTTGACCCACACTTTTCATTAATATTTAAACCGTTAGGTGTTGTTCCGATTGAAATAACCTTTGCACCTAGCTCTTTGAGCAACTTAGGAGCAGCTTTATAACAAGCACCATTTGCACAATCTAAAACTATCTTAGTACCTTTTAAATGAAAATTATTGGGAAAATTATTTTTTAATATTTTGATATATCTATCATTACCATCTTCCAGCCGTTTAACCCTACCCAATAGCTTTGGGTTTGTAAGTTGTTTGGTGTTTTTAGCGTCTATTAACTTTTCAATTTTTTTTTCTATCTTGTCAGATAGCTTCATGCCGTCAGGTCCAAATAGTTTTAGTCCATTATCATAGTAAGGATTATGAGATGCTGTGATCATTATCCCCATATTAGCTTTCATATATTTTGTTAACATAGCAAGTCCATTCGTAGGTAGAGGACCTAAAGTAAAAACATTCATCCCTCCTGAAACCAATCCAGAAACTAATGCTGGTTCTAAAGTGTATCCTGATAATCTTGTGTCTTTTGCTATGATAGCAATCTGTTTAGTTTTTTTTTGATTTTTAAAATACGTACCTGATGCTAAACCAAATTTAAAAAACTTTTCTCCAGTAATATTTCCCTGATTTACTGTTCCTCTTATTCCGTCAGTGCCAAAATATTTATTTTTCATTAGTTTAATAATATATTTTCAAATACTAAAATTCCCTGTTTTACCTCATTAACATTATGTACTCTAAAAATTTGAACACCTTGTGAAAGTAAAAAAAGAACTGAAGCTAAGGTTCCCCCGGTTCTATCTTTGCTGTCATACTCTCCAGATATTTCTTTGATAAATCTCTTTCGCGACGTACCAACTAAAATAGGAAAGCCAAGACTATGAAACAAAGATATTTTTGAAATTAAAATCAAATTATGTTTCAGAGTTTTACCAAAACCAATACCTGGATCGACTATGATTTTTTTGTCTTTAAATTTTTTATTTATGTTTTTCTCAAAGAAATCATAAATATCAAGTAAAACATTTTTATATTTAGGTTTTTTTTGCATGGTATTTGGGGTTCCCTGCATGTGATGGATAACCTTCGAAATATCATATTTTTTTATTTTTGACCTAGAGGTCAAATCATAACTAAATCCTGAAACATCATTTATTAGATCAACACCGAAATTAATACCTTTTATCATTAGGTCAGATTTTCTTGTATCAATTGATAGACAAGTTTTTTTATATTTTTTTTTAAAATTTTTTAAAACATTTTCAACTCTTTTCCATTCTGTTCTTGCGTCTATTGTTTTGGAACCTGGTCTTGTAGACTCTCCGCCCACATCAATAATATTAGCACCAAATTGGATCATATTTGAGATGTGTTCAAATGATTTGCTTCTCTTATTAAATTTACCACCATCAGAAAAACTATCTGGTGTTAAATTTAAAACTCCCATTATTGATGGTTTAGAAAAATTTATATGCTTTAAAAAGTTTTTTCTTTTTGAGATTATATTTTTTATATCTTTTAAAACTATATTTTTAATATTTTTTTTGAGTTTTTTTATATCTTTAAAGTAAACTAATTTACTTTTTACTCTGCCTTTTTCTCTAATAAAAATTTCAATTTTATCAAAGGCTATATCTTTTTTACCATTTAGTGGAAAAGCCTTTTTGGATTTAATTAAATTTCTTGCAGCTTTTCCATGGTAAAAATTACACGCCCTGGTGTAATATTTTCTCATGTCTTAATTATTATAGTGCTGGTTTTGGTTTTAAACCAATAGAATCTATGGCTGATGATGCTTTATCATCAGACTCTTCTTCTTTCTTAGAAAGTTTAGAGGGTTGGATATTTTTCAAAATTAAGTCTCTAATCTCATCTCCTGTCAAAGTTTCATATACTAGCAATGCTTTTGCAATTTTATGAAGATCATCGATTTTATCAGTTAATACTTTTCTAGCTCTTTCATAACCTGCATCAACTATTTTTTTAACTTCGGTGTCTACTTTTTTTGCAGTTTCTTCTGACATATTTTGTTGTCTAGTAATTGATCTACCTAGAAATACCTCATCTTCGTTTTCTCCATAAGCTACGGTACCCAAATCTTTGCTCATACCATATCTCGTTACCATATTTTTTGCCATTTTTGTGGCCATATCAATATCTGACGAAGCACCAGATGTTATTTTTTCATAACCAAAAATTATTTCTTCAGCAATCCTTCCGCCCATAGCAACAGCGATATCGGAATACATTTTTTCTCTTGTTACTGACAATTGATCTCTTTCAGGCAATCTCATAACCATGCCTAATGCCCTTCCTCTTGGTATAATTGTTGCTTTGTGAATAGGGTCAGATACTTTTTCATTAAGTGCAACTATAGCATGGCCCCCTTCGTGGTATGCTGTCAATTTCTTCTCTTCTTCTGTCATTACCATAGATCTTCTTTCTGCACCCATCATTACTTTATCTTTAGCCTCTTCTACGTCAGACATAGTTACAACTCTTTTATTTTTTCTGGCAGCTAATAATGCTGACTCGTTGATTAAATTTGCTAGATCTGCACCTGAAAAACCTGGCGTACCTCTCGCAATAGTTCTGAGTTTTACATCTGGTCCTGTATTAACTTTTTTAATGTGAACCTTCAAAATTGCTTCTCTTCCAAGAATATCAGGATTTGGTACAACTACCTGTCTGTCAAATCTTCCTGGTCTTAAAAGAGCTGGGTCTAAAACATCCGGTCTATTTGTAGCTGCTATAAGAATTATTCCCTCGTTTGTATCAAAACCATCCATTTCAACTAATAACTGATTAAGAGTTTGTTCTCTTTCATCATTACCTCCGCCTAGACCTGCGCCTCTACTTCTTCCAACTGCATCTATTTCATCAATAAAAATTATACATGGAGCGTGTTTTTTTCCTTGCTCAAACATATCTCTTACTCTAGAGGCCCCAACTCCAACAAACATTTCGACGAAATCTGAACCCGATATTGTAAAAAAAGGAACATTTGCTTCTCCAGCAATCGCTTTTGCTAAAAGTGTTTTCCCTGTTCCTGGTGGCCCAATAAGCAATGCACCTTTTGGTATTTTTCCTCCAAGTCTTCTAAACTTTCTTGGATCTTTTAAAAATTCTACTATTTCTTCAACTTCCTCTTTTGCTTCTTCGATCCCGGCTACATCATTAAAAGTAACTTTACCTTGTGCCTCTGTTAACAATTTAGCTTTTGATCTACCAAAACCCATGGCGCCGCCTCTACCGCCTTGCATCTGGCGCATAAAAAATATCCAAACACCTATGAGAAGTAACATTGGAAACCATGACAGGAGCACTCCTAATAGAGAAGGCATTTTATCTTCTACAGGAGAGGCAATAATGCTTACATTTTTATCTGAAAGTTTTTCAACCAAACCAGGATAATTAGGAGAGTAAGTTTTAAAATTAGAACCATCAGATAGTACACCCGTTATATTACTACCTTGTATCTTAACCTCTACCACTCTTCCATCATCGACTTCCTTTAAAAATTTAGAAAAGGCAATTTGATTAGCTTGCGCGTCTACTTTGTTTGGATTTTGAAATATGTTAAATAGTCCAACAGATAAAAGGACTATTAAACCCCACATTAATAAATTTCTAAAGTTCATACTAAATAAATAGGCATTTTTTTAAATTTAACAAGTATCATTAAAGTACAATTTATCGTTTAATTTAACTAAATATAGCATATTTACGTGAATTTTTAAAATTCTCTTGTCACATGCAACAAATTTTTCCTTCTCTCAAAAATACATCCTCCTAAAGTACACTTTTTCGGATTTTTTGACTCAAATCGACTAATTAAATTTAAAACCTTTTGAGATCTGGGTGGATAATAAGATAAAGTTCTATTTTTAACAATTTTATTAATAATTTTAAACTTAACTTCTTTGGGTTCTTTTTTGAACATTTTTAAGTCAATAATAGTTTCTCTTTTCTTAAATTTTACAAATTGACTTAAAGAGCGATTAACATAAAAATTGATAGCTTCTTTTGTTGATGAAATATTTTGGATTGAGCGAATAATTTGATCAAAATTTAAACCTTTGTTTTCCAGTAATCTTATGAGCTCCCTTATATTTGTCCTTAAAAATTTTTTATTTTCATTACTTGGGTCTTCTATTGTTTCTTTAAAGACTTTTTTAGAAATATATTTAAGTTCATCTTTTTTAAATTCCAAAAATGGCCTCACTAATTTAATTCCATGCTTTAATTTTGTAGACTGGCTCATAGACGACAATCCCTCTACTCCGCTTCCTCTTGAAAGTCTAATTAAAAATGTTTCAATCTGATCATCCTTATGATGTGCTGTTAGAATAGATTTGATTTTATTTTTTTTACAGAATTTAATTAAAAGATTATATCTTAAATCTCTAGCATTTTTTTGTATGTTGGAGTTAATTTTTTTTTTATTTAAAATAACTTTGAGGTCGATGCCTATTTTTTTTAACAATTTCCTAGTTTTTGTTGCCTCTTTATTAGAATTTTTCCTTATACCGTGATCAACTAAAACAAAGTAAATTCTACGTTTTTTTTCATTAACCAATTGCTGGGATAAAAAAGAAAGAGCCATACTATCCGGCCCCCCTGAAACTGCTACTAAAAAAGAATCTTTTATTTTGTTTTTAGATAAAACTGATTTTAATCTGAGATATATTGGTAATATTCTTGGATCGTGAGTTATAAAATCTTTAAGCTTTGCTGCATTTAAATTTTTTCTTTTCATATTCAGCTTTTTGTAACACAGACTTGCTGGCTTTTGGATATTCTTTTTTTACGCCTTTTATCATTAAACAACCTTGGTCTTTCTCACCAAGCTGAACAAGTGTTGTACCTAGTTTTAATAAATTAATAGGTGCTTTTTTGCTTTTCGGATAATTTTGATATCCATCTAAATATGCTGCAGCAGCGTCTTGGTAAAGTTGTCTGATTCTAAATGTTTCTCCATACCAATATTGTGCACTCCCTGCGAGATCATTGCTTTTGTTTTTATCAATAAATTCCTTCAGCGCAAATTCTGCGGTTTCATAATCACCAACTTTTATAAAACTCACTGCAAAGTCATATTGCTCTTTGGGTGACTTATTGTCTGGAAGAAGTGTTTCTCTGTTTGCTGCTTTTTCTGTTATAACTAACCCAGCGGTTTCCACAGACTGTGTTTTTTGAACTTCTTTTGTTTTATCAAAATCGCTTTCGGACACTCTGCCTAGATCCTGAGGCAAATCTGTACCTGGAAGTCTTTTTTCTTTAGCTGGAGCTTGAGAAGTTACATTTACGTTTTCAAGATCGTTAAATCTCATTTGATTATCTGATTGAATTTTAGTAATTCTATTTGAAAGTTTATCTATTTTAAAATTAATTTCTTCATATTTATTTGTGACTTCTCGGAATTGCTCCTCAATTTCATTTAGTTTGAGAAGGTGTCTTGTTAGAATATCCTCATTTAATGAATTAGATGAAGTCGTTGATGGTTTAATTTCTGAAGTTTTATAAAATGCATTTTCAAGAGTTTTGAGATCTTTGTTTATGTTTTCGATTTTTAACTGGATTTTTTTTAATTCTTCATTTTCTTGAGCGTTAATAATGTTTGAAAAAAATAACAAAAGAATAATAACTAAAAAAGATTTTACCGAATAATTAGTTTTGTTTAGAATCATAAGGCAACTTTTATTTACACAAAATGGCAAAAAAAAGACCTTGTTATTATTAAGTAATAACAAGGTCTTTCAATACCAAAAACTTTTTAATTAGTTTTTATTGTAACAGATCTTCTATTTTGAGACCACGCTAAAGGAGTTGAAGCAGGATTAACTGGTTTTTCTTTACCATAACTTATTACAGTCATTCTTTTTCCAGAAACACCGTAAGTCATTAAATAATCTTTTGCAGCATTTGCTCTTCTTTCACCTAAAGCTAAGTTATATTCTCTAGTTCCTCTTTCATCCGCATGGCCTTCAATTGTAACAGTTACATCTTTATTTTTTCTTAAGAAAGTTGCCTGTTTTCTTAAAGTATCACGAGATCTAGTAGTTAAGCTTGATTTGTTTGTTGCAAAAAAAACTCTATCAGGAACACCTTTTGCTAAATACTCAACTGTCTCAGTACCAGTATACACATCGTCTGAAGTATCTACTTTTGCTTTTTTAGCAGTAGAACATGCAGAGATAAGTAAAGTACTAAAAAGAACCAAAACTAAATTTCTTAGTGCACTATTAAACTTCATTTTCATCTCCTAAATATATTTAAGGTTGTCGTAATATTCCAAATTTAATCGAATCTTGCAAGTATAAATTGTACTAAAAATCCATTATTTTGAAAGTAATGTGGACCAGGATGGGTCGGAGGCATCAGTTTCAGTTTTAATCATCCTTTCGTTATATCCCGTTATATCTATTGACCAAAGTTTAGCTGAAAAACCTTTTCCTTTACTATCTGTTTTTGTTTCTCTGTAAAAGATTAATACTCTTCCATTGGGAGACCAAGAAGGTGCCTCTTGATAGTAATTTTCTGTTAACAGTCTTTCACCGGTTCCGTCGGATCTCATAACCCCAATATAAAATCTTCCCTTTCTAACTTTTGTAAATGCAATTAAATCTCCTCTTGGTGACCAAACAGGTGTACCATAAAGACCTTTGCCAAAAGTTATTCTTTTAACCTGGGTTCCGTCACTTCTCATAACATAAATTTGTTGAATACCACTTCTGTCAGAATTAAAGCTAATATATTTGCCATCTGGTGAGTAGGACGGCGAAGTATCAATTGCAGAATGGTCTGTTATTTTTTCTACCTCTCTGGTTTCTAAATCCATAGAATAAATATCTGAATTACCATCTTTTGCAAAACTCATTATAATTTTTTTTCCATCCGGAGAAAATCTTGGAGCAAAAGTCATGCCAGGAAAATTCCCTACTACTTCCTGAATTCCAGTTTCGATATCTAAAAGATAAACTCTTGGCATGTTTTTAAAATAAGACATGTAAGTAACGAGCTGATTTGTTGGATTAAACCTTGGGGTTAAAACTAATTCATTTCCAAGAGTAAGATATTTTGTGCCGTTACCATCTTGATCCATAATAGCCAATTTTTTAACACGTTGATCTTTGGGCCCAGTTTCAGAAACATATATTATCCTTGTATCAAAATAACCAGTTTCACCAGTTAATCTTTCATAAATTTTATCCGAAATAATATGAGCAACTCTCCGCCAATTTGATGGTGTAGTTGTAAAAGAAAGAGCTACCATTTCTTTTGAGGCTGTTAAGTCCCATAATCTGAATTCAACTTTTAATTTTTCATCTTTAACTAATATTTTACCTGTTACTAAAGCTTGAGCCTTGATAAGCCTCCAATCTTCGAACCTTGGTTTAATATGAGCTATATCCGGTTTTTGTACAAATGCATCTTTTTTTAATGGATTAAATAATCCAGTACCCCTGAAATTATTTTCTATAATCTTTGAAATTGACTCCCCCAATTTTTCCTTTTTTAAAGATTCGAGGTTTTCTGATTTAGTATCAATATGTAAAGGTGATACCGCAATCGGTAAAGGGTCAAGATTACCCCTTGTTATATCAACTTTTATTAAGCTGTTTGCATTTCCAAAACTAACAAAAAAAAACAATAATATTATAATTATTTTTTTCATAATTTTATCCTTTCAACATCTCTGTAGGATCAAAATTTAATTGTAATTCTTTCCATCTTTCATAACCTGTTGGGGGGACTTTTAATGGTTGGCATATCCTTACAGCCCTAAGCGCACTTTCTGCTAAAATTTTATAGAAACTTTGACCAGGTGTATTCATTCTTGCATGATCTAAAATTTCAGATTTAAGTATTCTTCCGTCAGGTTTCAATTTAAGTTTAATTCTTACAAGTAAATTTTTATCATATGGTAAGCCCAGGGGAACACTCCAACAACCAAAAATTTGTGCTCTTAAAGCATCCTCTTCCGATAAAGATAAACTCTGAGCAAAAGAAGTTTTTACGTTGCTTTGAGTTAACTTCTCCTTTTTCCTCTGTGTCTCAGCTTGTTCTTCTTTGGCCTTATCAATTAAAGCTGCAATTTCGTTGGTATCAAATAACTCTTCCTTTTCAAATTCTGAAGATTGTCTAATCTGAGGTTTAATTTCTTCCGGATTTTGTTTTTTCTTTACTAATTGTTTTTTCTCTTTTTTATCATCTGGTAATGGAATTCTATCAGGCTTTTCTTTGGCTTTTGCAGATGGAGGAGCTTGCTCTGAAACAACTCTTTTTTTCTCCTCTTTTACCTTCTCAATTATTTTTCTGGCTTTTGGTGCGTATGGAATAAATGTTTTATCTTTGATCTCAATCAGCTCTACTGAAACTATGGGAGGCAAATCAATTGGTTCCCGCATCATAAAAGGTAGAGTTATAGCTGTAATAGAAATAACAAAAGCATGAAAAAGAAAAGAAAATAATAAACCCCTGCTCATAAAACATTAATTTTTATATGGCTCAGATATCAAGGCAACTTTAGAAAATCCAGCTCCTGATAACCTTCCCATAACCTCTAAAACTCTCCCATAATTTATTGTCTTGTCTCCTCTAACATAAATTCTAGTATCAGTTCTATTTTTTGCTATTGCTAACAATTTAGGAACTATTTTTTTAAAAGTTACTTGATGTTCTTGAATAAATATTTCACCTTTAGAATTTATTGTAATAGTCAATGGCTCTTGATCATCAGGCAGAGAATCTGCGGCGGACTCGGGTAAATCAACTTGAACTCCAACTGTTAACAATGGTGCCGTGACCATAAATATAATCAAAAGCACAAGCATCACGTCTACAAATGGAGTTACATTGATTTCGCTCATTGGTTCTTTTTTTGAGCGGTTCATGATAAATGCCATAATGATTATATTATTGATAAAAATCTTTTAGAAAAATTATCTACTCTTGCAAAATATCTTTGTGAGTCATTATTAAATTTATTGTAAGCTATTACTGCTGGTATCGCAGCTAATAACCCAAGAGCAGTAGCAAATAAAGCTTCGGCAATTCCAGGTGCTACAATTGCTAAACTAGTGTTTCTAGAAATAGCTATGGATTGAAAAGAATTCATGATGCCCCATACGGTGCCAAACAAACCTACAAATGGTGCGGTAGATCCAATTGTAGCAAGATAAGTAAAATTTTTCTCCACACTCTTCATTTGTGTGTCTATAGAAACTTCAAGGACTCTTTCCACTCTTGCGCTTTGAACTGCTGAAGATTTGGATTTAGTTTTAATTAATTCTGACATAGCCGACTGAAAAATAATTGTTAATGGATCATTTGTTTTGTTTGGAAGATTTTTATAAAAAGCTTCAGCTGATTTTGATTTCCAAAATTTATCTTCGAAGGACTTGGTTGTTAAATCTATTCTTCTAAATAATCTTGCTTTATCAAATATCAATGTCCATGAAAAAATAGAGCTTGCTATTAGAAGTAATATAACTGCCTTTACTACAAAGTCGGCTCTTAAAAAAAGTTGCCAAAGTGAAAAATCGTTTGCACCGCCCAGACCAACTACTTGAGTTGCGATTTCTTGTTCCATTGTGGATGATTACGTGGAGAATGTGTCATCAATTTGGCACATAAATTTACTAATTTTGGATAAATTTACTCGTTAAACTTAGCGCGACAGTCTCTGAAATATCTTGCAATCAAAACAGCATCAGCTTTGTTAACGTCCTTCTTCTTGCTTAATCTAGTAGTTATAGAAGGATACATCTCTATTACTTTTGTTCTGCTTGCATCTTTAGAGGAATTTATAAGCTCAAAATGTTTTTTCCACTTGTTTGGTCTTACGTAAAAAATAGGTAAATTTAATGCTGCACATATACCCTTAATAGACCCAAAAGTTTGTCCAAAATTAAACATGCTTGTAACGCCTTGACCAGGCATTGCACTTACCTGTTCCACTATTACAAAAGTTTGTCCAATCACGATATGGTTTTTAATTATATTTACTAGCATGGCGCTGTTTAATTGATTTTTATTTTTTTTACCTTCCGGCATAATTGGCATATCAAATAAATCAAAAATTTTTAAATCATCAAGAACAGCGATTCCACCGCTTAATCCTGGATCTATCCCAATTATTCTCATCTAAAATCCCTCAGCAAATTTACAATTATGAAAGACCTTTTGAACATCGTCCTCGTCATCTAGTAATTCGAGGATGTTTTCTAATTGCTGTTTTTCTTCACTATTTAAGTTTAATACACTCTTAGGTCTCCACTCTATATCTGAATAATTCAAATTTTTTACTAATTTTTCAGCTTCGGTTTTAACTTTGTAAAAATCTTCCTTATTTGTAATTATTTCATGAAAGTCTTGATAGCTAAAACAGTCACTTGCCCCTACTTTTGCTGCAAAATCTAGAGCTTGTTCTTCTGAAATATTTTTTCTCGAGATTTGTATAATTCCACAATTATCAAAAAAATGAGTTGTTGATCCTGAACTACCAAGATTTCCACCAAACTTTTGTAAGGCTGTTCTTATTTTTGTAGCTGTTCTATTTTTATTATCAGTTAAAGCTTCAATTATAAGTGCAATATTTTTTGGACCGAAACCCTCGTATCTTAAACTTTCAAAATTTTCATTTTTATTTATTTCGGATTTTCTTATTGCTCTATTAATATTATCTTTAGGCATATTTGCCTCTTTTGCAGACTCAATTGCTGCTCTTAATCTGTGGTTTGTGTCTGGATCTTTTGATCCTAATTTGGCAGCAACCGTGATTTCTCTGGAAATTTTCGAAAAAATTTTTGATCTTAATTTATCTTGTCTTCCTTTTTTGTGTTTAATTCCAGCCCAATGCGAATGTCCAGCCATTTATCACGATCTCCTTTGTAAAGATCCGCCCATAATAATCGGCTGAACCTTTTGAGCCAAGCCAGTGGTATCATCCGCAGTCACTATTAATCCAGAAATTGTTGCCTCTCCAGTGGCTGGGAAGTGTCTTCTAGCTGAATTGTCTTTTAAAAATTTTTTCAAAGAATTATCTTTGTTCATTCCTATTACAGAATTGTAATCTCCACACATACCTAGATCAGTTTGATATGCTGTTCCTTTGTCCATTATTTTATAATCAGAAGTGGGAACATGAGTATGTGTTCCTACAACCGCTGTAACTTTTCCATCAAATAAATGTCCTATTGCCATCTTCTCGCTAGTTATTTCACCGTGCATATCGACAACTATAAAATCAGCGTCTTTTTTTAATTTGACTTCTTCAATAAATTTTTTTGCTGCCTGAAATACATCGTCGCACTTTTTCATAAAAACATTGCCCATTAAATTTATAACAGCTACTTTTTTATTATTTTTAGATTGAAAAATTCCAAATCCTTCACCAGGAGATGGTTGTATTAAGTTTTGAGGTCTCAAAAGTCTTTTTTCTTTTGTGATAAATTCCATTGTCTCTTTTTCATCCCAAATATGATTGCCGGATGTGATAACGTCTGTTCCTGCTTTAAAAAAAATCATCTGTATTTTCTTTAGTTATACCAACTCCTCCCTCTGCTGCATTTTCCCCGTTCGTAACAACAAAGTCTATTTTTTTTTCTTTTATAATTTTTGGCAGGTTTTCTTTTATAGCCGTTACACCAGAAGGTCCAAAAACATCTCCTAAAACTAATATATTCATTCTAAACTAAAAAATACCTTTCTCTGTTAAAATATAATCTAACTTTACATCATGCTTTGAAGATGGAATTTTTTTATATTTTTGAAAGGAAAAAGCAAGACCAATAGTAAGAATGTTTCTTCTTTTTTTAAGATATTTTCCCAAAAATCTATCATAGTAGCCCTTTCCGTATCCTAATCGATTGTAAAACTTATCATAAGCTACAACTGGGACTAAAATTAAATCTGGATTTGAATTTTTTTTGATTATTGCAGGTTCTAAAAAACCATATTTATTTACTTTTAAAGGTTCCGATAATTTCCATTTTATAAATTTCATCGAATTTTTAGATGATATTATAGGTAACAAAGTTGACAAATTTTTTCTAAATTTTAAGAGCTCAAACAACTTATTCGTATCAAATTCATAATTAGATGGGTAGTATAAAGCGATTTTTTTTCTTTTTTTTTTATTTATTAAATTAATTAGTGGCTTAAAAAAAATTTTTTTAGGCAAAAAATATTTTCTTTTTCTAATAAGAATAAATTTTTTTCTTACTTTTTCTTTTGAAAACATTTACTGAACCTTAGAACTAGACTCAGTATTTTTGATTATCTCTTCTAATGATTTTGTGGTCTTATCAAGCATTGACTCGTATACTAATTGACTTTCTTCGACCATTTTTTTGAATTTATCTAACTCAGTATTGAGTTTAGATATTTCTGTTTCTTTTCCTTCCTTATAATCCACTATCAAAGTTTTCATTTCCTTAAATTTTTTTGATAAATTTTCAAAATTCCCCTTCTGTAAATTAACTCTTTTTTTCAAATCAAAGTATTCATCAATTACCTGAATCGATGTTATAAGAAGAAGTTTATTTTCTCCAATGTTGCCGAGCTTGTCTTTGAGGTCGGAATATTTTTTGTCTAAAAACTTTGTTAAATTCTTTAAATCTTCTTCCTGGCCATCATCACATGACAACAAGTAGTCTTTGTTATTAAATTTTATGTTTATATTTGCCATTTTTCTATTTCCTCTACTAAAGAATTTGTTTCTTCCCCTAATTCGTCTATATCTTGGTTAAATTGTCGTTGTAATTTTTTATTTTTCTCTTGTTCCTCCTCCATTTTTTTTACCTTATTTTTTAATTCTCCGTATTTAAGAAGTAAATCATTATATTTTTTTTCAACCTCTATTTTTTCGCTTTGTAATTGATTCTTTTCTGCATAAATCTGATCTAATTCCTCCGTGTTTATACTGGGCAGATCACTTAAATTTTTAAGTTTCTCTAAAACATTTTCAAGTCTTTTTTCTTTAGTATTTAAAGTTTCCATACTAATTGTTTATATCATATTATTGATATCGTGGATTGAAGTCTATATAGGTAATTTTAAAGTGGATCCAAAATTAAAAGATTTATCAAGCGCAATAAGATTCCTGTCAATTGATGCTGTGCAGAAAGCAAATTCTGGACATCCTGGCATGCCGATGGGTATGGCTGATGTTGCCACAGTACTATTTAAATACTACTTGCAGTTTAATCCAAAAAATCCAGATTGGATCAATAGAGATAGATTTGTTTTGTCAGCCGGTCATGGTTCGATGCTTTTGTATTCTTTGTTATATCTTACTGGATATGAAAAAATAAAAATTGAAGATATAAAAAATTTTAGGCAACTAAATTCAATATGTGCTGGACATCCAGAGTATGAAAAAGGCTCTGGGATAGAAACTACAACTGGACCTTTGGGTCAGGGCCTAGCTAACTCTGTAGGTATGGCAATTGCACAAGAAATACTTAAGAAGAAATTTGGCTCCGATTTATTTAGTAACAAAACTTATGTCATTGCAAGTGATGGTGATTTAATGGAGGGCATTAGTCATGAGGCAATGAGTTTAGCTGGTCACCTAAATCTTAAAAATTTAATTGTTTTTTTTGATAACAATAAAATTTCAATAGATGGCTCAACTTCTTTAAGTGTATCTGATAATTATAAAAAAAGATTTGAAAGTTATGGATGGTCGTTTCAGGAAATTAATGGACATAATTACAAGCAAATTTTTAATGCGATAAAGAAGGCCAATAAATCAAATAAACCATCAATTATTTCATGCAAAACTATAATCGGGTTTGGTTCTCCAAATAAATCAGGAAAAGCATCTGTGCATGGAGCACCTTTAGGAGAGGACGAAATTAAAATAGTAAGAAAAAAACTCAAATGGAAATATGAACCGTTTATAGTTCCAGATAAAATAATGAATTCATGGAGAGAAATAGGAAGTAAAGGAGAAGCTTTGGAAAAAAAGTGGAAACAAATTTTAGATAAAAAAAATGATAAAATTAAAGAGGAATATAAAAGATTAATGTCTGGAGAATTACCATTAGATTTAGATAAAATTTTGGGCGACGAAAAATTAAAATTCTTTCAATCAAAACCAAAAATGGCAACAAGACAATGCTCTTCATCAGTTATAAATTTTGTGTCACATATTTTACCTGAATTAATTGGTGGTTCCGCAGACTTAAGCGGATCAAATAATACAAAAACTGAAAACTCGAAAGTTATTAATTCTAAAAATTTTTCAGGAAATTATATTCACTATGGTGTAAGAGAGCACGCAATGGCTGGCATCATGAATGGTCTTGCCTTATATGGTGGCCTGATTCCATTTGGTGGAACTTTCTTAATTTTTTCAGATTATTTGAAGCCTTCTATGAGATTATCTGCACTTATGAAATTAAGAGTAATTTATATTTTTTCACATGACTCTATTGGATTAGGAGAGGACGGCCCTACTCACCAACCAATAGAACAATTAGAACACTTAAGGGCAATACCAAATTTAAATATATTTAGACCGGCTGATATAAACGAAACCATTGAATGCTGGGAGATAGCTTTAAAGAGTAAAAACAATCCAAGTGCTATAGTTTTGTCTAGACAAAAATTACCCTATATTAGTGAGCATAATTCTGGAGAAAATATGTGCTCGAAAGGTGCTTACGTTTTAAAACAAACAGCAGACGAAGTGTTCGTATCTTTAATTGCTTCGGGCTCAGAAGTAGAAATTGCTTTAGAGGCTCAAGACAAACTTAAAAGTTTAAATATAAACTCAAAAGTCATATCAGTACCTTGTTACGATCTATTTCAAAATCAAAATGAAAGTTACAAAGACGAAATTCTTGGAAAAGAAACGTTTAAAATTTCAATCGAGGCCTCAAGTCAATCGGGATGGAAAAGCGTAGTTGGAAAAAAAGGTGTTACTCTTGGTTTATCAACATTTGGGAAAAGCGCTCCTTTTAAAGAAATTTATAAATTATTTAATTTAACTAGTGATGAAATAGTCAAACAAGTAGAGGCAAATGTTAAAAAATAATTGGACAAATGTCTGATTTAAAAATTTTTTCTAAAGATATTCCTATTAAAGGAAAGCGTATTATTGTGAGACTAGATCTTAACGTTCCAATCAAAAATTCAGAAATAGTTGACGATACAAGAATTAAAGTTATTGAGCCATTTATAAATCAATTAATAGAAAATAAGGCTAAAATTATTTTAATATCGCACCTTGGTAGACCTAAGGGTAAAGTTGTTCCAGAATTATCATTAGAACCAATATTTAAATTTTTGAAAAAAAAATTGATTGGAAATGTTTATTTTTATAAGGAAAATATTGATTCTAAAGCTGTAGACTCATCAAAAAAATTGAGTCCTGGTGAAGTTTTGTTATTTGAAAATATTCGATTTTTTAAAGAGGAAGAAAGTGATGATGAAACTTTTGCAAAGAATCTATCAAAACTTGGGGACATTTATATAAATGAAGCTTTTTCTTGCTCACATAGAAAACAGGCTTCTATGCATAAAATAACTAAATTTATTGATAGCTACGGAGGACCCATACTGGAAAAAGAGATTCATTCAATTAATTTAATTACTAAAAATAAAAAAAATCCCGTTACTTGTATTATTGGTGGATCGAAGATATCAACTAAAATAAATATATTATCAAGTTTATTAAAAAATGCCGACAACCTTATAATTGTAGGTGCTATGGCAAATAATTTTCTTAAATTTAAAGGTATAAATGTTAGGTCCTCTCTTATTGAAAAAGGTGCAGAAGATATTGTAAAAAATATAACCGTTTTGGCTAAAGAAAATAAATGTAAAATTATAGTTCCTATAGATTGTAATACTTCTAATAATTTTAATGGAAAGTTAGTTTATAAATCTCTTAAAGATTTAGAAAATGATGATATCATTTTGGATATTGGAAAAAAAACAATTGATTTGATAAATATAACTATAGACCAATCAAACACAGTTTTTTGGAATGGGCCTGCTGGATATTATGAGAATAAAAATTTCTCAATCGGTACTTTATCAATAGCAAAAAAAATCGCTCAAAATACAAAGGCAAAGTCATTAATATCAATTGTTGGTGGTGGGGACACTGTTGCTGCAATTAAAAATACTGGATTGGGAAAGGTTTATACCTATTTATCAACAGCTGGCGGTGCTTTTCTAGAATCCCTTGAAGGAAAAGAGCTGCCTGGTATAAAAGTATTAAAAAATAATTGAAATTTATGAATATTGAAGAAATAGCAAAGCTAATGGTTGCAAAAGGCAAGGGAATACTCGCTGCTGACGAGAGTACAGGTACAATGGAAAAGAGACTAAAAAGCGTAAACGTAGAATGCACTGAAAAAAACCGACTTCATTTTAGAGAAACCCTTTTCTCATCAAATTCTATGAAAACATCTATAAGTGGAGTTATATTGTTTGATGAAACTCTGAGACAAACTTCGAGTAATGGTGTGCCTATCCCAGACTTAATTAAAAAAAGTGGTTCTATTCCAGGAATTAAAGTTGATAAAGGAGCAAAGCCTTTAGCTGGGTCTGAGCAAGAAAAAGTCACTGAAGGTTTAGATGGTTTAAGAGAAAGAATGGAAGAATACTATAAGTTAGGTGCAAGATTTGCTAAATGGCGTGCTGTCTATTCTATATCATCAAAAAATCCAACCGAAAAATGTATAAAATCCAACGCGCATGCTTTAGCGAGATACGCCGCAATAGTACAAGAAGCGAAAATGGTTCCGATAGTTGAACCAGAGCTTTTGATGGATGGAGACCATTCAATTGATAAATGTTATGATGTTACCAGCAAAATTTTAGCTGAATGTTATAAGGAATTGACAATACACAGTGTTAATCTAAAAGGTACAGTTCTTAAACCAAATATGATACTTCCGGGAAAAAATTGTAAACAAAAAGCTTCTACAGAAGAAATAGCGAAAAAAACTTTAGAATGCCTTAAAAAAAATATGCCATCAGAGGTACCTGGAGTTGCTTTTTTGTCAGGGGGACAAAGTGAGGTGGAAGCGACAAAAAATTTAAATGAGATTAACAAAATTAACGATACCTCTTTTAATTTTACATTTTCTTACGGAAGAGCCCTTCAGCAGTCAGCTCTAAAAACCTGGGCAAAATCTATGACGGATACGGCTAAAATTCAAAAAGTTTTTGATCATAGAGCTAAAATGAATAGCGCTTCTACTGAAGCGAAATGGGATGAAAAGCTTGAGCAAAATTTTGCGGCCTGAAATTGAGAAGATTTTTATATCTAATATCACCAAAAGTACTTAGTCAAAGCTTCTATAAAAATTTAGATGATGTTCTCTCTTCAGGAAAAGTAAAATACTTTCAATTAAGAATTAAAAAATATTCAAATTCAAAGATCATTAAGATTGCAAGAAAAGTTAAAATTTTAACTAAAAAACACAGAGTTAACCTTATAATTAATGACTTACCATTATTGGCAAAAAAAATTAATGCTGATGGATGTCACTTGGGACAGTCTGACGGTTCAATAAAAAATGCTAGAAGATTATTAAAAAAAAATAAAATTATAGGAATAACATGTCACGGTTCAAAAAAATTAATTTCTCAAGCGATAAAAGAAAAACCAAACTATATTGCTATAGGTTCATTTTTTAAATCTAAATTGAAACCGAAAGCCAAAAAAGCTAAAAAAGATTTAATCAAGTGGACAAAAAAAAGAACAAATTTACCTATTGTTGCTATTGGCGGAATTGATAATAAAAATTATAAAAGTTTGTTGAGATTAGGAGTAAATTATCTTGCATTATCAAGTTATATTTGGAATAACCCACGCTTGAAGCCAAAAAAAGCTATAAGAGAGATTGATAAATATGAAAATACAAGGAAATGAAATCAAACCCGGTATGATAATTGAACTTAACAATGATCACTGGACTGTTCTTAAAACTCAGCATGTTAAACCTGGAAAAGGTGGAGCTTTTAATCAAGTAGAATTAAAAAGCCTTACAAAAGGAACAAAGCTAAATCAAAGATTTAGATCTAGTGAAAGTGTTGAAAGAGCTCAGCTGGAAGAAAAAGAATTTAATTTTTTATATTCTGATGATGCAGGATGTTTTTTTATGGATCCAGAAAACTTTGAGCAAATTTCTCTTAAAAAAGAATTGTTAGGAGAAAAATTAAAACTTTTAACTGAAAATTTAAAAGTAATAATTTCATTTCTTGACGAAAAACCTCTATCAATAGATTTGCCTACAAATATTGAGTGTGAAATTGAAAGCACAGAAGGTGTTGTTAAAGGACAAACTGCTGCCTCATCTTATAAGACTGCTAAACTTAAAAATGGTTTAGATATTATGGTCCCTCCATTTGTAGAAGAAGGTAATAAAATAATATTAGATACAAGAACATTAGAATACGTAAAAAAAATAAATTAATGAAAATAAATTCTCCTCAATTTAATTTAATTCAGAGAGCATGCACAAAAGCTTCTAAAATCTTGATTAGGGACTTTGGAGAAATTGAAAAACTTCAAGTGTCAGAAAAAGGACCAGGAGACTTTGTAACAGCTTCGGACAAACGTGTAGAAAAAACAATTATATCTGAATTAGAAAAATCAGATTACTCAATATTAAGTGAGGAAGCTGGAATAATAGAGGGAAAAAATAAAAATAAAAGATGGATTATTGATCCTATAGACGGAACATTTAATTTTCTTAACGGTCTTCCTCATTTTGCTATTTCAATAGCTTATGAAGAAAATGGAGAAGTCGTTTTAGGTATGATTTTTGATCCGATAAAAAATGAGACTTTTGCTGCTCATAAAGGTTCGGGCGCATATCTGAACAATTCTAGAATTAGAGTATCAAAAAAATCAGATCTAAAAAGTTCTTGTTTGGTTACCGGGGGACCAAAATCTGCAAGCAAAAAAAAAGAGTCAATAATTGATGAATATAAAAAAATCTCGATGAAAACGGATGCTCATATTAGAAAATCTGGAAGTGCCGCTCTAGATCTTGCCTATGTAGCAGCAGGCAGATACGACGGGTACTGGCAGAGAGAAATTAACTATTGGGATATAGCAGCGGGTATTATTTTAATAAAAGAGTCAGGTGGCTTTATAAATACAGTTAAAGGAGATGATTTTAGTAAAGAAAAAATTGATATTATTGCAACCAACTCAAAAATCCATAAAGAATTGAAAGATTTGTTGTAGAAAATTATTGAGCAATTTAAAATATTATTATAAAAGTCTTTAAAATGAAGAAAAAAATTCATCCAAACTATCATAAAATTAATGTTGTCATGACAGATGGTTCTAAATTTGAAACTATGTCAACATGGGGTAAAGAAGGAGATACATTAAAATTGGATATTGATCCAAAATCTCACTCTGCATGGACTGGTGGAAGTCAAAAAATTTTAGATAAAGGAAGAGTAAGTAAATATAATAAGAAATTTGTAAACCTTAGAAAAAAAAAGGATTAAAATAATTATGTCTGAAGCTCCGTTTATGCCAAAAGCTACTGCTGTTTGGTTAGTAGAAAACACTACTTTAAGTTTTAAACAAATTGCAAATTTTTGTAATCTTCATGAACTTGAGGTAAAGGGAATCGCTGATGGTGATGTTGCCAAAGGAATAAAGGCATATAATCCTATTTTGGCTGGACAGTTAACTAGGGATGAGATTGACGTATGCTCTAAAGATCATAATAGACCGCTAAACCTAATTAAAAAAAATCAAGAAGTTGTTGTTTCAAAAGAAAGAAAAAAAGCAAAATATACTCCCTTATCAAAAAGAAAAGATAGGCCGGACTCTGTTTTGTGGCTTGTGAAAAATTTTCCACAATTATCTGATGGACAAATAGCTAAAATAGTTGGCAGTACGAAATCAACAGTTGGTTTAATCAGAAATAGGACTTATTGGAATCTCTCAAACTTAACAGCTAAAGATCCGGTAATATTAGGCTTATGCAGTCAATTACAATTTGAAAAAGCAATAGGAAAAGCTGATAGAAGAGTAAAGAGAGAGAAAAAATTAAAAGAAAAAGAAAAAAAATTAAAAGAACAAGAGGAAGCAAAAGTAGAGGGAACATCAAATGAAATCAATTAAAGATCCGACAGTAGGTATAATTATGGGTAGTAAGTCTGATTGGAAAGGTGTTATGGAGCACTGCAGTGAGATTTTCAAAGAATTTGGCATTAATCATGATGTGAGAGTAATATCTGCACACAGAACTCCAAAAAGATTAGAGAGATTTATATCTGAAGCAGAAAAAAAAAATTACGAAATAATTATTGCAGCAGCTGGAGGAGCGGCACATTTGGCGGGTGTTACGGCTGCTTTAACAACTATACCTGTTCTAGGTGTGCCAATGCCAAGTGTAACAAATGGTGTGGATAGCCTTTATTCTACTGTGCAGATGCCTGCTGGAGTTCCAGTTGCTACTTTAGCTATTGGAAAAGCTGGGGCTAAAAATTCAGCATTATTTGCTATTGCCATATTAAGTCTCAAATATCCAAAGATTAGTCAAAAATTAAAAAAATATAGATCAGAGTTCGAAAGCAAAATTCCAAAAAGACCTTATTAAATCATATATAGACAATATTGGTACATCGTGATAACTAGCTCATTGAAATTACGGAGGATTTATTAAAATAGACGTAAAAGATAACAACGTAGAACAAGCTTTAAGAGTTCTTAAGAGAAAACTTCAAAAAGAAGGTTTTTTCAAAATTATAAAGATGAAAAGTAATTATGAAAAACCTTCTGAAAAAAAGAAAAGAATCCGACTTGAAAACCTTAAAAGAGTTAAAAAATTTCAACGTCTAAGAAATAGAATATAGCCTCCCAAAATTACAGGAGAATATTATGCCTTCAGGAAAGGTTAAGTGGTTTAATTCAAAAAAAGGATACGGTTTTATTACTCTTGATGAGGATAACCAAAAAGATATTTTTTTACACGTTTCTGCACTAGAAAAATCAAAGTTCAGAATTTTAAAAGAAAATCAAAAAATACAATTTGAAATCAAAGAAGAACGGGGTAAATTACAAGCCATAAACTTAAAAAGACCCAAATGATTTTTATCGCGGGGTGGAGCAGTCTGGTAGCTCGTCAGGCTCATAACCTGAAGGTCGAAGGTTCAAATCCTTCCCCCGCAACCAACAACACCAACACTTTTTTATTTTAAGATACGTAAAGAAAGTTTTCCTGACACACGCCTGACACATTTAGTATGAATATTTTGCACCTTTCTTAATATTTTCAATAGCCCATAAAGGTTGAAGATTTGTGTAGTGAAAACATTTCTTTTGTTCTTCTAAATTATTTAAATCAAACTTAGCTACTGGTTTAATATGGTCTAAGTGCCATTTTCCATAATTCTCCCAGTTCATCCCGTTTTTAAATTTTAATTCAATATATCTTTTAAACTCTTTAATCGAACACCCTAGTAAATTAGTTGTTGAAATACTCTTCTCTTTTTTAATTGCTTTTAAAGCTTGACCCAATCTATTTCTTAAAGCTCTTAGGATAATATATTTTGGTACTGCCTTTGTTTTTTTATAGAATTTTTTTATACCTTTTCTGGAACTTTCTCTAACTTTTTCTATATTTTCTCTACGTAATTTAGCGTGATATTCTTTGAAATATCCTTTTCTATTTTTTTGGAATTTTTTAAAATATTCTGGATCTGTCTCTCTCTTTTTTTTCGTCCATTTTTTTAATTTTTCGTAGATATGTTTTTTCCCTTTAGGTGTTCTAGCAAATTTTCTTTGGGCTTCCCTATTTGCTTTTCTCCGTTCTTCAAGAGTATAATACTTTTTCATGACACAATTTTCCCAGTTTTTTTCTGCGATGTCTACTGACACATCCCTGACACAACGTTAAGTAAATCTGAAAATTTTATCTAGCTTTTTTGATGTGTTGTGATAATTTTATGGGCAGAAAGGTACGTGCGTCAGGCTCATAACCTGAAGGTCGAAGGTTCAAATCCTTCCCCCGCAACCAACTAATCAATAGACTTATTAGCTAATTCTTTATAAATATTGTTGACCCTATACACTTCTCTAGAAATATTAAAATAACCCTCATACTTAATTTCATTTGGAGTTACATCAAAGTGATAATGGCCGGCATCCTTATCATTATTATAGGAATGAAAATGAGTATGCTCACCTGACTCTCTCAAATTTAGTTTTCCTCCCGATGGATCTCCTGTCCATAAAACAGAATAACACTGAAGCTCTGAACCAACGGGTTCATAAAATTGTAAAAAATCTTTAGTACATTTCATCAATTTTGGATCGTAGTAATCAACTTTAATGTCTTTATAATCGGGTTGAACATGGCTTTTTATTTTTCCTTTTAGAATTCTAAATACCCCAGCCAAAGACACATGTTTATTTTCTGAAATTTTTAAATATTTGCTTAAAGCAGATCTCATTGATTGGGGTAAAGAACCCTGTTTGCCAATTCTAATATTAATTTTTATCTTAATCACTTTGCCTTTTTTTCCATCAGAAAAATAAATATTTGAGAGACCTCCATGTTTTCTGGCAGAATATTTTTGAACTATACATTTTTTGTTTTTATCAACTCTAGCAACAATAGATTTAGAATCGGAAGTAATCAAATTTTCATTAATGGTAAGTTCCCCACAATGCCCATCCATGCATGACATTGCGCTTGAACCGGCTCCTAGAGCGTATGATTTTTCTGAACCAATTTTTTTTGAGATTTCCTCATAATCAAATTCTGTACCTAAAAATTCTGGGTCATGCATATAAGGTTCTCCGCCTACGTCTATTATTTTCTCATTTCCAGAGATACCTTCAGCAGGACAACCCCAAAGTTTAAGGTTTGGACAATCAACCACTTGTACATTTACATCTTTGTAATTTTCCTTTAGGCCAATATTTAATGACTCTGCTACCTTTTCTAAAGAAGGGATATCAAATTTTTCACTTTCAATATTTAGTTTCATGTGATTACTTATAGGGTATGAACACATTAGCAGAAAAATTAGTAGATGCATGGATAAAAAGAGATTTGATTAAACTTAAATCTGAAGAACTGCCAAAAAATAGAGAAGATTCACATAACATTCAAAAGCAATTTCATGCTGTTTTGAAGAAAAAAACTGTTGGCTGGAAAATAGGATTAGTTTCAAAAAATTTACAAGATGGGGCAAAAGTCAATGGTCCTATGATTGGAAAAATTATAGATGAAACAGTTTTAATGAACCCGCAGAAAGTAGAGTATAGTAAAGTCCCGGATTGTATTCTTGAATGTGAATTTTGTTTGAAATTTTTAGAGGATACAAAAATGGTGCCCGGGGTAGAAAATAAAAAGGGAAACTATGAGGCTTATATAGCTTTAGAGCTTGTATCTACAAGAGTACACTCCGACACTAAAAAGGGTTTAGATCCTGTAGGGATGATGAACTTGAATATTGCAGATAACGGGGGAGCTGGAGCAATTGTTATTGGAGACAAAATACAAAATCTTGAAAAAATAAATTTAGATTCTATTCAAGTTGAAATAAACTTAAATGAGAAAGTAACTGAGCCCTTTTTTAAAGGAGAAAAGAGAGCTGGGCCAATTGAAGCTATTAAATGTATAATTAATGAATTTAAAGATAATCCTGTGACTTTTAAAAAGGGAGATTATTTTATGACTGGTTCAGTCATACAACCATTTAAGGTAAGTAAGGGGGATAAACTTAAAGTTGACTTTAGAACCTTGGGAAAAATAAATTTAGATTTTGTTTAATGAAAATTGCACTAATAACTGGTGCCAGCCAAGGAATAGGTGCATCGATTGCAAAAGTATTAAATAAAGCTAAAATAAAAGTAATTTTAGTCGCGAGATCCAAAAAAAATTTAAAAAAAATTCAAAAAAATATAACTTTTCCAAAATACTCCAAAATAATTTCAAAAGATCTCAGATCCTTATCTGCATGTAAAAGCTTAAATAATAAAGTTAAAACAATTAATTTTTTGATAAATGTTGCAGGCGCAACAAAAGGTGGTCACTTTAATAAATTAAGTGATAAATTGTGGGATGACGGGTTCAATTTAAAATTTAAATCTGCTTTAAGATTATCAAGAATATTTTGGCCGACTTTAAAAAAAAACAAAGGAAAAATTATTAATATAGGTGGAGGAGCAGGAGCTTGGGAAAAACCATTACGCACATTTATGATAGGTGGTGCAGTAAATGCAGCTTTAAACCATTTCTCTAAAAGTTTAGCGTTACAAGGAAAAATCGATAAAGTTTCTGTTTCCATAATTAATCCAGGTATGACTTTAACTGGTAGACTTGAAAAATTATTAAAAGCTGAATCGAAAGTAACAAAAAAGAGTACTTCGCAAATTTTAAAAGAAAGATCTAAAGCAGCAAAAATTACTAGACCTACCAAACCAGAGGAAGTAGCAAATTTAGTCTATAAACTAATCAAAGATAAAAATTCTAATGGTAAAATTATTAAAATAGATGGTGGTAAAGTTAAATTTTAACTTTCTTTCCTGTTTTTGAACTTTTAATTATAGCTGCAAAAATTTTTAAAGATTGTAAACCATCGTTTCCTGTTACTTTTGGTTTTGCTTTCCCTTCAACTACATCGCACAAATGATCGATTTGGTTCACTAGCGTATATCTGCTATCTCTAGTACTTGAGTCTTGGTGATATATATTTTTCCACCAACTTCTCTCACTTTTATTATACCACTCTTTATAATTTGGGAATTGTATGGAGCTCTTGGTGCCTCCAATATAATAAGCTGACTGATTAGTTACAGGATATGCGGGATTTTCTCCGGCGGTTAATTCGTAACTCCATGGTGAAACGATAGTATCTGAAACACTTAAAGTCCCTAACGCACCTGACTTGAAAATAAAGTTAACAATCGCTGTATCTTCAACTTCGTATTTTCGGATTTTGTTTGATGAGAATGCCTGAACATAAACAACTGGACCTAACAAATAACAAATTAAATCAATATCATGTACGAGATTTATACCGAGTGGTCCTCCACCTTTTTTAATCCTCCATTTTTCTTTGAACCATTCTTTGTTTTTGTATAACCAGCACATCACATTAACTGAAACTATTTTTCCCAATTTTCCTTTAATAATTTTATTCTTTACTTTCTTTGCAATTGAATTGTGTCTTCTATGATATCCAATTAATAGATTGGTTTTATTTTTTTTTGATGAGGAAATTATTTTTTTTGCTTTTTCGATATTACTTGAAATTGGTTTTTCCAATAAAACTGGAATTTTAGCATTTAAAAAACTAATAGTATGTTTTTCATGAAATTGATTAGGAGTTGCAACAATAACGGCATCTGGCTTGTTGTGTTTTATTAATGCTGAAGAGTTTTTGAAAAAAGGTACTTTAAATTTTTTTGCATGATCTCGCGACTTTTCATTAATATCTACGATTGAATGTAAAACTGCTTTTTTGGAATCGTTAATAGCTTTTAAATGCTGACTTCCCATTAATCCAATTCCAACGACAGCTATTTTTGTTTTACTTTTCATTAAAAAATTTTGTTTGATATTTCGATTTGCCCAGGATGAATGCAGGCCTTGCCAGCAAAACCTAAACTTTTTGCTGTATTACAAGATTTCTCAAACCCAACTGTATCTTTAAAATTGAGATATGAAGTATCTATTGGATTTGGAGAATTTGAAACTATAAGTTTTCTATAATTTAGTATTTCTTTTTCGTCATCAGAAACTTTTAGATTAATTGATTTAGCTAAATCATGCGAACCAAAAGAAATCACTTTAACTCTCTCTTTAAATTCAGAAATTTCTTTTAAGTTTTTTATACCTTTTTCGCTCTCTATAATTGGAATAATATCTGTTTTAATCTTTTCAAAAGACTTTAAAATTTTATTGATATTTAATAACTGTTCTTTACTTTCTGTAAAAGGTAAAAAAATTCCCTTAAATTTATTTTTGGTTACAAAATTTAAATCATCATTTTTACCGATTCTTATATATGTTTTAATTTTATCAACCTCGCAGCCTTCAATGATTTTTTTGGCATTTTCTTTCTGATCATTTGGTACGGTTGACTCTAAATCAATAACTATTAAATCAGCATTTAAAGTATACGCTTTTAGAATTTTTTTTTCTTCATGACCTGGAACAAACAAAACAGATCTATATTTCATATTTGCTTAACCTATTATATTCGAGATCAATACCCAAACCAGGACCGGAAGGTAATTTATATTTACCATTATTAGCCTTTTTAAAATCTGGATAAAACTCTTGGTCAATATCAAGATAAAATCTCTCTATATATGTTTCTTTTTTCATTAAGGATGCGAGTTGAAGAGTGGCCAGAAATCCAGGCCCAAAGTAAGCGGTGTGAGGCATTACAGAAATATTTTTTTCTTCAGCAAGAGAGATAATTTTAAACATTTCATAAATACCGCCAACTTTAATTACTGATGGTTGGATAAATGTTGCAGCTTTTTGATGTAAAATTGATTTAAACTCAAATTCAGTACACGCATTTTCCCCGCATGCTATTGGTATTCCAAGTTCCTTATTTAATTTTGCAAGTGTTTGATAATCTTCTGGAGGATAAATTGGTTCCTCAAGCCAGGTTAATTTCATGCTTTTGAGAAAATCTTTTTTTGACAAAGTTTCTTCATAGGTCCAAGGACAATTAGTATCCAACATCAAAGGAAAGTTTCCAGTTCCTTCTCTACCTGCTTCGATACAACTATTTTCTATCTCATGTAACTTGATTGCCTGATAGCCATCTTCAATAGATTGTCTGCATTTTTGCTTTACTATTTTTGGATCACCATATCTGAAAAGACTTGAATAGGCTTTAAAACTATCTTTATTTTTCTTTCCTAATAATTCGTGAATAGGCTTATTTTTTTCTTTACCAAGTGCATCCCACAAAGCTATTTCAACACCAGATATCGCAAACATTGTAATCCCATATCTTCCAAATAAATGTAAAGATTTTTGAAGTGTTAAAAGAAGCTCGGGTATATTGCTAATATCTTTACCAATAAGTAGTGGAGCAACCATATCATCAATAGCGATTTTAACAGCTTTCCAACTTGTATAACCAAAAGCTTCGCCCCACCCCACTATTCCTTTATCAGTTTCTAATCTTATTAAGTTAAATTCTAAACTTTTCCATTCTTTTCCATGAAAAATTACTTTCTTTCCGCCATGGCTAAATGGCATGCTCAAAGTAATTGCTTTGATTGATTTAATTTTCATTAACGAAATTTTTTAAAGTCTGGCTTTCTTTTTTCTAAAAAAGCTTTAGCTCCTTCGGATTGTTCGCCAGTTTTAAAATATCCTGGGGCAATTTCATCTACCATACTTTTTTGTGTAATTTTTAAAATTTCTTCAAACTGTTTTCTAAAACTAGCCTTTAAAATCTTTATACAAGTGGGTGCTCCTTTTAATATTTCATCCCCATATTTTTTTACTTCCTCGTCTAATTTTTCTTTTTTTACAACAGAGTTGACTAATCCCCAATTCATCATCTCTTTTGCGGAGTACCTTTTGCACGTCATCCACATTTCTCTTGCTCTTTTATGTCCAAGAATATTTGCAGAATGAGCGACGATTGCTCCACCAGCTGGTGAACCAACCCTTGGGCCGTTTTGTCCAAAAATAGAATTTTCACTAGCAATTGTTAAATCACAGAAATACGCCATATGGTTTCCTCCTCCAATTGCATACCCATCTACTTTTGCAATAATTGGTTTACTACATTTTGTTAAGTGGATATGAAATTCATATTCATGGTCTTGAAATTCTTTTGAACTTTCCCAGTTCATATCTCCACCTGCACAAAAAGCTCTGTCTCCTGCCCCAGATAAAATGATTACACCAACATTTTTATCTTTTTCAGCACTATCTAAAGCAGTTTTCAATTCTTGAAGAGTAACGGGTGTGAACGCGTTTAATACTTTTGGTCTATTTATGGTTACATAAGCATAATCACTTTTAACTTCATATATTATATCTTTAAATTGCATGTTGTTTTATTTCCTCTACTGACTCTGGATTTAATAAAGTTGAAATATCCCCAGGGTCCTCATTTGTTAAACACGATTTTATTACTCTCCTCATTATTTTCATATTTCTTGTTTTAGGTAAATCCTTAACAAATATTACTTTATCAGGCTTAAATGATTTTCCTAAATCTTTTATAATTAAATCAATAAACAAGTTTTCTTTAAGGTTTTTTTCACTTTCTAGAGGAACTATAGATAAAATTATCTTAGATCCTTTTCCCTCATCTGGAATCCCAACAGCCGCAACCTCTTTAACTTTACCGCTTTTCACAATTACACTTTCTAATTCTGATGGACCAATTCTTTTACCTGAAACTTTAATTGTATCATCTGACCTACCGTGAAGATACCAGTGACCGTCTTTATCCTTACTAGCTAAATCGCCATGAACCCATAAATCTTTTTTTATAACCTTCCAATAGTTCTGAATGTATCTTTCATCATCATTCCATAAACTTTTGGTTAATCCTATTGATGATTTTCTCATTACCAATTCTCCCATTTGATCAGCGGATACTTTTTCGCCTTTTGTATCTACAATATCTGCACTCATTCCAGGTATGGGTGCATTAAAAGAACCAACCTTAAAAGGTCTATGCAAGCAACAGTGTAGTATAGATCCAGATACTTCGGTTCCACCAGCTGAATTCATTATAGGAACTTTTGATTTACCAATAAATTCAAATAACCACTTCCAAGGTTTTTCTGTCCATGGTTCACCACCTGTACAAATAATTCTTAATGAACTTAAATTCAAATTTTCAAAAAGTTTTTTATCTTTTGTCATTTGATTTCTTATTAGTGCGGGGGACAATTCAGTCCAAGTTACTTTATATTTTTCAATTAATTTCCAAAATCTTAATTCATCTGGAAAATCTGGAACACCTTCTGCAATAATCATTTTTGCACCATGTGATGATGCGATAGTTGCTGATTTTGAACCAACCATCCAACCCATGTCTGCCATACATAAATGAACGTCGGTTTGTTTGAAGTCAGCCAATATTCCTTCATCAAATGCCATTTTAGTTACAAGTCCTATGTGGGTATAAACACATCCTTTTGGTTTTCCTGTTGTACCTGAAGTAAAATGAATAATAGCTGGATCCTCAGCGTTCATCTCTTCAGTTTTTAATTTGTCTGATACATTGTCAAAGTTTTCCCAATTGAATATTTTTTTTCCTTTATCTTTTCCTAGAAGAAATATTTTTTCTAATGACTTTACTTGATCAAGATCTCCTTTGATTTGTTCAAACATTCTTATTTCCTTGGCTTTTCTAAAAGTTTTTTCTACGGTGAAAATACCTTTAGCTTTAGCAATTTTTAATCTTTCAATTACAGCTTTTGAGCCATAGCCAGAGAAAAGGGGTAAAACAATACAGCCTATTTTTAAAATAGAAAAATAAGCAATATAGGTTTCGATAAATTGAGGCATATAAAGTGCAATTACATCACCTTTTTTAAAACCATTGTTTTTTAGTGTATTTCCTACTTTCGAAATTCTTTTATTAAATTCTTCATAGGTAATTGAAGTTTCTGTTCCATCCTCCTGTTCTGAAAAAATAAAAGTCTCTTTAAAAAAATCTTTGTCTTTATGACGATCAATGCAATTAAGAACTATATTCGTCTTTCCATCTACGCACCATTTTGTCCAAGGGATGCCATTACTTTCATCTATAATTTTTGAATAGGGTTTAAAAAACTTTAAATCAGAAAATTTGATAACACTATCCCAAAGCCAACCAGGATCTGTCAGACTTTTTTTCTCAAGCTCATTATAATCTTGAATTTTAGAAAAGTTTAAAAACTTGGTCAGTTTTGAATTTTCAACTAGATCTTTTGATGGTTTCCAGATTATTTCTTTAGACACGGGTCTAGATATACATTCCTTCTTTGATTTTAATAATGTTATACATGAGATCGTTTAGAGGAGTTTTTACCCCATGTTTTTTTCCAATTTTTGAAACAGCGCCACTTATAAAATCTATTTCTGTTTTTCTATTCTTCAATACATCAAATGCCATTGAGGATTTATTAGTTTGTCTGGAGTCTACTATTCTATTAAACATTTCTAGACAGTCTTTCTCGCTGACATCTACCCCATCTGCTTTAGCAACTTCTCTTGTCTCTAAGATTATTTCTTTGCCTAGGTTCCTCGACATGTCCTGATTTTTATTTGCGATATACAGGTCTGTGTGATGAAGATCGAATATTGCAGAAAGTGGTCCTATCGCTGTAAGTGCAAATAATTTCATCCATTTTCTTCTTTTGATATCTTCTTCCGCAATAGTTTCTAAACCGTGTGATGTAAATGTTTCTGCAAGATCTTTTACCCTTTGACTGTGGCCACCATCATACTCTCCAATCCAAGATGGTAAACTTGCGTGATTTTGAATAATGCCAGGGCCTTGAATACTAGATGCTTGAGTAGTTGATCCTCCCAAAACTTTATCTTTTCCAGCTATATTTTGCATTATTTCTTCATGTCCTATTCCATTTTGAAAAGACATGAGCATAGTTTTATCGCCTATTATATTTTTTGAATTTGTAAGAGCCTTCTCTAAGGCGGTTGCTTTACACATTATAATTATGGCATCAACTGGTTGTAAAGTTTTTGGATCTGTTGTCGCTTTGATTTTTACAATTCTATCGCCACCATGACCCATCATTTTGAGACCTTTATTATTTATCTCATCAACATGGTCTTTCCACACATCAATTAAAACTACACTTAATCCTTTTTCTGCAAGCAAACCCCCGAAGAGACAGCCCATGGCACCTGCGCCTAGTACAGCGACTTTGAGATTTTTATTAACCATTTATGCTTTCATTTTAACTTGCACGCCAAAGAAACCAGTTGGTTTTATAAGTAAGACTACTATCATCAATAAAAATGCGTAAGCATCTTTATGACTTCCAGAAATAAAAAAAGCACATGATGTTTCAAAAAGACCTACGGTGAAACCGCCAACGATTGCGCCTGGCAAACTTCCGAACCCTCCAACAACTGCAGATGCAAAAGCCTTTAATAAAATTATATAACCCATATAAACTACTACTTGATATGTAGGTCCAACTAAAGTTCCTGCTAATCCTGCAAGAGCACAAGCTATTCCAAATATAATAGATATATAAAGTGGAACGTTAATTCCAACTAAGTTGGAGATTACTTTTGAGTGCGCTACAGCTCGGACGCCTAGACCCATTTTGGTTTTGTTTAGAAAGAAATAAAGAGCGCCAGCAACTGTAAAACCAGTTACAAGCATCCATAAATATGTCATTGGCAACGTCACGCCACCTATATTAATTGGTAATCCTAAATCTGCATGAAAAGGATGTGCTGTTGGATTCCAAATTATGTAAGCTAAGTTTAATAAAACAACTGATAAGCCAAAACCACAAATAATAATTCCCATTCCGGCAACGGTATAACCACCGCCTTTTTTTGTTAATGGTCTTAAAAAAACTCTCTCTATTAAAACACCAAAAAGACCCATGATAACAAATGCAAAAAATAATCCAATTACATAACCTACCCATCCGTAAGCATCAGGAAAAATTGCGTAAATTAATTCTCCATCGATTAGAAAATTATAAACTGTTAAACCAGTAAACGCTCCAAGCATGAAAAATTCTCCGTGTGAAAAATTAACTACATCTAATCCTGTATAAATTAGAGAAATTCCTACAGCTACTAGTCCGTAAATTATTCCCACAGTGATACCGATTATTAATACACCTTTAAGAGACTCTAGGTTCATATCTGGGCTCATACTGATGTATCCTAGAAAAATTAACGTAAAAACTAACATCAAAGTATTTTCAAGTTTTCTTGTAAGTTTAAAACCTTTAAACATTTGCTGTTGTACCTCCCCCACCTAAATATGAATCTTTCACAGACTCGTCGTACATCAATTTTTTAGACTCTCCCTCAACATTAATTACTCCGTCCTTTATTACATAACCGTAATCTGCAAGCAAAAGAGCCATTCTAACATTTTGTTCTACTACCAAAACTGTTAGGCCATCTTTTCTAATTTTATTAATATTTTTAAAAATATCTAAAACAATTTGCGGTGCTAGCGCTGCACTTGGTTCATCAAGCATAATCATCTTAGGATTTGACATTAAACCCCTTCCAATACAAAGCATTTGTAATTCGCCGCCTGATAAGGTTGCAGCCAACTGGCTTTTTCTTTCATTTAATCTAGGAAAATAATTAAAAACTTTTTCAATATTATCATTTAATGTTTGCTTTGATTTAAGTGTAAAACCTCCTAATCTTAAATTTTCTAAAACTGTCATAGCGGGAAAAACATCTTTTCCTTGAGTGACTTGAACCAAACCTTTTTCCACAATGTTGTGTGGCGGTAAATTTTGAATGTCTTCTCCATTAAAATTTATACTTCCTTTCCAAGTTCTAATTATTCCCGAGCAAGCTTTTAATATCGTGGACTTACCTGTCCCATTTCCACCAAGCAATGCAACTATAGATTGATTATCTACTTTCATGTTAGCTCCATTAAGTATTTGCACTGAACCGTAACCTGAAACTAAATTGTTTATTTTGAGCATAGCTGTTGACTTAAAATTGTTTATTTAATCTAATACATTTAATTAAATTAATGCTTTGGCGTCAATTAAAAACGCCGAAGATATATAAATTAAAAAAGGGGGAAACATGAAAAAAATAAATATAATTTTTTCAAGTTTATTACTCGCTGTTAGTTTATTGGTCACTTCAGTAGCACAAGCTAAGGACATCAAAATTGGTGTTTCATTTAGAATGCTTTCTGACGTTGGCTATAAACATGGTGAGTTAATTCAAGATACTGTTGCGGAGTGGAATTCTTCTGGCGGTATTAACGGAAAAAAAGTTGATTTGATACTTTACAATGATGAATGTAAATCTGAGAAAGGTGTTGCAAATGCTACGAAGCTTGCATACCAAGATAACGTTCACGTTATAATCGGATCTAGCTGTAGTTCAGTTACTTTACCAATGGTACCAGTAATTACTAAAGCTAAAGTTCCACAAATCATTCCGCATTCAACAAGTTCAAAAATCACATTAACAGGAAGTGAATGGATATTCAGAGTTCCTGTTTCATCTAGATTTTACAAAATAGTACAAGCTAAGTTCACAGCAGAAAATGCTGGTACGAAGATAGCTCATATCTATGTACCTGACCAAGCTAGTATGGACTTTTCTAAATCTATGATTGCTTACGTGAAAGATGAATACGGTGTTGATCCTGTTTATGAAGCGCAAGCTGGAGAAAAAGAAACTGACTTTAGATCTTACTTATTAAAAGCTAAAGCAACAAATCCAGACGCACTTGTATGTTCAGGTTTAGTAGATGAAACAGTTCGTTGCTTAGTTCAATCTTACGAAGTGGGAATACCTAAGAGCGTAGCTAGAGTTGCAAACTCTGTAGCATCAAAAGTAGAAGTACCAACTAACGCTGGTAAAGCAGCTGTTGGTGTATCTTATGCTGCTGCTTTCGCTGCTTCTGACACAAGACCAATCGCTAAAAAATTTGTTAAACATATTAAAAGTAGATATGGCGTAGTACCTGGCCATGACTTTTCTCAAATGGAGGACTTATTAACTATGTTAAAACCTGCTTTAGAAAAAGCAGAAAAACAGTTTAGCGGTGATCTTGCATCTGATAGAAAAGCTGTAAGAGACTCTATTGCTGGTATAACTAACTTTACTGGTTTAGCTTCAGGACCAATCAGCTTCTGTGCTGCTGGTTCGCCTGAGTGTAGAGATGGTAACAGAACACCTGTTATGATCGAGTACACAAAAGGTGGTAAAAACTGGAAGACTAAAGTAGCTGGTACAGTTACGTTTAACGCTAGTGCTGGTCTTTAATAACTAAAATTTATGAGCGGTAGTTTAATTACTACCGCTCATTTTTTAATCTTAAGGCAATAAAATAATGGATAAATTTAAAGAAATTATAAGACAATATCCTTTCTTAGGTTTTATTATTGCTTTTATAATTTTAATGTTAGTGCCATCTATTTTTTTTACAGATTTATATCAATCACATTTAGCAAGTTTAATTTGTATCAATATCATTGTTGCTGCAGGACTAAATATTGTGAAAGGGTTTTGCGGTCAGGTTACTGTAGGACATGTTGGGATATATGCAGTCGGTTCATACACCGCTGGATGTATGTTTTTATATTTAGGTTCCGGTTTATGGTTAACCTTGCCTGCAGCAATATTAATAGCTGGTTTATTTGGTATGGCTTTCGCAATTCCATCTTTTAGATTAGAAGGTCCATATTTAGCCTTAGCTACCCTTGGTGGTGGAGAAGCAATACGATTGTTTATTGAAAACGGAGATTTTTTTATGTCAACTTATGGAATTTCCAATATACCTCAGCCAATAATTTTTGGAGTACCTTTTGATACTCCTGATAAATATTACTACATCGCAATGCCTATAATGCTGATAGCAATATATTTTTCATTTAGTGTTTTAAGATCGTCAGTTGGAAGAGCTTTTATGGCGGTTAGAGAAGATCCAATTTCTGCAGCAGCATCAGGAATAAATGTAAAAAAACATAAAATGTTAGCTTTTGTTTTAAGCGCAATGTTTGCAGGAGGCGCAGGTGCAGTATACGCTCATTTACCTCCAGGATATATTCATCCAAATAATTATACTGTAATTGAAATGGTAACTTTCTTAGCGATGGTTGTTTTTGGTGGTTTGGGTCATATTTGGGGAGGAATAATTGGAGCGATTATTATTACGATTGTTTATGATTTAACAAGGCCACTTTATGAGTATCAATTATTTATTTTTGGATTAACAATAGTATTTACAATTCTATTTATGCCCAAAGGCATTGGTGGATTTATTGACAAATACTTTATTGATAGAAGATTTAAAACCAAAACAGGAGCAGCGAGTAAATAATGCTATTAAAAACAAATAAATTAATGAAAGCATTTGGTGGATTAAAAGCTATAAATAAAGTTGATTTTGAATTGCCAGCAAACGAAATTAGAGGAATTATCGGACCAAATGGTTCAGGAAAAAGTACTTTTTTTAATTTAGTATCTGGTGTTTATGAACCAGATCCAGGTAGCTACATTGAGTTTGATGGTAACGATATTACTAATGAGCCTCCACACAAAGTTGGAGAGCTTGGATTAGCTAGAACATTTCAATTACTGAGGTTGTATCAAGATATGTCAGTAATAAATAACGTAATGTCAGGCTATCATACTTTAGTGCCATATAGTTTTATTGATGCTGTTACTGGTAGAAAAAAGATATGGGATCAAGAGAAAACCATTAAAGAGGAAATGATGGAGCTTCTTTCTTTTGTTGGTTTGGCTGACTACGCAGAGTTAAATGCAAGTGAACTATCAGGAGGTCAAAGAAGACTTCTTGTTTTAGCTAGAGCTATTGCAGGAAAACCAAAATTATTAATGTTAGACGAACCTGCTGCAGGTCTATCACCAGTGAACGTTGATAATTTGATGAAGATATTAATGCGATTAAAAGAAAAATATGGCTTAACACTAATTATAATTGAGCACATATTAAAAGTGGTTATGGATACCTGTAGTAAAGTTACAGTTCTTGATCATGGTGAAAAGATAGCAGAGGGTACCCCTACCCAGATCAAGGATAATAACGCTGTAATTGAGGCTTATTTAGGTAAAAAAATGGATGACGAAGAAATGAGAAAAGCACTTGCAGTTTAATACGGACGATATATGATTTTAATTAATAAATTAAGATTCTAAGACTGTGAAAAACAAAATAAATAAAGAGCTAAAAGCCAAAGGTTTCATAAGAATAAGAAACGTCCTTAATTTTCAAAAAGATATCAAGCCTGTACTTAATGATTTAGAAGCAAAAGCTAATAAACTAATAGAAAAGTACTTTACAACGAAGGAAGCGAAGAGATTATTTAAATTAAAATTTCAGGATAAGTATTTTGCATTAACCAAAAAATCTGGGGTAACTTTTGAAAAAGTTTTTAATAATAGACCCCCACAAAACTTTAAAAAACATGAAAATGTTGAATATTTTAATCCTGAGTCAATATTCAATTTAATTAAATCGGATAAAATTTTAAATGTAGTTGAGAAAATTATTGGTAAAGAAATTTTTTCAAATCCAGTTCAAACTTTTAGGGTGAAAAAACCAAATATAAATTCAGGTAAAAATTTTATGGATGGTTTAATTGGTAGAACACCATGGCACCAAGATGAAGGAACTATAAATAAAAAAGCAAGATTCAAAACTGACTTGGTGACAGTCTGGATACCATTTACAAAAACTAATGCTAAGAACGGCTGTATGTTGGCTGTACCTAAAAGTAATAAACTAGGTTTGTTAAATCACCACCACGGATCAAAAGGTCAGGTGGAAATAAAAAATTCAGAACTTATCCATAAGTATAGCAAAATGGTTCCACTTGAAGCTGATGTTGGCGATATAATTATTTTAGACAAAAGATTAATTCACTGTTCTCTTCCAAATGTTTCAAAAAATATTAGGATAAGTATGGACATTAGATTTCATAAAGCTGGGCAAAGTTCAGGGAGAGAGCCATTACCAAGTTTTTATGTAAGAAGTGCCAAAAAAGAAAATATCAAAGTTAAAACTTACCAACAATGGGTCGCTCTTTGGAACAAAGCTTACATGAAATCATTAAACAAGGGATATACATTTAAATATTATTTACCTGTTTATAAACATTCCAAGCAAGATTATTCTAAGAAACTAAATTAATTAATGAAATCAGTTACGGAAAGGGTCTACCTTACAGACTTTATTCTTGCATGTTTTGCTTATTTCCTGTTTGTAGGAAGTGATTCAATTGTTAAATATTTAGGTTCAGATTATTCAATTGTTCAAATTATTTTTGTAAATTCTTGGTTCGCTTTAATTCCAATAGTTTTATACACGCAAACTTTAAACGGTTGGAGAAAACTAAAAAAAGCTAACTTTACAGTTCACTTCTTTAGAGCTTTAACAATGGCTTTGGCATTATTTTTCGGTTACACAGGTTTTTATCGATTACCAATGGTTACGATGTACAGCATTGTATTTTTAATTCCTTTGTTAATCACTATTGGGTCAGTTTTATTTTTAGGTGAAGTGGTAAGATGGAAAAGGTTCACAGCAATATTGATTGGTTTTATTGGAGCAATAATTTCCATTAATCCTTTTGGCACAGAGTATGATAATTATATTTTTTTAGCGCTTTTCTGCCCAATATTTGCATCAGCAAGTTATTTAATAGTTAGAAAGTACGGCTTTAAAGAAAATTTATTTTCATTTTTGATTTATGGAAAAATATTAATGCTTGTTTTAACAGGAGTTTTTGCCTTATTTATTTTTAAGCCAGTCTCTTTAGACCACTTAATGTTAAATGGAGCGGCAGGGTTAATGAGGGGAATTGCAACAATTTTTGTAGTAAATGCAGCAAGACATTTACCTGGAGCTATTTTTGGCTCAATTCTTTATGTGCAAATATTTGGTGGAGTTTTAGTGGGTTATTTTGTTTTCTCTGAAATTCCAACATTAAATAATTATATCGGAAATATAATAATAATAGGCGCAGGTTTATATATTGTGTTTAGAGAAATGCAGCTTAAGAAAAATATTGTTACTTCAACAGCGAGACACCCAACTATCCCTATTAAAAAAGATTAAAGTTTCTTTTTAAAATTTTCTAGAATTTCTTCACTAACATTTACTGAATTTTCAGGCCCAGGAAATTTCCCCTCTAAACTATCTTTAATAAATGCTTTTAAAGCTTTAACTCTTTCGATTTCAATTTCATCTTTCATCTTTTTTAAATTTGTATAAGCTTTTGCATGTCTAGGGGACTTTTCTTGCTCACCACAGATATCATTCATGAAGAGATACATAACATCGGCTTTTTTTCCAGATCCAAGAGATACAGTAACAATACTTGTCCTTTTTGATATTTCCCCCATAATATTTTCAGGAATAACTTCACATTCGGCTGAAAAGGCCCCAGCATCTTCTAAACGTTTAAATTTTTTAAATAGTTCGTATGCTTCATCAGCAGTTTTGCCTACAGCTCTTAATCCACCAATCCATGTAGATTTTCTAGGAACTAAACCTAAATGACCCATAACTGGAACATCTTCTTTTGCAAGCATAGTAACAACATCCATACTTCTAGCGGTCATAACTGCATCAGCACCATTCTCTAAAGCTTTAAAGGCACCACGTAACACATCCTCGGCTGTAGGATAATTATGTAGTTCGAGTGCTGCTGTATAAAAAAGAGATTTAGATCCTTCCCGAACCTTCTTAACATTTGAAGCACTTCCTATTATCATGTCAAAACCTGCTTCCTCAGCTGCTTTTGCCTCTAATGAATTATTTGCAGTTACTTGTGTAAGAATTTTTTTTCCTTTAGCTTCTATAATATCACCTACAGTGAAAGTTCTTTTTGCAGGATTAGCCGCCCAAGTATAAATATTTTTCATATTTGTATTTAATCAAACTAATTAGTATTTTTCAATTCCTTGTAAATATTGTTATTTCAGTAGCGAGAAACCCAACAATTCCTATTAAGAAATAATGTAAATTTATTCCTCTAACATACTACTATCCAAATCAGAGTCTATTCCTTGAACGTTATCTAAACCATTTGATAAAGACTTTAAATTATCTTGTTCTGAGCTCCAACATGCAAATGTAGCTGGTTTTGTAAATTTTTTTGGAAAAACTTTTTCAAATAAATCTGTTTCTTTTTTTCTAATTGCCCATAACAAATCAATATTATTATCTACTGACCACGACAATATAATTTGAAAAATTTCCTTTTCGTAAGATTGATCAATAAAATAGGTAAAAAGTATATTAAGTCTATTAATACCTTTTTTTGAAAAAATATGAGCAATTAAAAAATTGTTTTTATATTCAAAAAAATATAGGTCTTTTTTATATGGACAATCTTTTATCCTCCAGTCTAACCATATCTCATCCCTTAAAATTTGTGGAGAATTTTCAATATTTAAAATTTTTCTAATTTTAAATGAATCTTTGATAACATTATAATTATTGTCAATTTTTTTAAGATTAATTTTTGTACTTTTTAAATCTTTTTTTATAATTTTTCTAAGAATGTTGTCAGCAAATTGTAGTTTGATTTTTTTTACTATAGGCAAAAATTTTAAAGGATTGATTGGTTTAGCTAACCTGACTGTTGAAAAATTATCTTTCCAACCAAAATTTTCAACAATTTTTAATGTTTTCTCGTTACAAAAGGTTATTAGATTAGGACATGTTTCCATCAATTTCTTTGTTAAATTTTTTCCAATACCTTTTCCTCTTAGTTCTGGATTAACAGAGAAGTCTAAAAACCATGATGCTAAAACTTTTTTTCCATTAATGCTTAGGTCAATTGGTTGGGTTCCTGCCTGCCCTAAGACTTTTTCACCTGAAGATATAATCAGTGGTTCAAATTTACTATAACCAATTCTATACCACCATTTCCAATTATTAATTAAGCTTTTATGCCGATCAAAATAATTTTTTTTGTAAAAATCTGAAAGATGAGATTGCTCAACTTCTGATATTTTAGTAATTTTGTATTCAGACATTAAAAATTAATCTATTAATAACTTACTATGTTTAAAAGAATAAAAGAATATATATCAGAAAATAAAGGAATTCTCATCAGGCTTGATGATATCGCTGAAAATATGAATTGGGATTTAATGGAAAAATCCGAGGTTCTTTTTGACAAATATAAAATTAAACCCGTGTTAGGAGTTATTCCAAATAATAAAGATAGTGAGCTTTTATCCTACCCAAAAAAAAATAATTTTTGGGACATAGTAAGAGGCTGGCAAAATAAAGGTTGGAAGATTTCAATGCATGGCCTCAACCATGTGTATGATAAAGACACAAAAAGAAATGATTACTTTGGATATGGTGGTAGATCAGAGTTTTGTGGTCATACGCTGGATACACAGATTGATAGAATAAAAGAAGGTTTAAATATATTTAAAAAAGAAAGGATTGTAATAGAAACTTTTTTTGCCCCAAATCACACATATGACAAAAATACTTTTAACGCATTAAAAAAGTTTGGAATAAACGAGGTTATAGATGGTTATGGTCTAATGCCATATAAAGAAATGGAAATAAAATTTATACCTCAGCTTTTTTATAAAGTTTATGCACTGCCGTTTGGTATTCAAGCAACTCAGATACATTTAAACTATTGGGAAGATAAAGATTTTCAAGATTTTGAAAACTTTATTCGAAAGAACCAAAATAACTTTATTTGTTACGAGGATGCTTTAAAAAAAATTAATAATGGCATCCACTATAGATTTTTAAATGGATTGACCAAAACAATCCTTAAGTCAAAACGAGCTATTTTAAATTTTAAATCTTGATTTTTTACTATCAGATAAAAAGGCTTTGACAGTATCTTTGGTCAATTTCTCGAATGATTTACCAAAGTTAGAAACTTTATCAATTATTTTAGGTGGCATTGTGATGATTTGGCAACCTAATTGTTTGGCTTGAATATAGTTATATGGTTCTCTTACGCTTGCCCAAAGTATTTCAACCTTATTTTTTTTATTGGTCATTTGTACAGCTTTTTTAATAATAGGTACTGGATCTTTTCCAACATCAGCCATACGACCAGAAAAAATTGAAATGATTGAATTAGTTTTATTATCAAGACATCTATTGATTTTCTTAACTTGAGCAATTGTGTAAACAGCAGTTATATTAAGTTTAATTCTTTTTTTGTTTAATTTTCTTATCAATTGACCGGTGAACTTGCCTTTACTGTTTACTACAGGGATTTTAACATAAATATTTTTACCCCAAGAGTTTATTTTTAAAGCTTGTTTTTCCATATCTTTTAAATTATCTGCAAAAACTTCTAAAGAAATTGGTTTCTTTTTACAAATTTTTAGTAAAATTTTTGAATATTTTTCATAACTTTTGGCCCCAGCTTTTCTCATTAAGCTTGGATTAGTAGTAAAACCATTAACAATTGATTTTTTATTAAACTTATTTATTGCCTTACTGTCGGCAATATCACAGAAGATTTTTGTTTTTGGCATTTTTAAATATTTTTAACTATGTCTTCTGTCATTTTTTTAGCGTCAGCAAATAACATCATAGTATTTTCACGGTAGAAGAGTTCATTGTCAACACCTGCATACCCTGGGGATAAACTTCTTTTAACAAACAAAACAGACTTACATTTTTCCACATCTAATACTGGCATTCCAAAAATTGGGCTTTGTGGGTCAGTTTTTGCGACAGGGTTAGTAACATCGTTAGCACCAATGACAAAAGCAACATCTGTATTTGCAAAGTCATTATTAATATCATCTAATTCAAATACTTCATCATATGGCACGTTTGCTTCTGCTAATAAAACATTCATATGTCCAGGCATTCTTCCAGCTACAGGGTGAACAGCATAAGAAACTTTAATATCATTCTTCTTTAAAGTATCTACCATCTCCCTCAATGCATGTTGAGCTTGTGCAACTGCCATACCATATCCTGGCACAATAATTACTGAAGAAGCATTTTTTAAAAGAAATGCTGCGTCTTCAGCGTTACCGCTTTTAACTGGCTTTTGATCTTTTTTCTTATCTTTGCTAACGCTTGCGTCTCCCCCAAATCCACCAAGTATCACACTAAAGAATGATCTATTCATTCCTTTACACATTATATATGAAAGAATTGCACCTGATGATCCAACAAGTGCTCCTGTTATAATTAATGCTGTATTTTCTAAAGTAAAACCAATACCAGCTGCCGCCCAACCTGAGTAAGAATTTAACATTGAAATTACTACAGGCATATCTGCTCCTCCAATTGGAATAATTAAAAGAACACCAATTAAAAAAGATATTGCGATCATGCTCCAAAAGAAACTTTCAGACTGCGAACTACATAAAAAATAAATTAATACAAAAATTGATATTCCAATTAATAAATTAACAATGTGTTGACCAGGAAAAGTAATAGGAGATCCAGACATTATCCCTCTTAGTTTTAAAAAAGCTATT
>CACHXE010000003.1 GCA_902583785.1 uncultured Pelagibacteraceae bacterium | reverse complement strand
TTTGCCATTTTAAAAGAAATTGACTTTCTTTCACTGGTATGTATTTTTTCACCAGTTCGAGGATTTCTAGCATTTCTCTTTTCTTTTATTTTTTTTACTGAAAATCTTCCAAAGTTTCTAAATTCAATACTTTTATTATCTTTTATACCTTTGACAATAGTATCCAGCAGTGTTTGTAATATCTTTTCTAAATCAGATTTTTTTAATTTACGGTCAATTCTATTAGATAATTTTGAAATTATCTCAGACCTTAACATTATTCGTCTTTAACCTTTTTTGTATTTTTCTTTTTTTTGGTACCTAATACTTTACCAAGAATGTCACCCAGCATTTGGCCTGAGCTTGTACCATCTTTACCGTATTTCTCAATTGCTACTTTTTCATTTTGAATTTCAAGCTCTTTAATTGATAGAGAGACTTTTCTTTTCTCTTTATCAAGATTAACTATCATACAGTCTACCTTATTTCCCTCATTAAATATTTCCGGTCTACAGTTCTCAATATCTTTTGCTAGTTCAGTTTTTTTAATCATAAAAATAGAATTTTCGTCTTGTCCCACCGATACTTTTATTCCATTTCTTAAAACATTTTTTACACTTGCTGTAATAACTTCTCCATTTTTTTTATTAAGAAAGAAATCAAATGGGTCTTTCTCAAGCTGTCTAATGCCTAATCTAATTTTTTCTTTTTCTTTATCAATCTCTAATATTTTGGCTTTTACAGTATCATTTTTCTTAAATTTTTTGAGACTGTCTTCAGTCTCCTTCCAAGAAATATCTTTGTAGTGTATCATACCCACTAACTCTGAATCACCAATCGATACAAATAATCCAAAGTCGGTAATATTTATTATCTTACATTGAGCTGTTGACCCTACGGGTGTATTTTTTAAAAATGAATTCCAAGGATTTTCTAAAGTTTGTCTGTAGCTTAATGATATTCTTTTCTTTTCACTATCTAGCTCAATTATCTTTACGCTAATCTCTTGCGAAGGAGATAATACTTTACTTGGTTGAATATTTTTTTTAGTCCACGACAGTTCTGATTGGTGGATTAAGCCTTCAAGACCTTCTTCTAATTTGATAAATGCACCGTAATCAACACATTTAGTCACAATACCTTTATACACCTGATCTACTTTGTATTTTTTTTCTAAGTTTTTATAAGGATCCGTATGCATTTGTTTAATTCCACAACTAATCCTTTTAGTCTCATTATCAATTTTGATTATTTTACATTTTATTTTTTGACCTATAGATAAAAGATCAGAGGTTTTTTTTACTCTTGAATAACTTAAATCTGTTACATGTAAAAGGGCGTCTGCACCATCTAAATCTAAGAAAGCACCCCAATCTAATATTGCTTTGACTTTACCCTCTACGATATCCCCTTCTTTTATTTTGGACAGAATTTTTTCTAAATCTTCATTTTTACTTTTTTCTAAAATTGCTCTTCGTGAAACAACTAAATTACCTCTTGCCTTATCACACTTTACGACAATAAATTTTAGTGGAGTGTTCATTAGTTTATCGATTTCAAAACTTTTTAATGGAGTTGTTGCAATTTGAGACCCTGGCAAAAAGCACAAACATGAGTTTACATTAACAACCATCCCGCCTTTGACTTTGTTTGTTATAATACCTTCGACTTCTTCTTGGGTTTCAAAAGCTTTTTCCATTTTTTTCCAAGAACTCATTCTTCTTGCTTTTTCTCTGCTGACTACTATTTCGCCTTTGTAGGATTCAATTCTTTCTAAATAGACATCTATTTTAGAACCAATTTTTAAGTTTTGTAATTCTTTTGATATTTTAAATTCTTCTATTGGAATGAGTCCTTCACTTTTTGCTTTCAAATCGACAAAAATGTATTTTTTTCCAATCTCACTTACCGTGGCTTTGATTATATTTCCTTCTTTTAAATCCCTTTTTTTAAAATCTTCTTTTAAAAGACTTTCAAATTCTTTTTTGTTTTCCTGTTTTACTGCTTCTGTTTTAGCTTCCATACTTATTTCTAATTTTTTTATCCATAATTTCTGACATTTTATTTATCATATCAGGTATTTTTTTTAATTTTCCGGTGTCCACAATTACCGCATCGGAGCTTTTTAGTAAAGGACTGTTTTTACGAGAAACATCTCTTAAATTACGTGTTTGTAGTTGTTTTTTAACACTGCTTAATTTTATTTTTTTATTTTTTTTCCTTAATTCTTTAAATCTCCTTTTGGCAGCAGTATTTAAGTCGCATTTAAAAAAAAATTTAATATCTGCTTTTGGCAATATGACAGTTCCAATATCTCTTCCCTCTATACATACTTTGTTGAATTTACTTGCAAATTTTTTTTGAAATGATTTTAAAATAATTCTTATTTTTTTTTCTTTTGCTATCATAGATGTATGCTCTGAAATTTTTGAAGAATGTAAATTTAAACTTGACAATTTATTTAAGTTTAACTTTTTAAAAGTTTTTTTTAGAAAAATAATTTTATTTTTTGGTTGATATTTTAGAATTTGATAACTAGCAAACCTATATAGTAAACCAGATGAAAGAAATTTTAGGCCATATTTTTTCGAAATCTTCCTCGCGCCAGTTGTTTTGCCGCTGGCTGCAGAACCATCTGCTGCAACCACAAATTTATGTTGTTTTTTTAATTTCAAATTTTCCACCTAGTTTTTTTATAATATTTAAAAATGAAGGAGAAGAAGTTTTAACGGTTTCAAATCCTTTAATTAAGAATTTGACTCCGGAATTTAAGGAAAGGATAGCACACGACATTGCAATTCTATGATCATTTTTGCTGTCTACGACAATAATTGATTTTTTTTTAGATATACTCTTTTTTCCAAAAATCGTAATTGAGTTTTTTGTTGATTTTGACCTAATTCCAATTTTATTTAAAATTTTTTTCATTTCCAAAATTCTATTAGACTCTTTGTTTGCCAGTTCACTAATGCCATTAAACTTTGAAACACCATTTGTAAGTGCTGCTATAACAAACATAATTGGATATTCATCTGTAGCAGTAAGATAATATTTAGGTTTAGCCTTTAAGGCTCTGATTTTACTACTCTGAATCGTAACATTACCTACAATTTCATTATTTTCTTTTTTTTTGTTTAAAATTTTAATTTTTGCTCCATGTTTTTTTAGAATATCGTAAAATCCTACTCTCCTTGGATTTAAACAAATATTCTTAATTTGAAGTTTGGATTTTTTATTAAGTAAACACATGGCTGCAAAAAATGCTGACGATGACGGATCCGCAGGAATTTTAAGATTTATTTTATTAAGAAATTTTTTTCCGTAAATTTTTATTGAGTTATTTTTTTCAAAATTTAAAACTTGAGAATTTTTTAATAATATATTTTCAGTGTGATTTCTAGTTTTTAACTTTTCAGAAATACTTGTGTTTCCAAATGAATTAAGGGCAGCAAAAATTACTGCACTTTTAATTTGTGCAGAATTTCCTGATTGGTATTTTATTCCGATCGGCATCTCTGAAGATATTAATTTCAGTGGGAAATTTTTTTTATTTTCAGGAAAAAAATGTGCACCGAATTCTTTCATAGGTTTTATCAATTTAGACATGTCTCTTTTATTAAGAGATTTATCACCTTTCACAATGACACAAATATTTGGTGTGGTTGATAAAATTCCAATTAAAAGTCTTGCAAGAGTCCCAGAGTTGCCACAGTCCAAAATTGTATTTTTTTTTGCATACAATGATCCGAGTCCTTTTCCAAAGACTAAAAAACTTTTATTTTTGTTTTTTTTTATCTTTACTCCAAGTTTTTTTAAGCACCTGATACAGGAACGGACATCATCAGAATCAAGAGGGTTTTTAATTTCTGATATATCATTACTAATAGCTCCAATTAAAAATGATCTAATCGAAATAGATTTATCGGAGTCTACTTTTATAACTTTATTAAATTCACTAATTTTATTTTTTATTAATACAGAATAACTTCCACTCGGCATACTTTTCAATTTTCGAAAGAACCAAAATATAATTCCCTAGCCTTTGTGGACTTCAATATGTCTTTAGGTCGTCCTGACGCAATTATTGTTTGTTCACCAATAACATAAGCTCTATCAACGATTTCAAAAAGATTTTGCACTTGGTGATCTGTAATTATAATTCCACATCCATAAGATTGTAACTTTAAAATAAATTTTTGAATATCCTGAACTATTATTGGGTCTAATGCAGCCATTGGTTCATCCAATAAAATAATTTTAGGATTATTTATTAGGGTTCTAGCTATTTGAAGCCTTCTAACCTCTCCACCAGATAATGAGTTGGCATTAATATTTCTCAAGTGTTGAAGATTAAATTCTGTAAGTAATTTTTCTACCATTAAACGTTGTTTTTCTTTTTCCTTAATTGTAATTTGACAAATTCCTAAAAGATTATCAAAAACAGTCATATTAAAAACACTTCTATACTGACTGAGATAAGCAATTCCTAGCTTGGCTCTTATGTGAATAGGTTCAGATGTTATTTCTTTTTGATTTAAAAAAATAGATCCGTTATCTATTTTATATTGACCTATAATAGCTCCATACAAAGTTGATTTTCCAGAACCATTAGGACCAATTAGCCCAACAATTTCTCCTGGGAAAAGATCCAAATTAATTTTTTTTAATATCGGCCTACCATCAAAAGATTTACTAACACTTTTTACCTGCAAGACAGGCTTGTTTTTTTTAAATTTTATTATCCGAAAACTTTTTTTCATTTAATAATTTACTTTTATATTCACTTTGTCTTGATTGTACATAGAAACCTTCATTTTTTTTTCAATTAGATCAACATTTACCCTATCAGCAACTAAATTTCCTTCAGGTCCCTCACCAATAACGTTATTTTCAACTAGCAAATAATTTTCGGAATTTACAAAGCTTGCTTTATCTGAGAACAATCTATTTTCTAAATAATACATTTTGACCTCTTCTTCAAATTCAATGTCATTAGTGATATTATTGTATACTCCTTTATCACTTGTTATTTTTAAAATAGTTCCGTCTTTGAAGAAAAATCTACATAATATTATTTTCATGTGAATTATATTAGGTTTATCGCCCGTGAATTCTGCATAATCTGCGTCAATAACAAACTTATTTTGATTTGCATCTAAACCTTCGTAAGTAATATTCTCAAAGGTGCTTAAATTATCCTGAACACCACTTTCCTTTTTTATAATGTTTTTATCTAATTTTTTAACCAATTGAGTATCCCGGTCTTTGTAAAAATATGTAAAGAAAATTATGATGATCGCTAACGTAACTAAAATTATTTGTAATAAAGTTTTTTTGCTTAATTTTTTTTTATTTAATGCCATGAGATAACAAATTATGAATATGACAGATTCCCTTGACCCTGCCTGATTTTGAGGAAACAATAAGAGAAGTTATTTTTTTTTGGTTCATTATCGAAAGAGCTTTGTGTGCAGTTGTATCTTCATGAATTTTTAGGGGATTCCTTGTTGCGATTTTTTCGATTTTGTCCATTTTAGAAAAGTGTCCCAGACCTCTTCTCGCATCTCCGTCAGTGCAAATGGAAAATACTTTTCCTTTCTTTGTAACTAAAACTAAACCTAATTTTTTTGAACTAATTATTCTCATAGCCTGTTCTATTGTTTTATTTCTATCAATAATTGGAATTTTTTTTCCTGTAACCATTATATCTTTAACCAAAAGTAGAGTTCTACCTAGACTACCTCCTTTATGAAAACGTTTAAAAATTTCTTTAGAAAATTTTTTCTTATGTTGAATCGCGGCACACAATGCATCTCCTAGAACTAAAGTAATAGTTGTACTTGAGGTTGGAACTATTGATGTTATATCGGCTTCTTTTACCTTTGGAAGTAATAATTTAATATCACTTGCTTTTAATAAAATACTATTTTTAGAGCTCGCAACTCCAATAATTTTAATCCCAAATCTATTTGCGAAATTAAGCATATCGTTAAGTTCCTCAGAATTACCTGAATAAGAAAAAATTAGAAGTATGTCTTTTTTTTGTATTTGACCCATATCCCCATGTCTTGCTGTTCCCGGGTCACAAAAAAAACTTGAAACTCCTATACTTGAAAGTGTTGCAGAAATTTTTCTAGCGATCAAACCAGATTTGCCTACTCCAGCGCAAATTACTTTCCCTTTACAATTTGCGAGACTTTCAACAGCTTTTACAAAAGATTTATCAAAAACCTTATTAATTTTTTTTAATTCTGAAATTTGAATTCCTGCAGATTTTTTTGCTACATTTATGTAATTTGTTTTAGCCATTTTTAATGTTCGTAAATGTCAGGATCTTTAAATCCAGACTTATCTAATTCAATTCTGCTTTCTAAACCTTTCATAGTAATTAAAAATAAATCAAATCTTTTTTCTCTTTCCAGCATTGCTTGCAGTTTATCTTTTATAGTTTTTAAATATCTGACATCATTTGCGGCATATGTAGCTTCTTTATCAGAAATTTCTGCCAAGTCTTTGTTCCAATCAGTTGAGCTACCAACTTTTTTGTCTAGTTTTATTTTGCATAAAGACTCGCATAAATCTTTTAAACCGTGACTAGGCGAGAAAGTACGTGCTAAACGGCTCATAAGTTTTGTACACCAGTAGTTCTTTACATTAGTTTTAAGATAAAATTCTAAAAAGTGAACATCCATTCTAGCATAATGAAAAATTTTCATAAGTTTATCGTTTTCTAAAACTGAAATTAAATTTGGAGCTTTATATGTATTTTTGTCAGGTTGGACTATGTAAATATTTTCATCATCGCTTGTTAATGTTATTAGCGAAAGCTTATCTCTGCCAGGTACCAAACCTTGCATTTCGCAATCTACAGATACAGATTTTTTAAATGAAGATGCAACTTCTTTTGATATGTCGCCTTGAATTTTATGTATTTTCATATACTTAATCTAATTAGCATGAATAATTATCCTATTACAGTTATTTTCGGTGGTGGTGGATTTATTGGTCGTTATCTTACGCGAGTATTAACAAAAAAAAATCACCGGCTTATAATTCCCACTAGAGCACCTTTTCAGAAGGTATACCTTAAAACCCAAGCACCTCCCGGTCACATAGAATTAATAGATTTTAATCCTGGCAATTTTTCGGCAATGAAAGAATCAATTGAAAATGCAGATTACGTAATTAACTTATGTGGAATACTTTTTGAAAATAGAAAGCAAAAATTTAATACTGTTCATGTTGAAATTCCCAAAAGTGTTGCAAAGCTTTGTTCACAAGCTGGTGTAAAAAAATTTATTCATGTTTCGGCCATAGGTGCCAACAAAGAATCAAAGTCTAAATATCAGCAATCTAAATTTCTGGGTGAAGAAGAAGCAATAAATAATTTCGATAAAACTGTTATTATTAGACCAAGCGTTGTAATTGGTAATGAAGATAATTTTACAAATTTATTTGCGAAATTAAGCCTTTCCCCAATAATTCCTGTAGTAAACACCAAATATAAATTTGAGCCTATTTTCGTAAATGATGTAGCAAGAGCAATTTTAAAAGCTATAGAGGAAAAAAATAATGAAGGAAAAATTTATGAACTAGGTGGCGGCAGGGTGATTAGTTTTGGCGATATGATAAAACTAATTTTAAGCACAATTGGAAAAAAAAGAATAGTTGCTGATGTGCCGATGACTTTAGCAAAAATTCAAAGTTCGCTTTTAAGTATTTTACCGATTGATCCAATTATAACAAAAGATCAATGTCTAATACTTTCTGAAAAAGATAATGTGGTATCTGGCGACCACTTAACTTTAAAAGATTTAAATATCAAACCGACGGATATTGAAAAAGAAATGGAAAAGTGGCTGTGGCGTTACCGATCAGGTGGAGAATTCGCAAAAGTCTAGGGTACTAACAAGTTAAAAGATTTATCACTTTTTCTAATTATTAATTTGTCTTCAAAACCAAAGTCCTCACCATCTATTTGTGAGAGAACTTTATTTTCAAGTTTATCAATTTCTAACTTATCAAGCTCTTTAGTAATAATACTTTTTGCTCTACTTAAATCCCCTTTTGATAATATTAGCCAAAGGTAATATAAAATTTTAATTCTTGAAAGATCTTCAAATATATAAGCAATAACTTTATTATCAAAAATATTTGTTTTTTTCGTAATAGAGTGTGGTCCTGCATAATATTTTGAATTTGTTACAAGTACCCAATCGGCTTTAATTATTTTTCCATCGACATTAACTTTCATCTTTTTATTTTTTAGAAATATAAAATGTTGCAGACCTTTAAGCGCAAAAATTATCTTACCTAAATATTTTTTAATTTGAGAGTCTATTGAATGCACAATCTCTGAGTCAAAACCAATCCCAGCCATAAGAAAGAAATATTTATCATTAATTTTTGCAAGATTAATTTTTTTGGTGTTTTCTGAAACAAGTACTTTATAAATTTCTTTAGCTTTTTTTTCTATTTGTGTTTCAATCTGAAGTATATTTGCTGTTCCTGCAGGTATGTAACCGATAATAGGCTTATCAATGTCTTTGTACTTATTTATGATCTGATTTATTCCAAAACATACTGAACCATCACCACCTGCAATTACGACTCTATCTGTGTTATTTTTTGATAATTCACTAAAAACTTTTTCAGCATCTTTTTCAGAGCTGGTTTTAAATAACTCTACCGAATGATCTATTTTAAGAAGCTCTATTACTTTGTTGATAAGCTTTAATTTTCTTCCACCTGCTGCGTTAGCATTAAAAATGATGGAAAATTTTAATTTTTTAATCATTTTTTAACATTTCTGTAACATATTTATGATTCAACTAAAAGAAGAGATTCGTTTTATAAAATGAAACAAATAAAATCTAGCGCCGAAGGAAAAATACTTACATTTAAAAGTATATTCATCTCAGATGTTCATCTAGGAACAGTTGGTTGCCAAGCAAATAAACTCTTAGAATTTTATAAACACACAAGATCAGAAAATCTTTATTTGGTGGGAGACATCTTCGATATTTGGGCTCTCAAAAAAAGTTTTTTTTGGCCACAAGAACACAATGATGTCATTCAAAAAACTCTTAGAAAGGCAAGACACGGTACAAAAGTAAAATATATTACAGGAAACCACGATGAGATTTTTAGAAAGTTTGTTCCAATAAATTTTGGTGATGTTGAGTTAATAAACAAATGTATACATGAAACAGTTGATAAAAAAAAATATGTGGTAATTCATGGAGACCAGTGGGATGGTGTTATGAAATATGCACCCTGGTTATCTAAAGTGGGTGCCATCGCTTATAATTTCTTATTAAGATTAAATAATTTAGTAAATTTTATTAGAAACATTTTTGGCAAGGAGAAGTGGTCGCTTGCAAAATTTTTAAAAAATAAAGTAAAGAATGCAGTTAAATATATAGGTGATTATGAAAAAACTGTATCAAGCTACGGTAAAAAGAAAAATGTCGACGGAATTATTTGTGGACATATTCATAAAGCTTCAAATCAAAATTTTGATGGAGTGAACTATTTAAATTGTGGTGATTGGGTAGAGAACTGCACTGCTCTTGTAGAGCATCTAGATGGAAAAATGGAAATTATTAAGTGGGATGAAATTAGACAAGAAGTAGTAAATTACAGAACTCAGCTTAAAGAGGTAGTTTAACATTTATGAGAATATTAATTGTTACGGATGCTTGTCCGGAACATGTTTTAAATGGTGTGACCAGATCTTATTCAAGATTAGAAATTGAATTAAAAAAAATGGGTCACAAAGTTAGCTACATTAAACCTACTCAATTTTTCACAGTTCCAATGCCCAAATATAATGAAATCAAATTAGCCATAAATGTATGGAAGGTTGGTAAATTAATTAAAAAAGAAATGATCGAAGCACAAAATAATAATGAACAGTTTAGAATACATATTGCTACAGAGGGACCTATAGGACTATCAGCTAGAAGATATTTAGGTAGAAATAAGATAAAATTTACTACAAGTTTTCACACTAGATTTGATAAATATCTAAAATTATATCTCCCTATAATACCCGAAAAAATATCCCAAAAATTTTTAAGTAACTTTCACAACAAAGCTGAAAGGGTATTAGTCACTACAGAGTCGATGAAAAAAGAATTAAGCGATATAGGGGTAATTAATGACAAAATGGTTGTTTGGACAAGAGGGGCAGATCATTTAGGAGAACCAAAGAAAATGACATTAAATTACAACAAACCAATTTTTGTTTATGTAGGAAGGATCGCATTGGAAAAAAATATTAAAGATTTTTTAGACCTTGATTTACCAGGTAAAAAAATATTAGTTGGTACAGGCCCCCATTTAAAAAAACTCACAAAAGAGTATCCCGATGCTAAGTTTGTTGGTCAAAAAACGAACGGTGAATTAGCTTCTTATTTTGCATCAGCTGACGTTTTTGTTTTTCCATCAAAAACGGAAACATTTGGAATTGTATGTATAGAGTCTTTGATGGCAGGAACACCCGTAGCAGGTTACGCTGATTGCCCAGGTACAATGGATATTTTTAAATTAGCTAATGGAAAATCAATTGGTTGTCTTGATAAAGATTTAAAAAAAGCGGCTTTGACAGCTTTAAAAGCAGATAGAGACAACTGTAAAGAATTTGCTAAACAATTTACTTGGAAGAGATGTGCAGAGATATTTATCAATAACACTGCAGTAAACTAGGACATATCTCCCCTTTAAATTAACCTTACTTCAACTATAATTAATTAATGGATTTACTATTTATATTAATAGGCGCAGGTCTTGCTATATTTGTTATATTCGTATCTTTTAAAAGCATCGGAGCAGGTATAGCCGCAAAATCAGAAATAAATAGACAAAAAGACAAACTAAAATCAGGTGATAAAGAAGAGGGGATAGAAGACATCACCAATGAAAATATTGAAAAAACTAATGAGCAAGTAAAGATTATAAATCAAATCGATGATCTAATTTTAATTATAGATAAATTTAAAAATATCAAATTTTTTAATAATAGTGCAAAAAAAAAATTTGGAGAAAATAATTTAAATAAGCACGTGGCTACTTTATTGAGAGTTCCTGATTTACTCCAAAATATTGATTTAGTACTTTTAAAAAAAGAGACAATTACTATGGATTTAGAATTATCCACTCCCTCATTTCAGTTCTTTAAAGTTCATCTATTCTCTGGACCGACCTCATATGTCGATGATCCTGACTCAGTTGTTTTATTTCTAAAAGATTTAACTGATATTATAAAAGCGCAAAGGTTCAAATCTGATTTTGTAGCAAACGTTAGCCATGAACTTAAAACGCCTTTAGTTTCTATTAAAGGATTTTTAGAAACTATAAGCGGACATGCGAAAGATGATTTAGAAGCTCAAAAAAAATTCATACCGATAATGCTTGAGCAAGCTGATAGGATGGAAAGCTTAATTAAAGATTTACTTTCATTAAGTAGAATTGAGTTAGAGGAACATGTACAGCCTCAAGATAAAGTAAATTTAAAAGAAATTTTAAGTAACGTTGAAGATATCCATCAAAAAAATTTAAAATCTTTTGAATTTAAAAATAATATAAAAGATGATTTCTTTATTAGAGGCGATCATGAAAAATTAATTGAAGTTTTTTCAAATATTATTGATAACAGTATAAAATATTCAGAAAAAAATAAAAAAATTGAGGTTAATTGTAAGCAAGGTAACGGAAAAGTTATAGGAGACTCTTATACCGTGTCCATTAAAGATAATGGTATTGGGATTCCAACTGAACAACTTCCGAGAATTACTGAAAGATTTTTTAGAGTTGATGCCGCTAAAAGTAAAAAAGTTGGTGGCACTGGATTGGGAATGGCGATCGTGAAGCACATTGTTAATCAGCATAGAGGTGAGTTAGAAATAAAAAGCGAGGCTCAAAATGGCACCGAAATAAAGGTCCATTTTTCAAAATTTTAGCAAATATTACAGTTTTATTAAATTTTGTCTTGAGATAGACGGCAAAATAGTTAAAGTTTTAGTATGACTAGATTAATGAATTATATAAGTCTGGTTTTATTAAGTTTAATTTTTACAACTGTTAAAGCAGATGTAAATTTAATTGAGAAAACTTTACGTTCTCAACCTCTTACAGTTTTTGATCTAGGACTTTTAAGATTAAAAAACGATCTTAAGCAAGCTAAAAACGATTTAGTACTTGAAGTAGATAGTAAAAATGTATCGACAATTTATACTGAAGCTTTATTTTCAAGACGATACAATGGAATTCAATTAATTGTGTCAGCACCGATGAGCACTCATTTAAATGCTAACTCGTACATGGTGGACTCAATTAAATGTAGAAAAATTTTTGAAAAAGTTAAAAATAATCTTTTAAAAGGACAAAATGAGAGCAATATGATTCACTCACAAGCTGCATCTTATTTAAGTGAAGTATTCACCGCTCCAACACAATGGAATGCTTGGAGATATGATAAAGGTTTTACTCAAAAATTAGTTAACTTTGTACAACTAGAAGTTACATTAAAGCCAACTCAATCCTACGCAGTTAAAAATAAAGTAAGACCTTTTAGTTGCGGAGGGTCTTTATCCTCTGATTATGAGCAAATCGAGATAACTAGAAAGTTCAACTAAAAAGTTATCATTTTAATAAATTTGTAACACATCTGTAATATTTAAGAGTCCTCTTAATTCTATGAGTCTTATGTTTGTTAATTAATAAATAAATGAAAGGATAAACAATGAGAAAACTATCAATCGCTTTAGCTTCATTAGTTGCAATGTTAGTTGTAACTTCTGCTCAAGCTAGAGATCAGATTAAAATCGTAGGTTCTTCAACTGTATTCCCGTATGCAACAATCGTTGCTGAAAGATTTGGTTCGTCTGGTAAATTTAAAACACCAGTAATCGAGTCAACAGGAACAGGTGGTGGAGCTAAATTATTCTGTGCCGGAGTTGGTACAGAGCACCCAGACATAACAAATGCATCTAGAGCCATGAAGGCTAAAGAGTATGCGCTATGTCAAAAAAATGGTGTTGAAGAAATCGTAGAGATTACAGTTGGTAACGATGGAATTACCCTAGCGTATTCTAAAGATGCTAAACCAGTAAACTTTACAAAAAAACATTTATGGGCAGCATTAGCAAAAGAAGTTGCTAAAGATGGTGCGTTAGTACCAAATCCATATAAAAATTGGAGTGATATCGACTCATCATTACCAAACTACCCTATCAAAGTTATGGTACCTCCAGGAACATCAGGAACAAGAGATGCTTGGAATTCATTAGTAATGAAAAAAGGTATCGATGATGCTTCTAAAAAAGCTGGCGCTAAATATAAAGCGTTAAGAGAAGATGGTGCGGTAATTGAGGTTGGTGAAAACGACTCACTAATTATCCAAAAATTAGCTGCGGACAAAGAAATGTTCGGTTTCTTTGGTTTCAGTTATTTCTTAGCTGCAAAAGATAAATTGCAAGCTGCAAGCATTGAAGGTGGTCAACCAAGTCTATCTTCGATTCAAGATTACAGTTACGCAGTTGCAAGACCTTTATTCTTCTACGTGAAAAAAGCTCACGTTGGCGTTGTACCTGGCTTACATGAATTCGTAAAAGAGTTCACAAGTAAAAAAGCTATGGGTAATAAAGGTTATTTAACTGATATCGGGCTAGTACCTCTAGATGGCAAGTTATACAAAACATCTAGAACTAACGCTACGAAGTTAGTTAACATGCCTGCTAAGAAGTAGTAGTATCAATTAAACAAAAAGGGGGTATTTTACCCCCTTTTTATCTCTGGAAGCTTTATATGAATTTAATACTTGTAACTTTTATTATTCTCTTAGCTTTCACAAGTTATTATTTCGGTAGAAAAAAAGCTCTAGTTATTCAATCATCACAAAGACTTACGGCATTACCAAAATTTTATGGATATTATTTAGCTGCTTGGTGTGCTGCACCAGCATTAATAATTTTTGCTCTTTGGTCAGTTTTTGAACCATCAATAGTTAAAACATTTATTTTACAAGATTACACTGATCAGAACTTAACTAAAAATGAGCTTCAGCTTATTTACACAAAGGTTAAAGCATTAGCCGCAGGAACTTACACGGGAAATATTACTAATTTTCTAGATGAGTCTGCTAATAAGTACATTCAATTAAAAGGAATAGCTAACAGCGCTAAAGTAGCAATTATTTTAGCAATTTTAATTTTATCTCTGAGTTTTGCATATAGATCTGTTCAGAAAAATGATCGCATGAGAGAACCAGTAGAAATTTTTCTTAAATGGGTGTTATTTGTTGCATCATTAGGCGCAGTTTTAGTTACAATCGGAATAGTTTTTTCACTTTTATTCGAAGCGATTAGGTTTTTTCAAGCAGTAAAAATCTTTGACTTTATATTCGGAACTCATTGGTATCCTGCTAAAACTTTTGTAAGAGATGGCCAACCAGATCCTGAATTAATGAAGGATGCTTTCGGAGCTGTGCCTTTATTTGCTGGAACTTTTTTTATTGCTTTTATTGCAATGTGTGTTGCCATCCCCATAGGTTTGCTGAGCGGGATATATCTATCTGAGTATGCTGGAAGAGGCGTAAGAAAATATGCGAAACCTATTATTGAGATTTTAGCTGGTATTCCAACAGTGGTGTATGGTTTTTTTGCAGCTTTAACCGTCGGTCCTTTTGTCAAAGAAATAGGTAATGCTATGGGTCTAGAAGTTTCAGCGGAGAGCGCTTTAGCTGCAGGAGCAGTTATGGGAGTAATGATAATTCCTTTTATTTCAAGTCTAAGCGATGACGTTATAACAGCAGTACCGCAAAATTTGAGAGATGGAAGTTACGCAATGGGTGCAACAAAATCTGAAACTGTAAAAAAAGTAATTTTTCCAGCAGCCTTACCTGGTATCGTAGGTTCGATACTTTTAGCAGTATCAAGAGCGGTGGGAGAAACAATGATTGTTGTAATGGCCTCAGGACTAGCGGCTAATCTTACAATGAATCCCCTTGAGTCAACTTCAACCATTACAGCACAAATTGTAGTAATTTTAATTGGAGACCAACAATTTGGAGATCCAAAAACTCAATCAGCTTTTGCCTTAGGAATATCTTTATTTATAGTAACTTTATTCTTAAATGTAATCGCTCTTTCAGTTGTTAAAAAATATAGGGAAAAATATGAATAGTTTTAAGAAAAATTTATTAAAAAAAGATATAACGCTGAAAGAAGATTTCAATGGTATGGCAAAATAGCTATAGGATTAGCTTTAACCTTTTTAGCAGTTTTTATGTTTCAGATATTTTCAAAAGGTTACTCAGCTTTCCAAAAAACTTGGATAGTAACAGAAGTTCATTATGATAAAGAATTACTTTTAATCGATGCAGAAAGCCCATCAAAAGATGATCTAGAAAATGCAGACTATTATGATGTTGCTTACAAAGCTATGACCTCATTAGATCCCGGACTTCCTGAAGAAGAGGATCGTCAATTGATACAAATGGTTTCGTATAAATATGAGACAGAGGTTAAAGATCTACTTTTAAAAAATCCAGACTTTCTGGGTAAAATAGTGCCCATAAAATTAACAGCTTCTGATGATGTTGATCAAGTTCATAAGGGAAATTATCCAAGAGATATCCCCGAAAAGAATAGAAGAGTAAATGATTATCAGTTGCAGATTTACGATATGCTTAATGAAAGAGGAGATATTTTATCAGAGTTTAACATTAGTTTTTTTACAAGTCCTGACTCAAGAGAGGCTGAACTAGCAGGTATAGCTAGCTCGTTTATGGGAACAGTTTTTAGTATATTAGTATGTTTAGCGTTTTCATTTCCTATCGCAGTGCTAGCAGCAATTTATCTCGAGGAATTCGCACCAAAAAATAAATTTACAGATTTTATAGAAGTAAACATTAATAATTTAGCAGCTGTTCCATCGATAGTATTTGGTTTGCTAGGTCTTGGTGTTTTATTAGCAGTTTTTAATTTACCAAGATCGACACCACTTGTTGGAGGAATTACTTTGTCTCTTATGACATTACCAACAATAATTATTGCTGCAAGAGCTTCTTTAAAAGCTGTTCCCCCAAGTATAAGAGAAGCTGCTTTAGCGATGGGTGCAAGTAATATGCAAACAACCATGCATCATACTGTGCCACTATCAATGCCTGGAACTTTATCTGGAACGATAATTGGCTTGGCTCAAGCTTTAGGGGAAACAGCCCCTTTAATTTTAATAGGAATGGTTGCTTTTGTGAATACAATACCTGGTACGCCAGTTGATCCTGCTGCAAGTTTACCAGTTCAGATATATATATGGTCAGAAAGTGCTGAGAGGGGTTTCGTTGAAAAAGTATCTGCATGTATTATGGTGCTTCTAGCTTTTTTAATTTTAATGAACTTGGCAGCTCAAATCGTTAGACACAAATTTGAAAAGAAATGGAGCTAAATGAGTAAAATAAAAGCGGAAAATGTAAATGTTTATTACGGATCCAAACAGGCATTATTTGACGTCTCTATAGATATAGCAGAAAAAGAAGTTACAGCTTTAATTGGACCATCTGGGTGTGGAAAGTCTACTTTCTTAAGATGCTTGAACAGGATGAACGACGTCATAGAAATTTGTAGAGTTGAAGGCAGTATTAAAATGGACAACCTAGAACTGAATTCAAGAAAGTTAGATGTTGTGAGACTTAGGGAGAACGTTGGTATGGTTTTTCAAAAACCCAATCCATTCCCTAAAACAATTTATGAAAATGTAGCTTATGGTCCTACTATTCACGGTATTGCACAGAGCAAAGAAGAAATGGATCAAATAGTTGAAACAAGTTTGAAAAAAGCTGCCTTGTGGAACGAAGTTAAAGATAGACTTGATGAAATCGGAACTGGTTTATCAGGAGGTCAACAGCAACGACTATGTATTGCTAGAGCTATATCTGTAAGTCCAGAAGTGATTCTTATGGACGAACCATGTTCAGCGCTTGACCCAATAGCAACAGCTCAAATTGAAGAACTTATAGATGATCTTAAAAAAGAGGTCACAATTGTGATAGTTACCCACTCAATGTCACAAGCAGCTAGGGTATCTCAAAAAACAGGTTTCTTTCATTTGGGAAAACTTATAGAATTTGGACCAACAGATAAAATATTTAAAAATCCTGATAATCAGCAAACTCAGGATTATATTACAGGAAGGTTTGGTTAATGAGTGAAAAACCGCACATTGTAAAATCTTACGAAGAGCAACTTCAGTTATTAAAAGATACAATAGTGAAAATGGGAACTGGAGTTGAGAAACAGCTTGAAAACACTATTCAATCTTTAGTTAAAAAAGACATTAGTTTAGCAGAAAAATCTATCAAAGATGACGAATTGACTGATAAGTATGAAATAAATATAGAAGAACAAGTTGTAAATTTGATTGCCTTAAGGCAACCTATGGCAATAGATTTAAGAGAAACAGTTGTTGCCTTAAAAGTTTCTTCAGACTTAGAGAGAATTGGTGATTTAGCAAAAAACATCTCAAAACGATTAACTAAAATTGGAACTGATTTACCTAATGATATTACTAAAAATTTCGAAATAGCTGGTTTAAAAGCATCAAAACAAGTCAATGCAGTTTTAAACTCGTATTTACATAGAGCTAAAGATACAGCAGAAAATGTTTGGAATTCTGATGAAGAAATAGATCAAATGACTAATAGTAATATGGAAGCTGCAGTAAACCATTTAGAAAAAAATAAAAAAGATATACAAAAAGTAACCCAACTACTTTTCATGCTTAAAAATATTGAGAGGATTGGAGATCATGCAACTAATATTGCAGAGCAAGTTTATTTTCTGATTACAGGAGATTATTTAGAGGGAGACCGACCAAAAGGATAATGAGGGCAAATTTATTCATTGTCGAAGATGAAATGCCCATCGTAACTTTGCTTAAATACAATTTAGAAAAAGAGGGTCACAAAGTTGATTATGCAGTCAATGGAGAAGAAGCTATTAGAAATATAAAGGAGAAAAATCCTGATTTAATTTTATTAGATTGGATGTTGCCGGATATTTCAGGTGTTGAAGTCTGTAAAAATTTGAAAAGAAGCAATCTTCACAAAAATATCCCAATCATTATGTTAACAGCCAAAGGTGAAGAAGAAGACAAACTAAAAGGATTTGAAACAGGAGCTGATGACTACGTAACTAAGCCATTCAGCCAAAAAGAACTTATTGCAAGAGTTAACGCTTTATTAAAGAGATCTAAACCAAGTGTTGCTGCTGATGTTGTAGTATTTGAGGATCTAAAAGTAGATAGAGTTCAACGAAGAGTTTATAGAGCAGATAAGCAAGTTATAGTTGGTCCTACAGAATTTAAAATAATTGATTTTTTAATTAAAAATCCAAAAAGAGTATATTCGCGTGAGCAACTTTTAAATTCCGTATGGGGAGATGATATTTATGTGGAGTCCAGAACTATAGATGTTCATATAAGAAGACTAAGAAAAGCAATAAATATTGATGGCAAGAAAGATCTTATCAGAACAGTAAGATCTGCCGGTTATTCCTTAGATGGTTGAAGATCTTTTGGTTTTGTAAATGATATTAATTTTCCTTTAACTTTTGATAACTTCTCCCAATCATTGAAATTAAAGTTTACTTCAGCAACGGCTGCAGTAGGAAATTTTCTTTTTAAATTTTCAAATTGATCAGAATTTTCTTTAAGACAAATTCGATTTATTAGTTCACTCATTGAAGGTTCATGATTAATTAAAAGTAAAGTTTTATAATTATCACCTGTTTGTTTTAAGATATGAATAATTTCATCCTCACTAGCATGATAAAGTGCTTTTTTTTTAATAATTTTTTTAAAACTTATTTTTTCTGACAATATATTTAATGTTTGTATTGTCCTTTTAGAGGATGAGCAATAAACTAAATCAAATTTTAACTTATTTTTAATAAAAAATTCACAAATTAATTTTGCTGAATTTACCCCCCTTTTATTCAATGGCCTGTCATGATCTTCTAAATCTGGAAAATCCCAACTAGATTTAGCGTGTCTCATCGCATATAATTTAAACATATTTTTAATTTAACATTTATATATGTCGAAAGCATTATTTTCAGAAAAATCTAATATTAGCAATCAACTCATAAACAGAGAATTATCTTGGCTTCAGTTTAATGATCGTGTTTTAGAAGAGTCAAAAGATGAAGCAAATCCTCTATTCGAAAGAGTAAAATTTTTATCAATCGCAGGTACAAATTTAGATGAATTTTTTATGGTAAGAGTCGCTGGACTTTTTAATCAAATTAAAGATGGTTTTGACGAATTAAGCGCAGATGGATTAACTGCAGAGGATCAATTGAATAGGGTCGTATTAAAAACTAAAGATCTATTAAAGAAGCAAAACGAAGCATTCCTAGAGTTGAAAAAAGAGCTATCGAAAGAAAAAATTTTCATTCGAAAAATATCAGAACTAAATAAGAAGGATCTTATGTATCTAAGAGAATATTTTCAGGAAACAATTTATCCTATAATAACACCTACTGCCATTGACCCATCACATCCCTTTCCTTTTATACCAAATAAAGGCCAAGCAATTTTACTAAGAATGACTAGAATAAAAAAAAAAAGAGAACTAAATGCAATTATAGTTATACCAAGAGCACTTCCAAAATTTGTATCTCTAAACAATTCTGAAACAATAAATGAATTTGTCACAATTGATGACGTAATTTGTAAATTTGCTAATGAAATATTTCCAGACCATAATATCGAGGCAAGTTTGCAGTTTAAAATAATTAGAGACAGCGAAATTGAAATAGATGATGAAGCTGCTGATCTTGTGAGATATTTTGAAAAAGCAATTAAGAAAAGAAGAAGGGGAAACGTAGTTAAACTCGAAGTACTCACTAATTCAAACAAAAAACTTTTAAATTTTATTTCAAAAAAATTTAAAATGGATGAAGATCATATTTATGAGGTTGAAGGATTGGTTGGAATACAAGATATAGATGAAATTTGTAAAAAGAAAGATCCAAAGCTGAGATTTAAAAAATTTAATCCTAGAGAAGTTGAAAGATTGAAAGAATTTGATAATAAATTTTTTTCAGCTATAAGAAGCAAAGATTTTGTTGTACACCACCCTTTTGAAACATTTGATGTAGTAATTCAATTTTTAGAAGCTGCAGCAAAAGATCCCAAAGTTATCGGTATCAAACAAACTTTGTATCGAACCACTCCTGAATCTCCTATTGTAAAAGCACTTAGTAGAGCAGCAGAAAACGGAAAAGTTGTAACAGCTGTAGTAGAAATAAAAGCTCGATTTGATGAGGAAGCTAATATTGAATTATCTAGGAAACTAGAGAAAGCTGGCGTTCAAATTGTTTATGGATTCGCAAAATACAAAACGCATGCAAAGGCAAGTTTAGTTTTAAGAAAAGAGGGAACTAAAACGCGAAGCTATGTTCACTTGGGTACAGGAAACTATCATCCAATTAATGCAAAAATTTATACTGACTTATCACTGTTTAGCTCTAATCAAGACCTGGCCAAAGATGTTGAAAAATTTTTCAATTATGTAACTGGTTATGCAAAACCAAAAAAATTAAATAAAATCTTTATGTCACCAATAAATAGTAGGAATTTCTTTGAAAAAAAAATTGAAAATGAAATTGCAAATGCAAATAAAGGAAGACCTGCAGAAATATGGGCAAAAATGAATTCTCTTGTAGACCCTGGAATTATTAAGAAATTTTACGAAGCTTCAAACGCAGGCGTTAAAATAAATTTATCAGTAAGAGGCGTATGTTGCTTAAGACCTGGAATTAAAGCTCAATCTGAAAATATAAAAGTAAAAAGCCTTATTGGCAGATTTTTAGAACACTCAAGAATTTATTGTTTTGCAAATGGTAGTTCTATGCCCTCTAGAGAGAATCAGGTATATATTTCATCTGCAGATTTAATGCCTAGAAATTTAGATAGAAGAATTGAAATTATAATTCCAATAGAAAACAATACTGTGCATGAGCAAATTTTAGATCAAATTATGTTAGCCAACTTTAAAGATAAATCAGAAACATGGTATTTAGATAGCTTAGGAAACTATCATAAAGAACAAGAAAAAGGCTTTTCAGCACATACCTATTTTATGGAAAACCCAAGTTTATCAGGTCGTGGTAAGTCACTTTTAAAAGCTAAACCTCAAAATTTAAGATTGGTGAAATGAAACCAGAATTTAAAAATCTTTTTAAATTTCAGTCTAATAAAAAGTCTAAACAAGCCATAATAGATCTTGGATCAAACTCAGTAAGAATGCTCATATATGACAATTTTAAAATTTCTCCAATTCCAGTTTTTAATGAAAAAGCAGTCTGCAAACTTGGAAAAAATTTAGATAAATCTAAAAAATTAAATCCTGATGGAATTAAAAGTTCTTTAAAAGTTTTAAATAGATTTAAAGAAATTTTAGATATTTCAGACGTTCAAGATTTAGAAATTATTGCTACAGCAGCTTTTAGAGAGGCCACTGATGCAAGTGAATTTTTAAGAGAAATTGAAAAAATATTTAATAAAAAACCACTAGTATTATCTGGCGAGGAAGAAGCAAGAACATCAGCAAACGGTGTAATAATAGGATTTGATGAAGTAGATGGACTAGTTGCGGATTTAGGAGGTGGAAGTTTAGAACTTGCCAGGGTTTCTAAAAATCAAATTATTGAAACAACCTCTTTACCTCTTGGAGTATTAAGACTTAAAAATAATCCTATTATAAAAAAAAAAAGTTTGGGAAAATATGTTAGAAAACTTTTAAGAGATGAAAAATGGCTTTCTAAAAAGAAATTTAAAAATATTTATTTGGTAGGAGGGACTTGGAGATCATTATTTAAATATCATCTCTTTAAAGAAAAACACCCATTACATATTTTACATCAATACAAACTCTCAAAAGATGTAGCAGTTAATTACTTAAATAGGATTTCAAAATTTAATAAATCATCTTTGAAATCACTGGAATATATTACTAAATCTAGAACCCCCTATTTACCTTTTAGCTCTATAATACTTAACGAAATAATTGAAGCAGCAAGCCCCTCAAAAGTTATTTGCTCAATCAGTGGACTGAGAGAGGGGCATATGAATACAATTATAAACCAAGGAGTGAGCGAGGATGAAATTTTCAAATTAAAAACTGATGGTATATCATTTAAAAAAGGGGACTATGGAAAGAGTTTTGAGAAATATTTTAATTTTATTTCACCATTATTTGAAGACAACGAATATTTTAATCGAAGATTACTAACTTTGGCTTGTATCTTAAGTAAAATGGATTGGGGCCTAGGCGCTTTTCAAAAAGCAGAGTTAGTTTTTATGGAAGTATTAAATACTCCATTACTAAAACTAAATCATAAAGATAGGGTAAAAGTTGCATCAGCAAGTTTTTGGAGACATTGTGGCTTAAAATATAACCCGGATTATGAGTTTCTATCCTTATTAAATAACAACGAGATTTTATCCTCAAAGCAAGTGGGATCTGCTTTAAGATTAGCAGAGTCACTTACTAGCATGTCTTCGTTGTTGTTAGATGAATTTAAAATTTATAAACGAAATAAGACTATTTTTTTGAAAATACCTAACAATCATAGTGATATAGTCTCAAAACAAGTAACTAAAAGACTTAAAAACCTGGCAAGAGAGATGAATGTCGACTCTAATATCATTTATTCTTGAAAATTAATAAATCTTTAACTTAATTTAAATATTTTTTTAGCATTTCTATATTATTAATTAATTATGAGACTTCCTTAATATTTATTTTAATTAATTTATTACGTTTCCCTCAAAATACGCTCGGTAAAATTTATCGAGCGTATTTCATTATAAATCAAATATATATCTCTTTATAAGATATAATGTTTAAATTCATAAAACTTTAATAATAATTAAAAAATTTTGTTACTTAGTTTCTTTAAAAGAAGTCTTAACAAAATTTGATGTTTAAATCGTTATTATCCCCGTTAAATCTTGTTAATTCACTACTTTCTCCCTCTTATTTAAGAGAAGGGAGAAAGACAATTTTTTGATATTAATTATTTATAGATGCAGGAGACTTCTCTGCATTTTTCTTAGCAAGCTTTTTTGCTTTTTTTTCTGCAACCTTTTTTTCTAAACCAGCAATTTTAATATTAACTTTTGACAATTTTTTTTCTTTGGCCTTAATTTTATTTTTCAGTCTATCAATTGCTTTTAAAATTTTTGTTTTTTTCTTCTCATTTTTTTTTAGTTTTTTTCCCATTTTTACCTCCAGATTATTAGATGATTAATTTAATCACAGAATTCATAAATCTAAAAGTTAATTTTATACAACCTGTAGTTTACAAATTTTTAATATTTTTTAATTAAACTTATCCGATTGGCAAGTTTTGTATTTTTCAATTTTTCACTAAAAATAACTTTTTAACAATAAATACAGCAATTAACATTCCTACAAGTTCAGCTAAGATATAATAAGGAGTGTTTAAATAACTAATACCAGTAAACGATTCTGTAAAAGTTCTAGCAATCGCAACAGCTGGATTTGCAAAAGAAGTAGACGAAGTAAACCAGTAACCAGCTGTAATATAAAGACCAACACTAGCAGCAACAGCAATTTTTCCTGACTTCATAGAGCCAAAAATTATTATTATAAGCCCTAATGTTGCTATTACTTCAGATGTGAATATGTAAATTCCATCTCTTGATTTAGTAGATAATTCATAAATGTCATGTTCAAAAAAGAAATTGGCTAAACCAACACCAATCAAGCAACCAATCAATTGAGCAATGATATAGTAGGGTAGCAGTTTCTTTTTTAATTTTCCCGTTATTGTCATGGCAATACTTACAAATGGATTAAAGTGAGCTCCTGATACATCAGCAAATACTGTAATAAGCACAAATAAACCTGCTCCTGTTGCTATTGTGTTTGCAATTAACATCACAGCAACGTCATTACTTAAGTTTTCAGCCATTAAACCTGAGCCAACAATTATCATGACTAAAAAACAACTTCCTATAAATTCACCAACAAATATTTTATTCTTCATTTGAGACCCATTCTTTAATCTTATTAGATAATATTTCATAAGTTTCATCAATTACTTTTTCAATCTCTGTATCAGAACTAGCAGATTTAATTTTTTCAACTGGGTCTTCAATATCCCAATGAATTATATCTTTTTTTTCAGGCCAGACCGGACAGACCTCATTATGGGCATTGTTACAAACTGTTATAACTTGATGAATTTTTATTTTATTTTTTAAAAACTGGTCAAAATTCTTTGAAGAATAATTTGATATATCGAAATTTTTTTTTTCTAAATATTTTTTTATATTAGGGTTTATTTTCCCTGTTGGATTGCTACCTGCGCTAAAAGCTTTAAATTTTAAACTATAATTTTTATTGATCAAAGCTTCTGCAAGAATACTTCTTGCTGAATTGCCTGTGCACACAAACAAAATATTCCTCATAAATCTATATCGAATACTTTATTATACCCGCAAACATTATAGGTATTTGCAATGCAAAGTTTGTAAGTAGCGGTTTATCCTTTGTTATGGTTCCTACAACTGTCCATCCAATAATACCAAGTCCGTGGGGTATCATGCTGTAAGGATAGTAATCTAAATAGAATGCTAATATTCCAAATAAGGTTAAAAACGTACTTATCCATTTAAGATATTTTATAGTTATTTTATTCATATTTTGTCTCCTAATTATTATATTAAAATAATGTTAAGGTTTTATTAAAGGATTACTTAGCGGCTTTAACTTTCTTTTCTATAAAGCCCGGAACATCGTCATCTTTCTCAATAACTTCTTCTTTTGTATTCTTAGGCTGGAACGCATATAATACGTGTAATTTACAATATGAAAATCCCTCAATAGGCGTTCTGCCACAAAAGTAAAAATCTTTTTGATCTGGATGACCAATAGGCCATCTGCAATTTTTATCATCTAATTCTTCAAGTTTTTTGGGATTTTCTGGTTCAAAGTTCTTATCTAATAGAAGAGATTTAAATCTAGCTCTACGACTTACGTATTTTTCTTCTTTACTTTGTAAATTTTCAACCTGCCTCTTTTGTTTATCAGGTTTTTTTGACTGAACCCTTCCGGCTAGTTTTAGGCGATGTGCCTTTCCAATAACGGCGTTTCTAGTTGTGCCGCCCAAAATTTCAGCAATCTGACTGGCAGTATGGCCCTTTTCCCATAATTCTTTTAATTTGGCTTCGCGGCTTTCGTCCCAAGTACTCATATAATGATGAAAACTACATATAGTTTTCTTGCATTAAGGTATTACATTATTTAGTAGTGTTAAAACAAATAAAGTTTAAAACTTCTTAAAAATAAAAGTTTTTCACAGAAATCTTATTTTGAAGTTATAAGACTACGTATGGTTGAAATAAGTACAAAATATAAATTAGGAATAAGAAGGTTTGGTTTAGTAAACTGGATTGGTGTTTGGACTTTGTATAAAAAAGAAGTACTCAGATTTTTGATAGTTTGGGTTCAAACACTTTTATCCCCAATCGTTTCTTCTTTGCTATTTCTATTGGTTTTATCAGTAGCCATTGGGAGCGGCAGATCGGATATGCTTGGCTTTCCTTTTATTGAGTTTCTCGCGCCTGGATTGATTGCAATGCAAATAATTCAACAATCTTTTTCGCATTCGTCATCATCTTTTATGATTGGAAAAATACAAGGAAATATCGTGGATATTTTATACGCACCCCTTTCTGCTGGAGAGGTTACTTTTGCTGTAATTTTAGCGTCTGTAACCAGAGGTTTTATGATTGGAGCTGTGTCCATATTTATATTTTATTTTCTAGTAGATATAGAAATTAGAAATTTTTATGCAGTTATATTTTACACATTTGTTTCATCTTTTATTCTTGGCTCCATTGGTGTTGTAGCAGGCCTGTGGGCTGAAAAATTCGATCATATGGCTTCAGTAACTAATTTTTTAATAATACCACTCTCTTTTTTGTCGGGAACTTTTTATACAATTGATAATCTTCCAGATTTTATCCAGATTATAAGCAAGTGTAACCCTTTCTTTTACATGATTGACGGTTTTAGATATGGTTTTTTAAACCAATCTGATGGATCAATTTTTATCGGTTCATTTTACCTGTGTATATTGGCTTTAGTAATATGGTGGGTAACTTATTTTCTTTATAAAAAAGGTTATAAAATTAAATCTTAACAAATGAGTGCTTTAGCTAAAAACTATAACAGAAGAAAAATTGCTTTTAAAAGAGGAAAAGGCAGCTTTTTGTATTCAACTAACGGAAAAAAATACTTAGACTTTGTTCAAGGTATAGCAGTAAATTCTTTGGGTCATGCAAATCCTTATTTAACAAAAGCAATGAATAAACAAGCCAAGAAAATTTGGCATGTTTCTAATGCATTTATTATTCCCGAGGGAGAAAAACTTGCTAAAAGATTAAGACAAAAAACTTTTGCAGACTATGTCATTTTTCAAAATAGCGGTGCTGAAGCGACAGAGGCTGCAATAAAAGCTGCAAGAAGATATTTTTATTCAATTGGAAAACCTCAAAAGAATAGAATTCTTTGTATAAGAAATTCTTTTCATGGAAGAACTTTAGCTGCAATTTTTGCTAGTGGGTCTAAAAAAATGACGGAAGGATTTGGACCTGAAGTACCGGGATTTGATCACTTTAATTTTGCTGACCACAGGGGTCTAAAAAAAGCCATTACAAAAAAAACTGCAGCTATAATGATTGAAACAGCAATGGGAGAGTCAGGTATTAAAGTTATACCAGATTGGTGCTTAAGAGATCTAAGGAAAATTTGTAATAAGAAAAAAATCTTATTAATTTTAGATGAAGTTCAATGCGGAATAGGAAGATCAGGAAAATTTTTTGCTTATGAGTATGCAAAAATAAAACCAGATATTGTTCCTATTGCCAAAGGAATAGGCGGAGGCTTTCCGATTGGAGCAGTATTAATGAATAAAAAGGTTGCATCTGCTATGATACCGGGATCACATGGAAGTACATTTGGTGGAAACCCATTAGCTATGAGCGTGGGCAATGCAGTATTAGACCAGATATTCAAAAAGGGATTTTTAAAAAACGTACAAAAATCTTCCAAATACTTCTTATCTGAATTAAATAAAATAAAAGAGGAGTACCCAGAAATAATCAAAGAAGTTAGAGGTATCGGTTTGTTGATAGGATTACAGTTATATTACGATCAAAACAAATTTATTAAAAAATTAGATGATAATAAGTTGCTCACAATGAAAGCTGGAGAAAATGTCGTCAGAATCCTGCCGCCTTTAAATGTTAAAAAACAAGAAATAGATATTGCGATTAAAATTATAAGAAAAGTTTGTGAAAAAATAAATTAAACTATGAATCATTTTATAAATATTTCTGATTTATCTAAAAATGAATTAAGATCAATCATTGATAGTGCCAAGAAGAGAAAGTCTGAAAGAGGAAAAAAACCTAATTCTCAACCAGACGAAGATCAACCAATCCAAGGAAAGACTATGGTTATGTTTTTTGCAAAACCATCGACAAGAACAAGAATTTCATTTGATCTTGCAGTTAAGCAATTAGGTGGATCATCTATTATTTTAAATGAAGATGAGATTCACTACGGCAAGGGAGATGAGACGATAAAGGACACAGCAAAAGTTTTATCACAATATGCAGATATCTTGATGATAAGAACAGACTCTCACAAAGATATTAATGAATTTAAAAAATATTTAGACATTCCTATTATCAACGGACTAACTAACATGAGTCACCCGTGTCAAATTATGTCTGATATTTTAACTTTTGAAGAATCAAAAGGAAATATCGAGGGAAAAACTATTGCATGGCTCGGAGATGGAAACAATGTTGCAAATTCTTTTATAGAAGCAGCTATAAAGTTCAAATTTGAGTTAAAGATTGGTTGCCCCAAAAAATACGGACCTGACAAAAAAATAGTAGCTTTAGCCAAAAAAAATAATTGTAAACTTTTTATTACAGAAGATCCTTATGAAGCAGCAGAGGGGGCGGATTGTGTCATGACTGACAAATGGATTTCAATGAGTGACAAAGGGAATAAAAATAAAAAAAAGAAAGCACTAAAAAAATACCAGGTAAATAAAAAACTCATGAATGTTGCTAAGCCAGATGCAATTTTTATGCATTGTCTTCCAGCAAGTAGAGAGGAAGAGGTAACAAGTGAAGTTATGGATGGAAAACAATCAGTTGTTTGGTTACAGGCTTTCAATAGAATTCATGCACAAAAAAGTATTATCGAGTGGTGCGTAAAATAAACTAAGGATTAGGCAGGGGGTTATCGCTTTGACTATTCATGTAAAGAATTACAGACGCTCTATCTTTTTCTTTTTTTAAACCTGCGAACGCCATTTTTGTCCCTTTTATGTGTGCTTGAGGTTTTAATAAATATAAATTCATTTCTTCATAAGACCAAACTTTTCCATGAGCTATAAGAGCTTTCGAATATTTGTAATCCGATATCGCGCCAGATTTTCTGCCTAACACGCCGTATAGGACCGGTCCAATCTTGTTTTTACCACCCTTTGCAACTACATGGCACGCTGTACATTTTTTAAAAACCTTCTGTCCGTGCTCTATTGTGCCGACAGCGAGAAGAGCCTTAATGTCCACACTTCCAGAACTTGATGATTTTGTACTGACTATTTTCACATCTGGAGCCTCAACTTTATAAGCTGCTTCAGTTGGTTTTTTTACTTCGAATACTAAATCACTAATTTTATCTATGCCAAAAACAACCAAAACAGTAAAAATAATTGCAGCTATTATTTTATTTATTTCAAAACCGTTCATAAATTTGATAATTAATGTAATAGATATATCACGAGTTAATATAAAAAACTTTAAGTAAATTAGATGATATTGCGTCTTTGAGCCGCATAAATATTTATGAGTAGTACAGTTGTAATTATTCCTTCTCGCCTTCAAGCCAAAAGACTTCCAAACAAACCTCTAAAATTAATTAATAAAAAAGAGATGGTATTGCATGTTTATGATTTAGCAAAAAAATCTGGTATCAAAAAAGTTTTGATCGCAACGCCCGATAAAGATATTCATCAATTAATAATGAAAAATGGAGGTAATTCGTTTCTTTCCCAAAGTATTCATGAAACAGGTACTGACAGAGTATTTGAAGCTTTTAAAAACTTCTATGATGGTAAACCGTCAATAATAATAAACTTACAAGGTGACATGCCAAACTTTGATCCTCTAGAAATTATGAAAATTGAAAAATATTTAAAGAGAGGTCTTTGCGATATTGTTACTTTAGCCTCTTCTATAAAAAATGATAATGAGATCAAAAATCAAAACATTGTAAAAGTAATAACTGAAAAAAATATCAATAAAACTGATTTTTCCAAAGCTTTAGATTTTAAAAGAAATTTATCAGACTACAAAGATCAATTTATTTATCATCATATTGGAATTTATGGCTTTACTAATGAAGCTTTAATGCGGTATGTAAATTTGGAAAGAAGTAAATTAGAAAAAGAAAGAAATTTGGAACAAATGAGAGCGCTTGAAAATAAAATGAACATACATGTTGGATATACTCCTTCAAATCCTTTAAGCGTTGACACCAATGATGACTTAGAAGAAGTTAAAAAGATAATGGAGAAAAAATAATGTCAGAACTAAAAATAGCATTTCAAGGTGAAATGGGTGCATATTCACAAATAGCTTGTGAAAAGCTTTTTCCTGGTTCTCAAATTGTGGCTTGCCCAACCTTCGAGGAAACTTTTAGGACTGCTTACCAAAATGAAAATTGTAAAATAGTTATTCCAATTGAAAATTCTTTAGCTGGAAGAGTAGCCGATATTCATTATTTGCTTCCAAAATATAAATTACAAATTTATGCGGAACATTTTCAGACTGTTGAGCACAATCTTTTAGTTAAGGAAAAAACAGAATTAAAAGATATAAAATACATACGTAGCCATGCACAGGCGATAGATCAATGTCAAAAAATAATTCAAAAACATAAATTTAAAACAATAATTTCTGCAGATACTGCCGGATCAGCTAAAGATTTATCAAAAGGAGATGACAAATCAATAGCAGCAATTGCCTCTACGCTCTCTGCTAAAATTTATAAACTAAAAGTGTTAATTAAGAATATTGAAGATGAAAACAATAATGTTACAAGATTCTTAATAATGGGAAAAAATATTAATCAACCAACATTTGAAAAAAATAAAAAATATATTACAAGTTGTATATTTAGATTAAAAAGTATTCCAGCTGCACTTTATAAGTGCTTAGGAGGATTTGCTACTAATCAAGTGAATCTAACTAAATTAGAAAGTTTTTCAGTAAAAAATACATTTGACCAAACAAATTTTTATTTAGATTTAGAGGGCCATATCGAAGATACTCGAGTACAGAAGGCCCTGGAAGAACTCGGGTTTCACACTCAAAGCTTGAATATTCTGGGAGTTTATGAGGCTTCTTCGTTTAGACAAAAAAAATAGTCCACAAATTTAAGATTCCAGGCTTGTAGAATTCAATTTGATATTGATATAATAATTTGGAGGCCATTCAGGCGGTTTTGATACGTTTAATGTGTCAGGGTGTAATAACAGCAGCACGGACTTTTAAAAGCGGGTTGTCTGGTCTCCTTGAATGGAAAATAATAAATCAAAAATTTTAGCTTTAAAATATAGGCCAAAAGTTTTTAATGACTTGATCGGCCAAGAAATAATCGCAGAGACCATTTCTAACGCCATAAAGTTAGAAAAAACTCCAAATGCATATCTTTTAACTGGCATAAGAGGAGTAGGGAAAACTACGACGGCAAGACTCATAGCAAAATCTTTGAACTGTACAAAATTTACTGATTTAGGATCTGAATACAAGCAAACAGATTTATGTGATCATTGTAAACAAATTGAAAACTCAAATCATATTGATGTTTTGGAAATGGACGCAGCATCAAAAACTGGAATTGATGATGTTAGAGAATTAATTGAAAATGCTAAATATAATCCTACGAATGCAAAATTTAAAATATTTATTATAGACGAAGTACATATGTTATCGAAACAAGCTTTTAATGGATTACTAAAAACATTGGAAGAACCCCCTGAAAAACTTAAATTTATTTTAGCTACAACTGAAGTAAGAAAAATACCAGTAACAATTTTATCAAGATGTCAGAGGTTTGACTTAAGAAGAGTTAGTATAGAAAAAATTTTTAATCATATTAAAAAAATATCGGAAATTGAAAAAGGTAAGATTTCTGACTCGGCTCTTAAACTGCTAGCCAGAGCTTCGGAAGGATCAGTCAGAGATGCAGTATCTTTATTAGATAGATCTTTAATATTCCAAAGCCTAGATAAAGATAAAATTATAGATGATGTAGAAGTAAGAAAAATGCTTGGGTTAGCAGATAAATCTAAAGTTATTAATTTAATGGGCTTTGTTTTTGAAGGCGATGAAAAAAAAGCTTTACAGCTACTTAAAGACCTAACTGATAGCGGATTAGATGCTAAAAACTTTTTAAATGACTTTCTGGAATTACTTTATCTTTTTGGAAGAAGGATAAACCTTGGCAATATTGATAAAGACATGTTTCTTTCCGAGGGCGAAATAGAATTAATTGAAAAAAATAGTAACAATTTGAATATGCAAGATCTTGGATTATTCTGGCAACTTACATTAAAAACTATTGAGAATCTAAAATTTGTTTCAAGCGAGGATATAGCCCTTGAAATGTTTTTGATGCAGCTTATGCATATTAAAAGTTTAGACGAACATGATGTAGAAAAAATAGTTGAGCAGGGAGAAGCTGTGACTGCGAAAATAACAAAAAAAATTGAAGATAGCAATGTTGACAAGGACAAACCAATAAATTTCTCAAAAAACCAAATGAGGAGTACTGAACAAATAAAAAAGTTAGACAATAAAGAGCTAGATATAAAAAACAAATTTCAAGTTACATCATTTTCTGATCTGATTAATCTATCGGAAAAACATAAAGAAATGGAGCTAAAATACGACTTAGAAAGAAATGTAAAGCTTGTTAATTTTGAAAATGGAAAAATTGATATTAATTTTAATGAAAATTTAAATAAAAACTTTATAAAAAAATTATCACAATGTCTATTTATGTGGACTGGTAAAAGATGGATTATTAGTTTAAGCAAGGAGTCAAATTCAAAAACTTTTCATGAGGAAAAAATAAACAAAAAAGAAAAACAAATTGATGAGGAAAAAAATAGTGAAATTTTCAAAGAAATGTCAAAAATTTTTACTGATATAGATTTATTGGATGTGAGGAAAGAAGATGAATGATTTTTCAAATATGTTGTCCAATGCTAAAAAGATGCAAGAGAGAATGAAAGAAGTTCAAGAGAGTATTAAAAAAATTGAAGTAGAAGGTACTTCAGGTGGTAATTTGGTTAAAGTGATCTTAGGCGGTGATTATGAAATGAGGTCAATTTATATAGATCCAAAAACTAAAGATGAAAAGGATGAAATAATTAATGATTTGATTGTTGCAGCTTATAATGACGCCAAAGGCAAACTAAAAAAGAAAACTTCAGAAGAAATTCTTAAAGCTACAGGAATTCCGAACCTTCCTTTTGATTTTAAAATACCGTTTTAAATGGACAATCGTATTCCTGAAATAGAAGAATTAATTAAACAATTCTCCAAATTACCTGGGCTTGGTCCTAAGTCTGCTAAAAGAATAATTTTGAAACTCATTAACAATAAAGAAAATATGATAAAACCTTTAGCAAAGTCTTTAGCAAATGTTTATAAAAATATAGTTCGCTGTATAGAATGTGGAAACTTAAAGCTAAGTAATAACAAGTGTATTTGCGAGAGAAACAGCAGCAACTATGATAAAATATGTATTGTAGAAAATTTAGCTGACATGTGGGTTATTGAAGAGTCAAATATTTTCAAAGGACATTTTCATATATTGGGTGGGACTTTGAATTCTAGCGAAAATTATAGTCAGAAAAATTTATTACTAGATTCTCTTTTAAAAAGAATTAAAAAAAACAACTTAAAAGAGGTAATCATTGCTACCAGCGCAACTGTTGAAGGACAAACGACTGCTCATTATATAGAGGATGCTATCAAAAGTGACAAAATCAAAATTTCAAAATTAGGGCAGGGTTTACCGGTTGGTGGGGAAATCGAGCAATTAGATGATGGGACATTAATTTCTGCATTCAAAAATCGTGTGCCAGTATCTAATGATTAATTTTTTTTTCTAACCTTTTTTTGTGAAGTAAAGGCTCAGTATAGCCAGATGGTTGTTCTCTTCCTTTAAATACTAAGTCACAAGCTGCTGAAAAAGCTATAGATTTTTCAAAATCGGGAGCCATTGGCGTGTAACTTTTATCTCCGCTATTTTGTTTATCAACAATTGCAGCCATTTTTTTCATAACTTTCATGACCTGGTCTTTAGAACATATATTATGGTGCAGCCAGTTTGCCATGTGCTGGGAAGATATTCTTAATGTCGCCCTATCTTCCATTAAACCTATATTATTTATATCAGGTACTTTTGAACACCCGACACCTTGATCAATCCATCTAACCACATATCCCAATATACCCTGCGCGTTATTTTCTAATTCTTTATTGATATCATCAACCGACCAATTAGGTCTGTCTGCTTTTGGTATTTTTAATATATTTTCGAGATTAGCTTTTTTTCTAGATTTTATTTCATCTTGTTTTTGAAAAACATCAACTTTATGGTAGTGGGTAGCATGAAGAATTGCTGCTGTTGGGGAAGGTACCCACGCACAATTAGCACCCGACTCCGGGTGAGATATTTTTTGACTCATCATGTCAGCCATTCTATCGGGCATGGCCCACATTCCTTTTCCTATTTGCGCTTTACCAGAAAAACCACAGGATAAACCTATGTCAACATTCCAATCTTCATAAGTATTTAGCCACGTAGACTTTTTCATCGCCCCTTTGAATATCATCGGGCCAGATTCAAACGAGGTATGCATTTCGTCTCCCGTTCTATCCAAAAAACCAGTATTTATAAAAACAATTCTTTCCTTAACTTTTCTAATGCATTCTTTTAGATTTACTGTTGTTCTTCTTTCTTCGTCCATTATTCCAACTTTTATAGTGTTTTTTTTCAAACCCAATACCGACTCAACTTTTTCAAAAATAGTATCTGTAAAAGCAACTTCATCTGGACCATGCATTTTAGGTTTGACAATATAAAATGATCCAGTTCTTGAATTAATTTTATTTTTAAAATCATGAATGGCACAAAGAGTAGACACAAAAGCATCCATAATACCTTCCGGTATCTCTGATCCGTCCTGCAAAATTATTGCAGGGTTAGTCATTAGATGACCTACGTTTCGATTCAAAAGAAGAGCTCTTCCATGCAAGCTTAGTTTTTTCCCGTCTTTTGATATATAGTTTCTATTAGGTTTCAATTTTCTAACGAACTCTTTTCCATTTTTTTTCATTTTAGCTGTTAGGTTACCTTTCATTAATCCCAGCCAATTACGGTAACATTTAATTTTATCTTCTCCATCTACAGCAGCGACAGAGTCTTCGTTGTCTACAATTGTAGAAATTGCTGATTCAATAATAACATCACTTATATTTGCAATGTCCATTTTTCCAATTGGACTATTTGGGTTAATAACGATGTCTATGTGTAGATTATTATTTTTTAATAAAATTGACTTTAAATTATTCTTGTCTCCTTGAAAGCCTACAAATTGATCATTATTTTCAAGAAAGTATTTTTTATTTGTTTCGTTTAAAATAAGTTTATTATCCTCGATATTGAATTTTGTTATTTGATGCCATTTTGCTTTAGAAATAGGTACAGCCTGATCTAAAAAATCTCTAACATAATTTATAACCGCATAACCTCTTTCTTTATTATATTCTTTACCTCTATCTCCTGGAGTAGCATCAGTCCCGTATAGCGCATCATACAAACTTCCCCATCTAGCGTTTGCAGCATTTAATGCGTAACGAGCATTGTCAACAGGAACTACCAATTGAGGCCCAGCTATATTTGCAATTTCTTCATCTACGTTAGAAGTATTAATTTTAAAATCCTCTTTTTCTTCAACTATGTATTCTATTGATTTTAAAAAATTAAAATACTCCTCCTTATTAAAATTATCGTCTTTATTTTTTATATGCCATTCATCTATTTTTTTTTGGATCTGATCTCTTTTTTCTAGTAATTTTTTGTTTAAAGGTGATAAGTAATGTAAAGCCTTATCGAAACCATCCCAAAAATTATTAGGATTTATATTCGTGCCCGGAATAACTTCCTCGTTGATAAACTTATATAACTGTTCATCAACCTTTAAATTATTAACAGTAATTTTTTTCATTTATTAAACAATACACCAAATAATAAGTAATTTAACAACACTTTATTGACACATTTGAATTTTATTTGAATTACTAATATTATTATATTGCAATTATTTATGAGAAATTATTTAGATTTTGAAAAAGAAATAAAAAATCTCGAAGAAGAACTTGATTCCTCAAAAAACCCTTTTGATAAAGACGGAATTTCTGAAGTTGATACAAATAAGATACAAAAAATTCAAGAGCAAATTAATGAAAAACTTGAAAAAACTTACTCTACCCTTAACAGTTGGCAAAAGACAATGGTCGCCAGACATGAGGATAGGCCTAGAGCAAATTTTTATATAAAGGAAGTATTTTCAGATTTTACTCTTTTATCTGGAGATAGACTTTTTGCTGATGACAAATCTATCATCGCAGGTTTTGGATTGATAGATGGTAAATCTGTTTTAGTTTTAGGACAAGAAAAAGGGGAAGACCTTAATAGCAGAATGGAAAGAAATTTTGGAATGATGCGACCAGAAGGATATAGAAAATGTATAAGACTTATGAAACTCGCTGATCGTTTTAGAATCCCTGTTGTAACTTTTATAGATACTCCGGGAGCTTATCCTGGTATTGGAGCAGAGCAAAGAGGACAAGCAATCGCTATAGCAAATTCAATAGAATGTTGTATGTCCTTAAAAGTTCCAAATATTTCTGTGATTATTGGAGAAGGAGGATCAGGTGGAGCAATTGCATTAGCTTCTTCAAATAAAGTTATAATGTTAGAACACTCAATTTATTCTGTGATATCTCCCGAAGGATGCGCCTCTATATTATGGCGTGATCCAAGCAAATCTCTAGAAGCAGCAGATGCTATGAAATTAACAGCTAAAGAACTTTTAAAATTAGGAATTATAGATGAAGTGATTGACGAACCTTTAGGAGGAGCACATCGTGATTATAAAGAAATGGCAGGAAAGATAAAAAAATCAATACTAAAAAATTTAGAAAAATTTAAAAATCAATCTGGTGATGAAATCTTTAATCAAAGAAAGGTCAGATTTCTTAAAATTGGACGGGATCAAGGCTTTAAAAAACCGTCAGACGCAGCAGGTCAACAATTATCTTATGTTGAGCCAGGTACATCAAAAATTATAAGGTTTCTTAAAGATAGAAAAAATTTAGCTATCGGCACCGGAACTATTCTGCTTTTATTAGTAATTTTAAGTATTTTGTTGTAGCAAAAAGGTAATTTCATTAATTTTTTTATTTAAAAAGCAATCATTCTCTTGACATTTAATCTAGAAATCTGTTTAAGGGCACTATTAGTATTTTATACTAATATTACGATAACAATTAAGTAAGGAAGAAAAAATGAGTCTAAAAGGAAAAGTTAAGTGGTTCAATGGAACTAAAGGTTATGGTTTTATTGAAAGAGAAGATAAGGAAAAGGACGTTTTCGTTCATTCTTCAGCAGTAAGAGCAGCTGGTTTAAAATATTTAAACGAAGGTGATGAGCTTACTTTTGATGTAGAGAACGGAGAAAAAGGACCTGCCGCGGTAAATCTACAGAAAACATCTTAAATCTTATTACCAGCAAACTATTAATTGGGGCAAAGATTAAGATTTTAGTTTTTGTCCCAATAATCTAGGGTTGAAATTAGTTTTTAATTTGTTAAAAGATGATCAAATGTTGAAAAAAATAAACACTTCTATTTCACACAAACACTCTCACAGAGTGCACGCTAAGCTATTGCTTAGCTAAATCACTACATATTTAAAATATAAATTTATAAACAATTAATATAAAAAGGAGTTATGCAGCAGTAGCTCAGATGGTTAGAGCACTAGTTTGTGGAACTAGGGGTCGGTGGTTCGAATCCACCCTGCTGTACCAAAAAATGGTAAAAGATAAAAAAACAAAACCTTCTAAAGAATTACCATTAGGTTTTGTAGATAGACAAGAAAAAGAATTATTAATCCGTGATTTTGTAATTTCTAATATTAAAGAAGTTATGATTAAGTACGGTTTTCAATATCTCGAAACACCCAGTTTTGAGTATACAGATAGTATTGGCAAATTTTTACCCGACAAGGAAAGACCTGATGCTGGGGTATTTTCTTTTAAAGACGAAAATAAATGGATGTCGCTTCGTTATGACCTCACTGCTCCTCTAGCAAGATATGTTGCAAAAAATTATCTTGAAATACCAAAACCATTCAAACGTTTCCAATTAGGTTCTGTTTGGAGAAATGAAAAACCTGGACCAGGAAGATTTAGAGAATTTTTACAATTTGATGCTGATTACGTGGGAACAAAAAATTTACAAGCAGATGCAGAGCTATGTGTATTAATATCTGAAATATTAGAAAAGTGCGGTTTAAATAAAAAAGATTATACTGTAAAAATTTCTTCTAGAAAATTTACAAATAGATTATTCGAAAAGTTGAAAATTACATCAAAAGAGCAAATCTCAACCACGTTAAGAGCTCTCGATAAAATCGATAGACTTGGTTGGCAAGAGGCAAAAAAGCTCCTTGGAGAAGGTCGAAAAGATAAATCAGGAGATTATACAAAGGGAGCAAACCTTGAAAGTGATCAGATTAAAAAAATCGAATCCGCTTTGCAGGGAAAAGTTCCTGATAGCGAAGATGTTTTGGAAATTTTAAAGATATTTGAAGCTTATAATTTTAAGAATTACAAATTTGATCCAACTGTTATTCGAGGATTAGAATATTATACAGGACCCATTTTTGAAGTTAATTTAAATTTTGAAGTAAAAAATTTAAAAGGACAAACCATTCAATTTGGATCAATAGGTGGAGGCGGTAGATACGATAATCTTGTAAGTAATTTTGGAAGTTTAGATTGTCCTGCAACTGGAATATCAATTGGTCTAGACAGACTTGTATTTGCCTTAATGCAGAAAAAAGATTTTAAAATAAAGTCTACACGACCAATCATTATATGTGTTTTTGATAAAGATAAAATTAAGCAATATGTAGATATACTTAATAAACTTAGAACCTCGAATATAAGTTCAGAGATCTATCCGGGAGAAGGTAAGTTGAAAAAACAAATGGAATACGCAAATAAGATAGGATCTCCAGCTGTTATCTTATATGGAGATAACGAAATAAAATCAGGAAAAGTGACTTTAAAAAATCTTGAAAATGGAAATGAAAGCCCAGTTAAAATAGAGGAATTGGTAAATGAAATCAAAAAATTATTCTGAAAATATAATAAAAGTATTTAAGAAAGATGGTTTTGTTTTATCAGAACCAGATGTACTTTTAGACTCAAATTATATTATCGAAAGATCTGGTGAGAATTTTAGGAAGATAATGCTCACTTTTGAGGACGATACCGGGAAAAGCATGTGTTTAAGACCAGATTTGACAGTTGCTTCGTGTATAAAATATTTGAAAGACAATTCTAAAGCAAACTCAAAAATATATTATTCTGGACAAGCTTACAGACGCTCAAAAAATTTAAAAGACAAAGTTATTAATTATCAAATAGGAGTAGAAATTTTTGGATCAAAAAATAAGTCTATCGATGATTTAAAAGTTTTAAAAACAATTACTAATTCAATCAATAAAATAAAAGTTAAAAATATATCAGTTAAAGTTGGTGATGTTAGTTTATGCAAAAAGTTAATCGAGTCTTTAAAAATACCCGAAAGGTGGAGATTGAGATTAAAAAGACACTTTTGGAGACCACAATATTTCGAGGATTTACTTGATAGACTTGAAACAAATTCTGATGTTGATCCTACTTCAGTTGAATTAGATAAGAAAAAATTTTTTAAAATGAAAAATATTGATCAAAACAAAGAAATTGCAAACCGTAAGGTTTCAGAAATTATAGCTAGATTTGATAGAAAAATTAAAGATCCAAGATCATTTAAAGAAAATAAAAAAACTGTAAAAATCATTAAAGATTTTTTAAAGATCAATTGTCCAATAGAAAATTTAGAAAGAACATTAAATAATTTTACTAACAAAAATAACTTGGGTAAAAATATTTTTAGAGACATATCGAGCTTGAAAAACTTATCAAAACTAAATTCAAAAATAATTTTCTCGACCAATTTTGGAAGAGATATTGAATATTATTCGGGATTAGTTTTTGAGATATATAATTCCTCAAAAAAAGAAATTGCCAGGGGAGGAAGATACGATGGTCTATTAAAAAGCCTTGGATCAAAGAAAAATATTTCAGCTGTTGGAGCGGCAATAAATTTAAACAATTTAAATATATGAAAAATATAATAACTATAGGTCTGCCGAGCAAAGGAAGATTGAGAGAAGGAGCAATAGGTTTTTTTGAAAAAAATAATTTTAAGCTAACCTCAAATGGCGGAGAAAGAAACTATTTTGCAGAAGTTCAAAATTTTCCTAATATTAAAATTATTTATTTACATGCAAAGGAAATTATCCAAAGACTTAGTGATGGTACACTTGATATAGGCATTTCAGGCTTAGATCTTTTGAATGAGTCGCCAACAAACCTAAAGAAAAAAATCGATGTTAGAAAAAAACTAGATTTTGGTTTAGCAAATGTTGTTATAGCTATTCCTGATGATTGGATTGACGTTCAAACTGTTGCGGATTTAGAAGAAGTATCTTTTGATTTTAGAGACAAAAAAAATATGAGATTAAGAGTTGCAACCAAATATCCTAATTTAACAAACACTTTTCTACTTTCTAAAGGTGTTACACAATACAAATTAGTAAACAGCCTAGGTGCTACAGAAACTTACCCATTCATTGGCTCATCAGAAATTATTACAGATATAACTTCCACAGGAAAAACATTAAAAGATAATAATCTCAGAATTTTAAAAGATGGTTTAATTCTTCAATCAAAAGCATGTTTGTTAGTTGCTAAAAATTCTTCAAAAAAAGTAAAGTTATTGAAAATCTTTTAAATTGGGTGTAGAAGTCAACTTTTCTGGTCAAATGAAAAAACTTAAAATTCTTATCATGGGATTACCTGGTTCAGGAAAAACCTATTTAAGCGAACGTCTTGCTCAACTTTTAAACGCTCAGTGGATAAATGCGGACGAAGTAAGAAAAAAAGCTAACGATTGGGATTTTAGCACCGAAGGTAGAGTTAGACAGGCCAATAGAATGAAGAAGTTAGCAGAAGAGGCATTAAAAAAAGACAAACATGTAATCGCAGATTTTGTTTGTCCTACAAAAAAAACAAGAGAAGATTTTAAACCAGACTTTACAGTGTGGATGAACACAATTAAAAAAAGTAGATTTGAGGACACAAATAAAATTTTTGAAACTCCAGAAAAAAAGCAAATAGATTTTGAAATTACTGAAAAAAATTCAGATTTATTAAAATTTGTCATTTCAGATAAAATACAATCTTATAAATGGGACAATAAAAAACCAACCGCACAAATGTTAGGAAGATGGCAACCATGGCATGATGGACATCAAAAGCTTTTTGAAGAAACATTAAAAAAAACTGGTCAAGTAAATATAATGGTTAGAGATGTTAAAGGGATTGAGGATAATCCATTCGATTTTGATACTATTAAAAAAAATATCGAAAAGAGACTTAAAGATTTTAAAGATAGAGTTAGGATCACATTGGTTCCTAATATTACAAATATTTGTTATGGAAGAGGAGTAGGTTATAAAATTGAGGAGATTATTTTAGATAAGACCATTCAAAAAATTTCTGCAACAAATATAAGAAAAAAAATGAGAGAAAAAGGTGAGCTTAAGTAAAAATTAAAAATGTTAATTAAATCTCTAAAGATGCTTTCCAATCTTTATAGAGATCATTTAAATTAAAATTCCTGTAATGAAAAATATTTTTAAAACTCATTTTATAAAAATCATCAACTATAAAATTATTATAGTTAGTCATTAAATTTTCGTATTCCTTTCTAGTTCTTATATATTTACCCCTATCAAACATTATCATTAGTTTATTTAAAATTTTGTTGTTATCAGATATGGGATCAACAGATAAAAAAAGACTTTTTTCAAATTCTGCTACAAAATTATTTATTCTTGATACTGACTCATCATCTAAATGGTGTATTGCACCATTAACAAAAATAAAATTTGGTTTAAAATCTAACAAATCATTTATGTTTTTTTTGTCATTTAAGTCTATATTTAAAAAATTAAAGCTCGACCATTTTTTCATACATTGTTTCAAATATTTGTCATTATTATCTACCCCCAAATAATCATCTATGAATTCTTTTACATATTCTAAAATATAACTATCTCCACAACAAATATCTAACATTCTAATATTTTTGAAATCTTTTTGTTTAAAAATAAATTTAATAAAATCATACTCATCATACTTTGATCTTACTGTCTTTTGATAAAGTCTATAAAGGCTTGGATTTTTTAATAAAAAGTTTATCATGCAAAATTATTTTATTAACTTATATTATGATTAAATCTTTATCAATAATATTTCCTGTTTTTAATGAAGAATTGAGATTAAAATCAAGTCTTGATCATATTAACAGTTTCTTGAAAAAGAAAAAAAAATTAAAAATTGAAATTATTTTTGTAGATGATGGGAGCAAGGACAATTCATATAATTTAATTGATAGATACATTAAAAAAATTCATTCAAAAAACAAAACTAAATTTAAAGTAATAAAATCAAAAAACAATTTAGGTAAGGGCGGAGCATTAAAATTAGGAATTAAAAAAGCTAGATATGATTGGATTTTAACAACTGATATTGATATGTCCGTTTCGCTTTTTCAAATTTCTAATTGGATTGAAAAAAAGTCAATTAATAATAAACATTCAGTTTATTTTGGTTCTAGATCACATAAAAAATCTATTGTTAAACGAAACCTACTACGAAAGCTACTAGGTGATATTGGAAGTTTTTTTATATTTGTAATATTAAATATAAAAATAAAAGATACTCAATGTGGATATAAATTATATAAAAAAAGATATGCTAAATTCGCATTTTCTAAATTAAAAAATTGTGGATGGGATCACGATATTGAAATTATTTTACTATTAAAGTTAAAAAATATAAAAATAAAAGAACTTCCGGTAAAATGGACGCATAAAGACAATAGTAAAGTAAATGTATTTTTAGATCCTATAAAAATGCTCATAGGTATATTGATAATCAAATTTCGATACTCATAACTCGTAATAAATTTTATTAATTTAGAAGATTATAATAGTAAATATTTGAGCTAATTAAAATAAATGAAAAATACAAAAAGAGCATTATTGCGTTTTTATAGTTAATAAATATTTTTATATTAAAAAAAGTAAAAACCATTATAAAAATCAATGGATCAAAATACTCTTGTAGAATTGGCAATGTAATTAGTGCAACAAAAAATAAATATAATAAAATTAGAAAATCTTTAATATTTTGATTGATAAAAATTAATATTATTATCCATGAAATAATAAATGCAAAATAAATAAAAATTTCTCTTATGAAATTTTTTTCAAATAAAATATATGATAATTTATGTATATATCCTTTCCCAATGGAAACATCTATGTTTAGAGATGATTCATTTGTAAAATAAGATAAAATTATTAACGAGAGTATATAAATTAGGAATAATAAAAATAAATAATTGCTACTTTTTTTTGAAAAAGTGGTTTTAACTAAATTAAATATTTTTTCTTTTTTAAAAAATAAAAACGGCACAAAATAGAAAGCTATAATTGTTACCGCATATCCTATATGATCAAAATACAATTCATTTCCTAAATTTCTAGTTTCTGTTTGATTTGTAGGAAACAAACCTCCCCATTGAGTAATTAAATAAATATAAGGAAATGATAAAATTAAATAAAAAAAAATAGAAAATATTTTTAAAATATTTTTTTTTTCAGAGGTAATAATTGTTAAAAAACATATAATTGGAACAATAAGTAATTTTTGATCAAAATATATACAAAGAGAACTAAAAAAAATTGATAAAAATAATTGAAAATAAATTTTATAAGTATTTTCTTGTTGATTTTCTAAAAAAGAGTTTAAAAATATAAAAGAAAATAATAAAGAAATAAGTCCATAGTTTTCTTCCAAGCCCCAATAAGAGCTGGTTCTAAAATAAGGACTTAAAAAAATCGTTGACGCAATTAGTGCTATTAATAGATTCTCTTCTTTTTTAAATTTTTGTTTTATGCACAAATAAAATAAAAAAGGTGTTATTAGTGAAAGAATAAATACACTTCTTCTATAACCTATTTCACTTCCAGCAAATGGATTAAATAATTTATGAAGTATGTATAATAGTGGAGTTCTATTAGTAAGAAGATTTTCATGAATAATGCCTTCTGATATATCATTATTAAGAAATATTTGTAAGTTAGCCCATGCAAACTTCCAGTCGCCCGTATAATGTCCTGCTCCAGCAGAATTTTCATCAAGATAAAATCCTAAAAAAAATGAGGACAATGATAGAAAAATTAATATAAAGGATAAAATTTTATAGTTATTTTTTAATTTCATTCTGCTTTAATATTTTTAGGGTTTTTTTATATTATTATTAACTTATATTATTACAACTTAAATTTAATCAAAAATTATGCTCACAAATAAATTACTCTATTACTTAGCAAATTTTACTCTCCAACACAGTTTTGAAAAAACAATAATAAAACTCACTGAAAAAGAGAAAAAATTAATTATATTTGATGTTGGTTGTTATAGAGGAATTTTTACAAAAAGCATATCTAAACTAATTGGTAAAAAAAAATACAAATTTTATCTTTTTGACATTAATAAAAAAGTAAAAAAATATATCTCAAATTTATTAAAATTAAAAAATATTTATTATAATGAAATTGCTTTATCTAATAAAAATGGAAATGCATATTATAATTTTAATAGATTTTTTGAATCAGCGGGCTCATCTTTATCAAATATAGTTAAGAACGATAATAAATGGAATGTTTCAAGAAAATTATTTTTAAAAATATTATTATTTAAACCTCAAGGTTTTATAAAATATAAAGTTCCAACCATTACTATAGATACTTTTTTAAAAAAAAATAAAATTAAATCAATAGATATTCTAAAAATAGATATTGAAGGATCGGAATACGAACTGCTAAAGGGTGCAAAAAATACATTAAAAAAAAATAGAGTAAAAATAATTTTAGTTGAAATTATAGATAAAAAAAATATTTATGATAAAAAAGAAAAAAAAGTTTTAAATCTTTTAAAAAAAAGAAATTTTGTTTTATTAAAAAAAACCAACATCTTCTCTATATCGCTATTTAGTAATATTAAAGGTGGTGATTATTTGATGATCAATAACAAATATAGAAAACAATAACTTTAAAAAATTTTACATATATTGAAAAACTGCGTCAAATACTCTAATAATGAATACTTAAATGAATTTACTTAACTTTATAAAAAAGAATCTATTTATTCAGAACATTGTTTCAAAACTATTTTCATATTTTCCTCCATACCTAGAGTTTACTTTGGGCAAATATCAGGCGATAAGAAAAGCTATGTATATAACTGCACACGACAAAACACTCGGATGTTATTTAGAGTTTGGAGTTTTCACAGGAAGTTCATTTAATTTTGCTATGATAATAAATAAAAAAATTGATAAGATTTTTGGAAATTCAAATTGCAATTTTTTTGGTTTTGATTCCTTCAAGGGTTTTGGAAATATAAACGAAGAAGATAAGCATCCAGCATTTAATGATGAACATTTTTCAGTAAATAGAGAAAAAGTTATTAATAATATTAAAAAAAATTCCAAGGGTCAAAATTATAAAATTATAGAGGGCTTTTTTGAAAATACGATAAAGGGAAAATCTCCCAAAGACATAGGAATTGATAAAGCTAGAGTGATAATGATTGACTGTGATTTAAAAAATTCAACATCTATTGCGCTTGAATTTTTAAAACCCTCCTTACAAAAAGGGACAATTATTTTGTTTGACGATTATATATTTTATAAAGGAGACACAAATAAGGGGGAATACTCAGCCTTTGAGGATTTTAAGTTTAAAAATTCTAATATTAAATTTAGAAGTGCCTTCGAGTACGGTTATGGTAGCAAAGCATTTATAGTATCTGATATTTGATAAAAAAAAGGCCGCGAAAGCGGCCTAATTTTTTTAAGAAATATTTTTGGTAATTTACATACCCATACCACCCATACCACCCATTCCACCAGGAGGCATAGCAGGTGCAGAGTCTTTTTCTTCAGGTTTATCAGCTATCATTGCTTCTGTAGTAATTAAAAGCCCGGCTATAGAAGATGCATCTTGTAAAGCCGATCTAACTACTTTCATTGGATCAATAATTCCTTTTGAAAACATATCACAATACTGCTCTTCTTGAGCATCAAAACCTTGTGTTGCCTTTTTTCCATCCAAAAGTTTTCCAACAACAACAGAACCATCAACTCCAGCATTAGCTGCTATTTGTCTAATAGGTGCTTGCAAAGCTTTTTTAATAATATCTACACCAGCTTTTTGGTCATCACCTTTTGCTTTTACCTTATCTAACTCTTGAGAAGCATAAAGAAGTGCACATCCACCACCAACCACAACACCTTCTTCAACAGCAGCTCTAGTAGCGTTTAGTGCATCTTCCACTCTATCTTTTCTTTCTTTAACTTCAACTTCTGTTGCACCACCAACTTTGATTACAGCAACACCACCAGCTAATTTAGCTAATCGTTCTTGAAGTTTTTCTTTATCATAATCAGACGTAGTTTCTTCGATTTGTTTTCGAATTTGATTACATCTTGCTTCTATATCTGTTTTTTTCCCTGTACCAGCAACTAAAGTACTATTTTCTTTATCAATTTTTACTTTTTTACAAGAACCTAAATTATTAATTTTTACATTCTCAAGTTTTGTTCCTAAATCTTCAGATATAACTTGCCCACCCGTTAGGATAGCAATATCTTCCAGCATTTCCTTCCTTCTATCTCCAAAGCCCGGGGCTTTAACAGCAACTACTTTTAAACCACCTCTTAACTTGTTTACAACAAGAGTTGCTAAAGCTTCTCCTTCTACATCTTCAGAAATTATCATTAATGGTCTGTTTGATTGAACTACAGATTCCAAGAGTGGAACCATTGGTTGCAGATTAGTTAATTTTTTTTCGTGAAGTAAAACCAAGGGGTTTTCTAATTCTGTTGTCATCTTATCTGCATTAGTCACAAAGTAAGGAGAAAGATACCCTCTATCAAACTGCATACCTTCAACAACATCAAGTTCTGTTTGAATTCCCTTTGCTTCTTCAACAGTAATAACACCTTCGTTACCAACTTTTTGCATAGCTTTAGAAATCATATCACCAATTTCTTTTTCCCCATTTGCTGATATTGTTCCAACTTGAGCAACTTCCTCATTTGCTTTTACTTTTTTCGATGTTTTTTTAAGATTTTCAATTACGTTTTCCACAGCTTTGTCTATACCTCTCTTAATATCCATAGGGTTCATACCTGCTGTAACGTACTTTATTCCTTCACCAACAATTGCTTGGGCTAAAATACTTGCTGTTGTTGTTCCATCGCCAGCATTATCATTTGTTTTGCTGGCAACCTCTTTGACCATTTGTGCACCCATATTCTCAAACTTATCTTCTAACTCAATTTCTTTTGCAACTGTAACACCATCTTTTGTTGTTCTTGGAGCACCATAAGATTTATCTATCACGACGTTTCTTCCCTTTGGTCCTAAAGTCGTTTTCACAGTATCTGCAAGAGTGTTTACGCCCTTTAACATTTTTGCCCTTGCTTCGTTATTAAATTTTATAATTTTTGGCATTTTAATCTCCTTTAAAGATTTTATTTACTTTTTGAAACTCCCATAATATCCGACTCTTTCATTATGCTATATTCTTTTCCGTCTATTTTTACTTCGGTTCCAGACCACTTACCGAATAGAACTCGGTCTCCAACTTTTACATCCATTTTTGAGATTTTTCCGTCCTCATTTTTAGCTCCAGGCCCAACAGCCACAACTTCACCCTCTTGAGGTTTTTCTTTAGCAGTGTCAGGTATAATTATGCCTCCTTTAGTCTTTTCTTCGCTATCAAGCACTTTAATTAATACTCTATCGTGCAATGGTCTAAATTTCATGAAAACTCCTTTAATTTATAATATTCAGAAATATGGTATGTATTTAGAATATTTCAAGAGTATGATAAAAAAAAATTAGCTAAAAAAGCCTTGAATTTCCTATGAAAACTAAAAAATTAGATCACCTGTCAGAAATATATAGAGAATATGATGCATTTTTAATCGATTTATGGGGGGTTATGCATAACGGCATTAAATTGAATGCTTCCGCAATCAATGTTGTCAAAGAACTTGAAGCAAAAAACAAAAGGATTGTTTTTTTATCAAATGCGCCTCGCCCAGCAAAAAAAATAGCGGAATTTTTAAAAAAATTAAAAATGGACGAAAAATTTCTAAAGAACATTTTAACTTCAGGTGAAGCGGCACTTAACTCAATCAAAAAAAATAAGTTTGGTGAAAAGTTTTACCATTTGGGCCCCCAAAGGGATGATTCTTTATTTGTTGATGTAAAAAAAAATAAAACTTCACTTGATAAATGTGATTATATTTTGTGTACGGGACTCTTTGATACAGAAGAAGAAAATTTAAAATATTATAAAGATCTTTTAAAAGACTACACAACTAAAAAAATGGTATGTACTAACCCAGATTTAATTGTTCATAGAGGTGGAGTGCAAGAATATTGTGCTGGTAAAATTGCTGAAATTTTTGAAAATCTAGGTGGCGAAGTAGTATATTTTGGAAAACCCCACAAAGAAGTTTATCTTTCATGTTTAAAAAAAAATCAGAAAACTTTAGTAGTTGGGGATAACCTAAAGACAGATATCAAAGGCGCAAACAATATGAATCTAGACTCAATATTTATTACTGGCGGAATATACAAATCTCAAATAAATAATGAAAAGATTGTTGAAAAACTATTTAAAGAACACAATGTTTCAGCTAATTACTTTCAAAATCAGTTAACTTGGTAGATGAAAATTTATAAAAATTTTAATATCGAAAATAGATTTAAAAATTCTGCCATTGCAATAGGTAATTTTGATGGTTTTCATCTAGGACATCGAAGAGTAATAAAAAGAGGCAAAGAAATTGCAAAAAGGAAAAAACTTAAATTTGGTTTAATGGTTTTTCAACCTTTGCCAGTTATGTTTTTTAATAAGAAATTAAAAAATTACAGAATAGATTCGCTACAACAGAAAATTGTTTCTTCAAGACATTGTGGGGTAGATTTCTTAATAATTAAAAAATTTGACAAAAAATTTTCAAATATTAAAGCAGAAAATTTTATAGAAAACATTCTTTATAAAAAATTAAAAACTAAATTGATTTTTATAAGTAAAAATTTTAGATTTGGAAAAAAAACAGAACTGGCAATATCAATTTATTAAAAAAAAAGGAAAAACTTTTTAAATATAAAACAAATACAATTCCCCAATTAAATAAAAAAGGGACAATAATTTCCTCAACACTAATAAGAAAAAATATTAAAGACGGAAGAATTAAAAACGCAAATAAAATGCTTGGTAGGTTTTGGACAATAGAAGGCATTGTTGGTAAAGGAGAAAAAAGAGGAAGAAAAATTGGTTTTCCAACTTGTAATTTGGATTTATCAAATTACATCGTCCCAAAATTAGGAGTTTATTCTGCACTAATAATTGTAGGTAAAAAAATTAAAAAAAAAGGTATAGTAAACATAGGTTATAGGCCAACTTTTGGAAAAAAAAAACTGATATTAGAAGCTCATATTTTTGGTTTGAAAAAAAATTTATATGATAGAAGTATTAAAGTAATGATAATTAAATTTATAAGAAAAGAAAAAAAATTTAAAAGTATTATTCAATTAAAAAAACAAATTAAAAAAGATATTAGAAACGCAAAATAGTTTAGATGCCCGAAAATAATTTGCAACTTCCCAAAACAGCTTTTTCTATGAAAGCGAATTTGCCATCTAAAGAACCAAAAATTTTAGAAACTTGGGAAAAGACAAAACTTTATGAAAAGCTAAGAAAGAAATCTGTAGGAAAAGAAAAATTTGTACTTCATGATGGGCCACCCTATGCAAATGGGCATATTCATATGGGTACAGCATTAAACAAAATTTTAAAAGATATTGTTACAAAATTTCATCAAATGAATAACAAAGATTCAATTTATGTTCCAGGTTGGGATTGTCATGGACTACCAATAGAATGGAAAATTGAGGAGGAGTACAAAAAAAAGAAAAAAAATAAAGATGAAATTCCCACTAAAAATTTTCGAAAAGAATGTAGAGAATTTGCCGAAAAATGGATTGGAATTCATAAAAAGGAATTCAAAAGATTAGGTGTTATAGGAGACTGGGAAAATTATTACTCGACTATGAGCTTTGATGCAGAAGCACAAATCGTAAGAGAGTTAGGAAAATTTCTTTTAGAAGGCAGTCTTTATAGAGGGTTTAAACCTGTTTTGTGGTCAACTGTTGAAAAGACCGCTTTGGCTGATGCCGAAGTGGAATACAAAGATCATAAATCAAATACTATCTATGCAGAATTTCAAATAAAAAAAACTGACAAAGATTTTTTAAAAAATTCATCAATCATTATATGGACAACTACCCCTTGGACCATTCCAGCAAATAAAGCTTTAGCTTTCAATAAGGATATTAATTATTCAATTCTAGATTTAAAGAGCAAAAAAATTATTATTGCAGAAAAATTAATTAACTCTGTGGTAGAAAATTGTGGGTTGGGAAAATTTGAAATTTTAAAATCATTTAAAGGAGACATGTTTAGAAACACAATATGTTCACATCCTTTTAAAAATTTAGGCTACACATTTGATGTGCCTATGCTTGAAGCAAATTTTGTTACTTTAGATCAAGGGACAGGAATTGTTCACTGTGCTCCGAGCCATGGACCAGATGATTTTAATTTATGCTTAAAAAACGGAATGAAAGCAATTGAAACAGTAAATGATGATGGCAGGTATACTAAAAATATACCAGTTTTTGAGGGAACACATGTTTTTAAGGCTGATGAAATCATTATAAAAAATTTACAAGAACAAAAAATGCTTCTAGGCAGTGGCAGCTTACTTCATAGTTATCCGCATTCTTGGAGATCCAAGGCCCCACTCGTACATAGGGCAACGCCTCAGTGGTTTATCTCTATGGAAAGTCACAAACTCAGAAAAAAAGCTTTAGATTCAATTGATAAAACCGTTTTCTTTCCAGATAAGGGAAAAGAAAGAATAAGAGCTATGATTGAAACTCGTCCTGATTGGTGCATCTCAAGACAGAGATCGTGGGGAGTTCCCCTACCAATTTTTGTAAGCAAAAAGACAAAAGAACCTCTAAGAGACTCTGAAGTTATTGAAAATATAGCTAAAATTTACGAAAAAGAGGGATCAGATTGTTGGTTTCATGATGATCCACAAAGATTTTTAGGAAAAAAACACAAAAAAGAAGATTACATAAAGTCAACTGATATTGTTGAAGTTTGGTTTGATAGTGGTTCTACACATTCATTTGTTTTAGAAAAAAGAAAAGATTTAAAATGGCCAGCCTCCATGTATCTTGAAGGTTCAGATCAACACCGGGGCTGGTTTCACTCCTCACTACTAGAGTCTTGCGGAACTAGAGGGAGAGCTCCCTTTGAAAGTATATTGTCTCATGGTTTTGTTGTTGATGGAAAAGGCATGAAAATGTCTAAGTCAGCAGGAAACATTATATCTCCAGAGGACATTTTAAAAAAATACGGTGCAGACATACTAAGACTTTGGGTTGCTTCCTCTGATTATTCAGAAGACCTAAGAATAGATCATTACATATTAGAGCAACACGCGGAGTCTTATAGAAAAATAAGAAATACCTTTAGATATATCCTTGGAAATTTAAAAGACGATTTTGTTCCGAAAGATTTTAAAATTATTAATTACAATGATTTACCTGAGCTGGAAAAACTAATTTTACATAAACTCTATATTTTAAACAAGAATATTAAAAATAATTTGAAAAATTACAATTTCCACAAGCTTCAAAAAAAATCTTTTAAATTTTTGTGCTTTAGATTTATCCTCTTTTTATTTTGATATAAGAAAAGATTCTTTGTACTGTGATGACTTGAGCTCAAAAAAAAGAAAATTAAGTATTGATTTACTTAATATAATTTTGGAGTGCTTAATAAAGTGGTTTGCTCCTGTACTTTCATTTACCACAGAAGAAATAAGCCAGCTTGCATCTAAAAATAAAAAAACAAGTATACACGAGGAAAATTTTCCTAAAATCCCAGATAATTGGAAAAATGATAATCTTTTTAATAAATGGGAAAAAATATTAAAAATAAGACAGCAGGTTAATATTGCGATAGAGGAAAAGAGATCAAGTAAAATAATTGGTTCTAGTCTAGAGGCCGAAGTAAAAATTGATTTACCAAAATCAGATTTTGATCTTTTAAATACAATAGACACAAAAGAATTATTTATTATTTCCAAGATATCCCAAAACGTTTCAGCAAAAGAAAATCTAATAGTTAACGTAAAAAAAGCAGACGGCCAAAAGTGTTCTAGATGTTGGAAAATTTTCGAAAAGCTAGAGGATGACAAATGTTCAAGATGTTCAAAAATAAAATAAAAATTGAAAAAATCGATATATTTAGTTTTATTTTAATATTAGTTTTTTTTGCAATTGATAGAATTTCAAAAGAATATGCTATAAAATTAATCCAATCTATAGATAGAGATTTATTTTTAAATGACTTTTTAAATATTACTTTAAACTGGAATACTGGTATTGCCTTTGGTTTGTTAAGTTCAAACGCCAGTTTATTTTATCATTTGGTTTCTGCCTTAATTTTGCTAATTATAGTTTATTTAGTTTATTTAATGGTTACTTCAGATAATTCAGGAAAAATAATAATCTCTTTAATTATTGGAGGGGCACTTGGGAACTTATATGACAGGCTTACCTATTTTGCGGTGCCAGATTTTATCGATTTTCACATTAAAAACTTTCATTGGTTTACATTCAATTTTGCTGATATTTTTATTTCTATTGGAATTTTTGGTATGATTATAAAAGAATTTATGTTTAATAAAAAATTATGAAATATTTTAAAATAATTATTTTATTAACAACATTGTTTTTTGTGAGCAATTGTTCTGATTTCAAATCAGCTATGACAGGACAAAAAAAAAAAACAACAGATGAGTTTTTAGTAAAAAAAAAGGATCCTTTAATCCTTCCACCACAATTTGAAAAATTACCTGTACCAAATAGTAAACAAACCAAAGCATCGAACCCTGTTAAATCTGCTTTTGAAAACGCAAGTGAGTCAGAAAAAAATAACAAAATCTCATCAGATCTAGAGAACATGATATTAAAAGAGTTGAGAAAGAAAAATTAAGATGATTTCAGCCTCTAAAATAGTGGATGAAATCGAAATAAAAAAAAAATCTTTGTTAAATTCTTTTCTACTAAATCATAAATATGATTCTAATTTTAAAAAATTTAAACGTTTTAAAACTGTGGTTATAATTGGAATGGGCGGGTCCATTCTTGCATCCAAAGCTATATATTTTTTTTTAAAACATAAAATAAAAAAATCTTTTATTTTTATAGATAATTTAGACCAGGATTTTCTAAAAAAAATCAAAAACAAAAACAAAAAATCAAATATTCTTTTTTTAATTGTATCTAAATCCGGTAATACAAGTGAAACAATAATTAATTCTAGCTATTTTCAATCTTTTTTTAACAAATCTAATGTAATAATTATATCTGAAAAAAAAGACAATGTTCTGTCAAATTTTGCAAAAAATAAAAAACTAACTTTTGTTGCTCACAATCCTTATATAGGTGGGAGATATTCAGTGTTCTCTGAAGTAGGGATGGTACCAGCTTATTTAATGGGATTAAATACATTTAATTTTAAAAATAAATTAAAGCGTTTATTAAATAATAAAAAAATATTATCTCAATCTTTAAAAAATTTGTCAAAAGTTTACAAAAATAAAACGAAAGTTATTGTTCTTTTTAATTATGTTCCTGAATTAAATTATTTTTTATTTTGGTTACAACAACTTTTAGCAGAAAGTCTTGGAAAAAATAAAAAGGGATTTCTTCCAATTGTTTCGAATGCACCTAAAGATCATCATAGTTTATTACAATTATATCTAGATGGACCAAAAGATAAATTTTTTTATGTTTTTAGTTGTAAAAAGAAAAAAAATATAAAAATAAATTGCAACTCTTTTGGAGATAAAATGAGATATCTTAACCAAAAAAAATATGATGATGTAAAAATAGCTCAAAAAAATGCTTTTTTAAGTGCTTTGAAGGAAAAAAGAATACCATTTAGAGAGATAAAAATTAAAGAATTTAACGAAAATAACTTGGGAGAATTATTTTTCAAATTTATATTTGAAACGATTGCCCTTGCTAAAATAATGAGGATTAATCCTTTTGACCAGCCTGCAGTAGAAAGAGTAAAAATATTAACAAAGAGATTTTTAATTTAAAAAAATTTTGCAAAAAAAATTTCAGAACGACCATAAATTCTATTATCCAGTATGTTTAATTGCTTTTCTATTTCATCTCCTGAATTTATTTCCCTATGAATGATGATAATATGATTTTCATTTGTAATATTATTTTTTTTTAATATTTCTATAGTTTCGAAACACCCCTTCTTATACGGAGGATCTAAAAAAATTATATCAAATTTATATTTGTGTATTTTAAGATCAAAGTTTTTCAAAAATTTAAAAACATCTTGAGGGAGTAATAAAGTTTTTTTTTCAGAGTCAAGATTCTTTATATTCCTCTTTAAATAAAGTAGAGCATCCTTGTTGCTCTCAATAAAAAAAACTTTAGAAGCTTCTCTAGATAAACACTCTAGACCAAAAGACCCTGTGCCAGAATATAAGTCAAGAATATTTGAATTTTTTACATCAATTTTAATTTTGCTTGAGTGCGCTAAAATATTGAAGATATTTTCCCTTACACTATCTTTTAACGGTCTTGTTTCTAGGTTTTTAGAAAAAAGGAGTTTTTTATTTTTATATTTACCGCTTATTATCCTCATTTTTTTTAATAGCTCTCCATCCTATATCTTTTCTAAAAAAACCATCATTCCAATTTATTTTTTCTAAAGCAACAAGGGATTGTTTTTTTGCCTTTTCAAGTGTTTCTGCTATGCAGGTTGAGTTTAAAACTCTTCCACCGTTAGAAAAAATCTTATTATTTTTCTTATATGTCCCAGCATGAAAGATTTGATTTTTTCTATCAGAAGGAATTTTTGACAAATTTTTAATTTCTTTATTTTTTAAATAATCTCCTGGGTAACCATTCGCACACAATACGATTGTTATACATTCATTATTATCCCATTGTATGTCTAAATCATTCAAATTATTTTTTGTTGCATAATCTAAAATTTCTAGAAGATCAGTTTTTAATTTCATCATCAAAACTTGGCATTCTGGATCCCCCATTCTAATATTGTACTCTATAAGATATGGCTCTTCGTCTTTAATCATTAATCCAGCATATAAAAAACCTTCATAAGGATGACCAAAATCTTTCATTGCTTGCAAAGTCGGCTCTATTATTTTTTTTTTTATTTTTTTTTCTAGGTCATTTGTTAAAAGCCTCGCTGGTGAATATGCTCCCATTCCACCAGTATTAGGCCCCACATCTCCCTCCCCAACTCTTTTGTGGTCCTGTGCTGAACCAAAAAAATGATAAGAATTTCTATCAACTATAGTGAAGTAGCTAAGTTCTTCTCCCTCTAAAAATTCTTCCAAAATAACTAATCTCGAAGATCTAAATTTACCACTTAAAATTTCTTTAGTTTTAATTTTTGCTTCTCCAAGAGTTTGACAAACTGTAACTCCTTTACCTGCAGCCAAACCATCAGCCTTAACTACTATCGGAACTCCAATTTTGTCTATGAATTTTTTTGCCTCATCCCATTCATTAAATATTCCATAACCAGCAGTAGGAATATTATTTTTTTTACATAAATTTTTCATAAAAGCCTTGGATCCTTCTAATTGTGAAGCAAATTTATCAGGTCCAAATACTCTTACTGATTTTTTTTTTAAATAATCTGTTATACCATTTACAAGAGGTTCTTCTGGCCCAATCACAACCATATCAATATTATTTTTTTTAATTATTTTGTAGATCTCTTCAAAATCTCGAATATTTACATCAATATTCTTTGCAATTTTTTCTGTACCTGCATTCCCAGGTATACAAATTAGTTTTCCAAGCTTTTTTGATTGCTGTAGTTTGTAGCATAAAGCATGCTCTCTGCCACCACTTCCTATAACTGCTAAATTCATATATTGTAGAAACCTCGAGAATTAAATTAACATGAACAGAAATAAAGCAAAACTTAAATTTCTTCCTAACAGTTTTGATATTATTGAGAATGGAGATCATGTTATTTGTGCTGTTTCGGGAAAAAAAATACCACTTGATCAACTAACATACTGGAATGTTGAATTACAGGAAGCATATTTCTCTCCCGAAGAGGTGCAAAAAAGACTACAACAGATTAAAAAAATTAAATAATTATTTCCATCTACTGTGAGTCCAAATCCATTGTCCGGGGTTTCTTAAGACCATTTTTTCGATTCTTTTATTTATTTCAATCGTTATATTTTTCTTATTTTCTTCTGATTTATCCGCGTTGTTTACTTTAATTGACTCTTGAACTTCCATATAAAATTTTCCATCCTCTTTTCTTTCAAGATAAATTGGAACTATTTCTAAATTAAATTTGATTGATAATTGTGCTGGTATAGTGGTTGTGTGTGCGGGCTTTTTAAAGAAAGGGAATCTATCCGACTCACCCACTCTTTGATCTACCATTAGAGCTATACTGTGGTTTTTCTTTATAAAATTAATAGCATCCCTTGTTCCAGATAATCCCTTTTTAATTTGATTTTTACAAATGTATTTCCGTCTAATAAAAATCATCAAAGGATTAAGAAAAAAGTTATTTAGTGGCCTGTATATTGCAGCTAAATTTATTTTTTTTTTTTCTAATTCCATAGCCATTAACTCAAAATTTCCAAAATGCCCCGAAATAAATATTACCGGTCTATTGCTTTTGGAAATTTTGTTTAAAATTTCTTCTCCAGATATTTCTATGTGTTTTTC
>CACHXE010000002.1 GCA_902583785.1 uncultured Pelagibacteraceae bacterium | reverse complement strand
TTCATCGGCAGAATTTATTTTGCCAATATTAATTGTTTCTTTGCTTTCTATTTTCTCATGGAGAATAATCTGGCAATTTATTTCATTAATTATAATTCTAGTACTTCCACTTTTGGTTTTTTATACTATAAAAAATATCACTATTTATTCAAGAGAAGGACAAGATTTAATCAAAAGTAATAAAAAATTTATATATATAAAAAATTGGAGAAGATCAGAAGTCTTAAAAGATTTCAGATTTTATATTATATCTTTAAATATGCTTGCGATGCCCTGGATTGCGACTGGAGTTTTTATATATCAATCTTTTATTGCTGACTCAAAACTTTGGGGCGAGTATATCATTCCAAAATCCTTTATGGTTTACTCTGTAACATCAATTTTGACTCTAATATCTTCTGGTTTTTTGGTTGATAAATTTACAAGTAGAAAAATGATACCTTTTATGAATATTCCATTGCTATTAGGTCTTATAATCTTGTTCTTCTTTAATTTTTCATTTTCAGCATTTTTTTTCTTCGGATTAATAGGTATATCTAATGGTTTAGCGAATGTTCTAGGATCATCAACATGGGCAGAGATCTATGGTGTTAGATATTTAGGTAGCATAAGAGCTTTGACCACAGCATTGATGGTTTTTTCAACTGCTTTTGGCACCGCTTTATTTGGCATTTTGATTGATAGAGGGTATACAATTGAATTTATAGCTATTTTAAGTATCTTTTATGTAGCCTTTTCGCTTTTGGCGCTGTTAATAATAAGAAATTCGCTAGAGCCAAAATATCTAAGAAAAAAAACTTGATTTTGTTACTGCTTTTCATTAATTATTTCACATTCTTATGGCACGTATCACAGTAGAGGATTGTTTAGATAAAGTTGAAAATCAGTATGATTTAGTTCTATTGGCTAAGGAGAGAACTTCACAATTAAATTCTGGATCAGAAATGCTTGTTAAGGAAGACAATGACAAGAGAACAGTTATCGCTCTAAGAGAAATTGCTTCTGGAAAACTTAAAGTTGAAGAATTGAAAAAAAATGCAATTCTTAGATTAAGAAAAGAGCCTGACGAAACTTTCGAAGAGGAAGATTCGGATGAAGTTGTATCAGACGATTTTGAACAATTATACAAAGGGGAAGTTTCAAAAACTGGAGTAGCAATATTACCCTCAAAAAGAATGAGAAAAACTCCCGTAACGGGAAGTCCTTCAAAAGAAACAAAAAATGATACCAGCCTTACAAATCAAGCAAAAGATGTATCAACTAAAGAGACCGATCCTTTAGAACTAACAGAAGAAATAGAAGAAGAAAAAAAATAATTGAGTATCAATAGAAAAATTTGTGTTGCTCCTATGATGGATTGTACGGATCGACACGAAAGATACTTTTTACGATTGTTGAGTAAAAATGTAATGCTTTATACCGAGATGGTTGCTACAAAATCAGCTATTCACGGCAATAGAAAAAAAATCTTAGGATTTAATAAAATTGAAAAACCTCTTGCTCTTCAGGTTGGTGGTTCTGATAAAAATGAATTAGCTGAAGTTTCCAAAATAGCAGAAGATATGGGTTATGACGAAATAAATTTGAATCTTGGTTGTCCCAGTAAAAAAGTACAGAAAAATAGATTTGGCGCATGTTTAATAAAAGAACCAAACCTTGTGAGTGAATGTATTAACAAAATGGTTAATTCATGCAAAATTCCAGTGACAGCAAAAACCAGAATAGGCTTTGATAATGTTGAAAATTATGAATACCTAAACTCATTTATAAATAAAATATCAAAAGCTGGGAGCAAAACTATAATATTACATGCTCGTAAAGCTATTTTAAAAGGTCTTACACCAAAAGAAAATTTAAAAATTCCTAAATTAAATTATCCAATGGTTTACCAAATTAAAAAAACAAACCAAGATCTTGAAATTATAATAAATGGCGGAATTACAAACTCTGAACAAATTAAAAATCATTTAAAAAATTGTGACGGTGTTATGATAGGTAGGGCAATTTATCAAAATCCATATTTCTTAGCAGATATTGAAAATAAATTTTTTAATAATAAAAATGTACCATCAAGATCGGATATAGCAGAAAAATTGGTTGAATATGTACAAGAAGAGGTAAAAAATGGAACAAGAGTTAATCAGATTATGAGACACACAGTGGGTCTTTATCATGGTCAAAAGGGTGCAAACAAATGGAAAAGATATTTAAGCGACAACATGATGGCGAGAGATTCAGATTTTCAAAAAATAAATCATATCATGGAGATTGCGCAAAATAATGAAAAAGCTAATCAAGTTTCCCAATGATTGAAACTTTTGGATTGAATCAAATTATTTTTTTCCTAATTATAATGGCAATTACAGCTGTAGTTGCTGGTTTTTTTGCGGGATTTTTTGGCATTGGCGGAGGAATAATTACAGTTCCATGTCTTTTTTATATTTTTGGAGCTATAGGAATTGATAAATCTTTTGTTATGCATTTAGCAGTTGGTACTTCATTTGCAATTATTGTTCCGACCGCCATAATGTCTGTATTTACTCATTACAAACATAAAGCAGTAGACTTTGGAGTATTAAAAACTTATGGAATATTTGTAGTAATTGGAGTTGTTATCGGGAGCTTTTTTGCTGCATCAATGGAAACTAAATCTTTGGTACTTTTTTTTAGTATAATCATTTATTTATTGGCCATAAACTTAATTTTTCTTAAAGATAAAACAAAAATTAAATTAAAATTTAATTTATTTCAAAGAACAGTTTTAGGATTTATAGTAGGTTTTGTATCCTCGCTAATGGGAATAGGAGGTGCAATTATGAATGTACCTATATTGAAGTTTGTTGGTTACTCTATAAATAAGGCAATAGGAAGCGCTGCATCAATTGGCTTTTTAATTGCTGTATTTGGTTGTTTGGGTTTCTTAATCTCAGGAATATTCATAAAAACAAATATACCTTTAAGCGTTGGTTTCATAAATGTACCTGCTTTTTTAATATTTATACCAATAACTATTTTAATGGCTAAAGCTGGAGCCACAGCAGTTCATAAAATTAAAAGAGAGATTATTGCAAAACTGTTCGGACTTTTCCTAATAATTATAGCGAGTAGATTTTTGTATGATTATTTTAATCTTTAGATTTTTTGATCATACTTCCCAATTTTTCCTGTTTTTTGAAGCAAATCATCAATAAAATTAAATATTTTTTTGTTTCCAGTTTCGGATTTATTACTTTCTGTAACAACAACTAGCGAAGGTTTATTTGATGAAGCCCTTATTAACCCCCAGGACCCATCCTCTAAAACAAATCTTACACCATTTACTGTTAAAATTTCATTAATTAATTGACCATCGATCCTAACTTTTTTCGATTTTATTTCTTTCACCGTCTCAACTAAGCCTTCAACAACTTTATATTTTTCTTCATCTTTACAATATGGAGCCATAGTAGGCGATTGAAATGTTTTTGGAAGACTATCTATTAGAGAACTTAATTTCTTGTTTTGATCAATTAATAAGTGACAGATTTGTATTGCAGAATTAATTCCATCATCATATCCGTAACCAATTGGTTTATTAAAAAAAAAGTGACCACTTTTTTCAAATCCAGCTAAAGCTTTTTCTTTGTTTACTTTTCTTTTTATATGTGAATGTCCAGTTTTCCAATAAATTGTTTGACAATTATTTTCTAAAAGAATTTTATCTTTTAAAAATAAACCTGTAGATTTTACATCAACAATAAATTTTGATTTTTTGTGTTTGACCGAAAGGTTTCTAGCTATAATAAGCCCAATTTTGTCTGCAAAAATCTCACTACCTTTATCATCGATAACTCCTACACGATCACCGTCTCCATCAAAACCAAAACCAATATCTGCATTATTTTTTTTTACACTTTCTGAAATAGCTTTTAGCATTTTTAAATCTTCTGGATTAGGATTATATTTAGGGAATGTAAAATCTAATTTACAATCTAGCTCAATTACCTCACAACCTATTTCTCTTAAAACTTTAGGAGCAAATACACCTGCTGTTCCATTACCACACGCTACAACAGCTTTTATTTTTTTTTTCAACTTATTTTTTTTTGCTAAATCCTCAATATAAATTTTTTGAAAATCTTCAATATTTTTACTGTTACCTTTACCTGTTCTAAAATTTTTGTTTAAAGTTATTTGTTTTAATTCTTTCATTTCACTTGGAGCATGAGTTAACCCCTTTTCAATTCCCATTTTTACTCCCGTCCAACCGTTTTCATTATGACTAGCCGTTACCATTGCAATTGCATCCGAATTTAATTTAAATTGAGCAAAATACACCGTAGGGGTTAATGAAAGTCCTATGTCTTTAATAGAGCATCCGGTAGAAATTAGCCCTTCCTTTAATGCCGCTTTTACATCTTCACTATAGGATCTGTAATCATGACCAACTACAATTTTCGGATTTATTTTTTTTGTACTATTTATTATTTGAGTACCAAGACCTTTGCCTAATTCTCTGATTCCATCTAAATCAATTTCTTCAGGAAACAGCCACCTGGCATCATATTCTCTAAAACCGCTCTGTTTGATTTTCATTATTTTAAAAGAATTATTAACAGAAGATTTAACAGAATTATTTTAAACTTGAAAAAACATTTATGTTCTTGTAATGTTCTCTTGAAAAGAGTGTTATTTAGTATATTAATATAACTGTAACACAACATGTAGTTGTTTTGCTCTTTAAATCAAGGTAAATAAGGTAATTATGAATAAAAATGTATCTTTGGCAATAAAAAAAGCTGTCTCGAACTTAAACAAAATTGAGAGTAAAGATTTAAAAAATTTAAACAATAAACCAGACTTATTTTCATTAAATCATCAAACGGAGCTTTTTCAAAACGATAAAGGAATAACAATAAAAATTGATAGATCTAGAGATGAGAACCTAACTGATTTTGGTAGGGCGACTTTAAGCGACAGATATCTAGGTCATAGTGAGTCGTACCAAGATTTATTTGCAAGAGTTGCTAGCACTTATGCTGACAACAATCTTCACGCTCAAAGGATTTATAACTATATAAGTAATCTTTGGTTCATGCCAGCTACACCAGTTCTTTCTAATGGTGGAACTGAAAGAGGTTTGCCAATTTCATGTTTTTTAAATGAAGCAGGAGATAGCCTTGAAGGTATATTAGGGCTTTGGAGTGAAAATGTATGGTTAGCAGCAAGAGGTGGCGGAATAGGAAGTTATTGGGGTAACCTTAGATCAATAGGAGAAAAAATTGGTAAGGTCGGAAAGACTTCTGGGATTATTCCTTTCATTAAAGTCATGGACTCTCTTACACTAGCTATCAGCCAGGGTTCCCTCCGAAGGGGTTCCGCAGCTTGTTATTTGCCAATTGACCATCCAGAGATAGAGGAATTTATTGAAATGAGAAGACCTACGGGTGGAGATACAAATAGAAGATCTTTAAACTTACACCACGGTGTTTTAGTTTCCGATGCATTTATGAGGGCTGTTGAAACAGATGGCCAATGGGCGTTAAGAAGTCCAAAAGATGGTTCTATACAAGCCACTCTTTCTGCAAGAAACTTATGGATAAGATTGCTAACGGCAAGAGTTGAGACTGGTGAGCCGTACATTGTTTATATAGATACAGTGAATCGACAAATTCCTCAGCATCATAAATTAGCGGGATTAACTGTTAAGACATCGAATCTTTGTAGTGAAATTACTCTTCCAACTGGCAAGGATAGAGAAGGCAATGAAAGAACAGCTGTGTGTTGTTTGTCTTCACTGAACATAGAAAAATATGATGAATGGCAAGATGATAAAAATTTTGTAGAAGACGTAATGAGATTTTTAGATAACGTTCTTCAAGATTTTATCAACAAAGCACCTGAAAGTTTTTCAAATGCCAAATATGCTGCAATGAGAGAGAGAAGTGTCGGATTAGGCGTTATGGGATTGCATTCATTTTTTCAGCAAAAAAATATTCCATTTGGATCCGTTATGAGTAAAGTATGGAACAAAAAAATATTTGAAAATATTCAACAAAAAGTAGACAAAGCATCCAAAGATTTAGCAGATGAGAGAGGAGCATGCCCAGACGCGGAAGAGTTTGGAATAAAGGAGAGGTTTTCAAACAAGACAGCAATTGCACCTACAGCCTCAATATCAATAATATGCGGAGGTGCTTCACCTGGAATCGAACCAATTGCAGCAAATAGTTATACACACAAGACTTTGTCAGGTTCATACAATGTTAGAAACAAATATTTGTCTAAAGTTTTAACAAAATACGAAAAAAATACAGATGAAGTTTGGTCAAGTATTACAACAAATCAAGGTTCGGTTTCACACCTCGATTTTTTAACTAATGAAGAAAAAGAGACATTTAAAACAGCATTTGAGATTGATCAGAGATGGATTGTTGAGTTAGGTGCAGATAGAACGCCCCATATTTCACAAGCTCAATCTGTTAATGTTTTTGTTCCAGCCGACGTTCATAAGAAAGATCTTCATCAACTACATTTTCAAGCATGGAAAAAAGGATTAAAAAGCCTTTATTATTGCAGATCTAAATCGATTCAAAGAGCAGAAAATATTAATTCAGGTTCATCAACAGATGTGACAAAGAATGTTTATTCAAACCAAAAAGAATCAAGTAATGAAGAAAATAAATATGAGGAGTGCCTATCATGTCAGTAATTAAATTAAATAAAAATAAAGAAGTCTTTAAAGGCGGATTATTAGTAGAAAATCCTGTCTATAAACCTTTTAGGTATCCTTGGTGCTATGATGCTTGGCTAACACAACAAAGAATACATTGGTTACCAGAAGAGGTGCCGCTTGGAGACGACGTCAGAGATTGGCAAAAAAACTTATCACAAGAAGAAAAAAATCTTTTAACTCAAATTTTTAGGTTTTTCACACAAGCAGATGTTGAGGTAAACAATTGTTATCTAAGACATTACACAACTGTTTTTAAACCAACCGAAGTTTTAATGATGATGACGGCTTTCGCGGCAATGGAGACCGTACATATTGCAGCCTACTCACACTTGTTAGATACGATAGGTATGCCAGAGTCAGAATACTCAGCTTTTATGAAGTACAAAGAAATGAAAGATAAATATGATTACATGCAAGGCTTTAATGTTAATTCAAAAGCTGACATTGCGAAAACAGTAGCTGTATTTAGTGCTTTTACTGAAGGCCTTCAACTTTTTGCAAGTTTTGCGATCCTTCTTAACTTTCCTAGACACAACAAGATGAAGGGTATGGGTCAAATTGTTACTTGGTCAGTAAGAGACGAAACACTTCACTGCAATTCAATGATTAGACTTTTTAGAGCTTTTGTAAAAGAAAATCCCGAGATATGGAATGATAAACTTAAAAAAGAAATTTATGATGCGTGCAAAACAATAATTGACCATGAAGACGCTTTCATAGACTTGGCATTTAAAATGGGTCCGATTCAAGGTTTGAAACCCAATGAAGTAAAACAGTATATTAGATGGATTGGCGACAGAAGGCTTATTCAACTTGGTTTAAACCCGATTTATAAGGTTAAAGAAAATCCACTTACTTGGTTAGATACAATGCTTAATGCTGTTGAACACATGAACTTTTTCGAAGGTAGAGCAACGGAGTATTCTAAAGCTTCCACCAAAGGTTCTTGGGCAGAAGCCTTTTCTTAAAATTATCTCACGTTCAAGGCAAGTACCTTTCTGTGATCATTACCTTTGTATTTAGATAATGGTCTAATTAATTTATTAGCAGCATGTTGTTCCATGATATGAGCTGACCATCCTGTAATTCGGGCCATAACAAATACTGGCGTGAAAAAATCAGTATCAATCCCCATTAAATGATAAGTAGGTCCACAAGGGTAATCAACATTTGGATGAATATTTTTCCTCTCAAGCATAACTTTTTCCAAAATTTCATACATTCTTGGATATTTAGAATTTTTCATAAGCTCAGCAACCTTTAAAAAATATTTTTTCATTGTTGGAACTCTTGAATCTCCACTTCTATAAACTCTATGACCAAATCCCATTACAACTTTCTTCTTATCTAGAGCGTTATTAATCCAAGCCTCAGCTTTTTCTGGTTTTTTAATTTGTTCAAACATATGCATTACCGCTTCATTTGCACCCCCATGTAATGGACCTTTTAAACTTGCTATAGCACCTGTTATAGCACCATGCATATCAGAAAGACTGCTGGTTATTGTTCTAGCAGTAAAAGTAGAAACATTAAAACTATGTTCTGCATAAAGTATCATAGAAACATCAAACGCTTTAACAATTTCATTATTTGGAACTTTACCGAACATCATGTTAAAGAAATTTTCAGAATAAGATAACTTTTTATTTGGAGGTATAAATTTTTTACCCTTACGTGCTCTGAAATATGCTGCAACAGCAGCTGGTGTTTGAGCAAATATTCTCATAGCTTTTCTCATATTAGCTTTTTGAGAATTGTCTCTTACATCTTTATCCTCTAGCCCCATTAAACTTACAGCAGTTCTTACAGCATCCATCGGGTGAGCTTTCTTTGGCATATTTTTAATATCATTAAGAATCTGTTTAGAGAGTTTACGGTTATTTCTCTCTTCTTTTATAAATTTCTTTAATTCTTTTGATTTCGGAAGCTCACCATTTAAAACTAAATAGGCAACCTCTTCAAAAGTACACTTTTGACAAAGATCTTGAACTCTATAACCTCTGTAAGTTAGAGAATTTATTTCAGGCATAACTTGAGATATTGTAGTTTCATCTACAACTATTCCCATTAACCCTTTTTTTATTTCTTCACTCATTTTTATTCATGACCTTCAGTTTTGAAATCAGTAATTTTTTTATCAGGAGTATTATATTTTTCATACTCCACAAGCTCATATAATCTTTTTCTACTCTGCATTCTATCTATAATATTATTTTGATGTCCATCTTTAAAAATTGATTTTAAACCATCTTCTACACTTTTCATTGCTAATCTTTGTGTGGTTACAGGATAAATAACAATATTATAACCCAAGTTTTTCAACTCATTTGTTGATAATAATTTTGACTTTCCGAATTCTGTCATATTAGCTAATAAATAAACTTTTGAATTTTTTCTCACACTTTCAAACTCTTTTTCATCTTTCATTGACTCCGGAAATATTACATCTGCACCCGCTGACTCATAAGCTTTTATTCTTTCTATAGTTTTTTCAAGTCCCTCTACTAAATTGGCATCAGTTCTTACAATTATCGAAAAGTTTTTATCTTTTCTTGCATCAATAGATTTTTTTATTTTTTTTACCATTTCACTTGTTGAAATAAGCTCTTTATTTTCTAAGTGCCCACATCTTTTTTCAGATATTTGATCTTCTATATGGCATCCAGCAAGACCCAAATTTTCAAAAGTTTCTATCGTTTTTTTACAATCTGAAAAGCCAGTATCAGCATCAACTATTGAAGGTAAATCACTTACTTTAGCAATTTGATTTGCCCTATAACTAACATGCTTCAGTGTAGTTAAGCCTATGTCTGGAATCCCTAAGTCGTTAGACATAACACCACCAGAAATATAAACACCATCAAAACCAATTTCTGCAATCAATTTTGCACATAAAGGATTATAAGCACCAGGAAATCTAAGCAATTTTTTTTCTTTTAGATTATTTGCAAAGTCTATTCTTTTTTCCTTGGCATTTTTTTTTGTAAAATGCATAAAGTTTTTATATTAAACAAGAAATATAAAATCAAAGACTATTTTAGCAATACAACCAGTGCAGTTAAAACTAACAAAATTGCCAAAATATACTCTGTAATTTTTTTGGCTTTTGTATTTTTGATAAAGATTCTTAAGCTATTTCCAAAAATAGCCCAAATACAAATTGACGGAAAACATACCACAGCAGCTGTAATTACCAGAAACATTGTCGCAATAATAAAATTTTCTTCTGAAGGAAAAAAACCAGATGCAACAGTAATTGCTACGGTCCAAGCTTTGGGATTAATAAATTGAAAAAGTGATGCCTCGTAAAATTTTAAAGGTCTTCCACCTGTATCTTTTTCTACCAAGCTAAAAGAGCCTATTATTTTCCACCCAAGATATAGCAAATAAACAAAACATAAAATCTTCATATAAAATTGTAATTGAGGAAAAATTAGAAATAAATTTCCTAAACCATAACAAACCAATCCAATTTGAAAGATATGACCAAGAGGAATACCCACCAAGTGAGGTAGAGTTCTCACAAAACCAAATTTTAATCCAGAAGCGGTAAGCATTGCATTATTGGGCCCTGGAGTTGCAAACATTATAAAATAATAAGTAACAAGAGCAGAAAAAAGCTGAAAATCTATCATAAATATTTTTCAATAACTTTTTCAAAACTTATGAAATTCTTCACAGAAATATCATGAGGTATTTGTTCTTTTTTTTTCTCAGTATATCCATCTTCTATTAATATAAAAGGAACATTTGCGTTGTATGCCGATTGTGAGTCCACCTCACTATCTCCAACCATTATAGTTTTATTTATATCACCTCCGATTATTTCAACAACATTTGTCAGATGTCTAGGATCTGGTTTGTTAAAATCAAATGTATCGCAACCAGCAATATAGTCAAAATACTCTGCCAAATTAATTTTCTTTGCCCTTAACTATTTTAAATCTATTCATTGCAACAAACATTTAATTCCTTAATCTTTTTATTTTAAAACCCCATATTTGACCAATTGTCTTTTTTATTAAATCTTTTAAGTTCCTCTTTAGATGTAGGACGCAAAAGATAAAAAACTATATAAAAAACAATAATTAATACTACAGTTAATTCCATATTTGATAATACCTAAAAATTATTCTTTAAACTCTGCGACAATACGTTAGTTATTAATTATAGAGATTTGATCTAACTTCATTATATGAGATTTTTAATAATTTTGATTCTTTTATTCCCTAGTTTTGCTTTGGCTGGACCAATGAAAATGATCGGTGAAAAAGGCAAACCTTCCGAGGTAACAAGGACTATCACTATTAAGATGCATGACAATTACTATGAACCCGAAGAAATAAATGTAAAGAAAAACGAAACAATTAAATTTATAGTTTTAAATGTTGGAGAACTAGTGCATGAGTTTAATATAGCAACAAAAGAAATGCATATAAAACATCAGCCTGAAATGATGATGTTGGTTGAAAATAATATTTTATTACCAGATAAAATTGATAAAGAAAAAATGAAACAGATGGCTAAAAAAAATCCATCAATGGGACACTCCCATTCAAATAGTGTTTTGCTTTCACCTGGTGAAAAGGGGGAATTAGTATGGAAATTTAGCAACAAAGCTAAAATAGAAGCAGCTTGCAACGTACCGGGACATTATGAAGTTGGTATGATTGCTAAAATAAGCGAGATTTAATTTATTTATTAATGAACCCAACAGATATTTTATTAAGTATAGCCATAGTCGGTATATATACGATGATCTACGTATATCTTAAGTCACGATTTAAAAATGATAAAATTAGACTCAAGTTATTTGTCTTAGGCTTTATTTACGCAACAATAATTACTGGAATTCTTTACTATCTTATAAAATTTATAGCTTCTTAATTTTTATAAAAAATTTTTACAGTTTCTATGAAGCATTGCATGTAATTCAACTAACTTATTAAAATCTTTATTATATCCGCCTCCCAGAACACCGCATAATGGAATCTTTCTTGAAAAGAAATTCTCAATTACCATTTGATCTCTTTTATATATTCCTTCCTCGGTTAATTTAAGCTTACCTAACTTATCTTGGTAATGAACATCTACACCAGCTATATAAAAAACAAAGTCAAAGCTATATTTATTTAGACTTATTAAATTTTCTTTTAAAATTTTATTATAAGTTTTGTCTTCCAGATTATCTTCAAGCTCTACATCTAAATCACTTACAGATTTTTTTGCAGGAAAATTTGATTTACAATGCATACTAAATGTAAATATATCTTTATCATTTTTAAAAATTTCAGAATTTCCATTTCCTTGATGTACATCTAAGTCTAAAATAAGAATTTTTTTAATTTTTTTTTTGAATTTAATATAATTTGCTGCAACAGCAACATCATTAAAAACACAGTAACCAGATCCATAATCATATCCTGCGTGATGACTTCCGCCAGCTGTATTACATGATAGCCTGAAATCAAGTGCAAGTTTACTAGCTAAAACTGTTCCACCTGTAGCTAAAAAAGATCTTTTGATAACGCTGTCGTTAATTGGAAAACCAATTCTGACTTGAGCCTTTCTATCTAGCGTCTTATTTTTTATATTATTTATATATTCCATAGAGTGTGACTTACTTAAAGTTTCTAATGAACATTCTCTTGGTATATGAAATCTTTTAACAATATTATTTTGTAAAAGATATTCGGCTAAAGCACTAAATTTTTTTATAGGAAAAACACTGTTATCATTAATTTTAGCGACATATTCCGGATGATTTACTACGGGTAATTCCATTGATTAAAGAGCTTTAACTTTTTAAAATATTATTATCTCTTAAATCTTTCTTAATTTCATCTAAAATTGCAGGATCATCAATAGTAGGTGGAACTTTATAACTCTCTCCGTCTGCAATTTTTCTTACCGTCCCCCGTAAAACTTTTCCAGATCTTGTTTTGGGAAGTCTCTTTACTACAATTGCTAATTTGAAGGCTGCAACAGGTCCAACTTTTTCTCTAACCAATGCTACACATTCTTTAGTTATTTCTTTGTTATCTCGATTTACACCAGCTTTTAAAGCAATCAATCCAATAGGAAGTTGACCTTTTAATTTATCAGCAATTCCAATCACTGCACATTCTGCTACATTTTTATGTTCAGCTAAAACTTCTTCGATTGCTCCTGTCGATAATCTATGACCAGCTACATTAATAATGTCATCTGTTCTTGACATAATCCAAACATAACCATCCTCATCAATATGACCCGCATCGTAAGTTTGGTAATAACCTTCATAAGTTGACATATAAACTTTTTTATATCTGTCATCTGCATTCCATAAAGTAGGGAAGGTTCCTGGTGGCAAAGGAAGTTTAACAACAATATCTCCCATCTGACCTGCTTTATTTTCTTTACCTTCACTATTTAAAACTTTTAAATCATAACCTGGTACCGGCTTAAACGCAGAACCATATTTAATTGGAAATTTTTCTATTCCTGCACAATTTGAACTTATGGCCCAACTCGTTTCTGTTTGCCACCAATGATCTATGACAGGGGCGCTCGAAAGTTTTTCAAACCATTTTATTGTATCAGGATCAGCACGTTCACCAGCTAAAAACAAAGTATCAAATTTAGATAAATCATATTTTTTGAAAAATTTTCCATCTGGATCTTCTTTTTTGATTGCTCTTATGGCTGTAGGAGCGGTAAATAAAGATTTTACTTTATATTCTGATATTATTTTCCAAAATGCCCCTGCGTCAGGAGTGCCCACTGGTTTCCCCTCAAATAAAACTGTTGTGCATCCATAAAATAGAGGAGCGTAAACAATATACGAGTGACCAACTATCCAACCTATATCACTTGCAGACCACCAAACATCATCTTGATCAATATTGTAAATATTTTTCATTGTCCATTTTAATGCTACGATATGGCCACCAATATCTCTAACTATTCCTTTTGGAGTTCCAGTTGTTCCTGAAGTATAAAGAATGTATGCATAATCATTTGAGCTCATTTTTTCACATTCAGCTGGCTTTACTCCCTTCAAAGATTCAATCCAATCAATATCTATTTTAGGATCTAGATCTGCTTTATCTTTTTCTCTTTGCCAAATAATACATTTTTCTGGTTTATGATTTGCAATTTCTATTGCTTTATTCAATAAAGGTTTATAATGAACTGTTCTTCCCGGTTCATAACCACATGAAGCTGAAATAATTACTTTTGCTTTTGAGTCATCAATTCTACTTGCTAATTCGTTAGCCGCAAAACCACCAAAAACAACTGAATGAATTGCTCCAATTCTTCCACAGGCTAACATTGCAATAACCGCCTGGGGTATCATAGGCATATAGATTATAACTCTATCTCCCTTTTTAATTCCTTGTTTTTTTAGTGCTCCGGCAAAAATTGAAATTTTTTCTCTAAGATCTTTATAAGATAATTTGTATTTAGTGCCTGTGATTGGACTATCATAGATTATAGCAGTTTTATCACCTCGACCATTGTCTACATGTACGTCCACGGCGTTATAACAAGTATTTGTTACACCATCCTCAAACCATTTGTAAAACGGCGGATTTGAAGAATTAAGAATTTTAGAAGGTTTTTTGTACCAAAAAATATCCTCTGATATTGTCTTCCAAAAATTTTCTCTATTTCTAATAGACGAATCGTAGGTTTTTTTGTAATTTCCAGACAAATCAGATACTCCTATTTAGCCCAATTTAATCACTATTATCCCCAAAAAAAAACATAAAAGTCAATAAAATCAACACTTTTTATTGAAAAAAAAGCTTCAAATTAACTTTCTTTTTGGATACCGTTCCGGGAAGTTCGAAAGCAGAGGGAGATATTTCTCTATTTTGAACGGTTTAAATTTAAACTTAATGGAAAACTAAACGAAAGGGAGGTTTTCATGAAAAAACTAAGTATGATTGCACTAGCTGCTTTTGCATTCTTCGGAATCACTAGCTCAGCTAATGCTGCTACTGCCATGTTAGCTACTAACGATTTCGTAGGTATTACGTTTTGGTTAGTTTCTATGGGTATGTTAGCAGGTGCTGTTTTCTTCTTTTTAGAAAGAAATACAGTTGCTGCATCGTGGAGAACATCTGTAACGGTTGCTGGATTGATCCAGTTTATCGCATTTGTTCACTACATATACATGAGAGACATTTGGGTGAGTACAGGAGAAACTCCAACAGTATACAGATATATTGATTGGTTAATCACTGTTCCGCTTCAGATTGTTGAATTCTATTTAATCTTAGCTGCAGTTAGAAAAGTTCCAACATCAATGTTTTGGAGATTGCTAATTGCTTCAATAGTAATGTTAGTCGGCGGATATCTAGGTGAAGCCGGTTACATCCAAGAATTTGTCGGTTTCATAATTGGAATGGCAGGTTGGATATACATTCTATTTGAAATCTTTTCTGGAGAAGCTGGAAGAGCAGCCGCAAAAGGTGGTAACAAAGCTGTAGCCACTGCTTTTGGAGCTATGAGAATGATAGTTACAATTGGTTGGGCGATTTATCCTCTAGGTTACGTATTTGGTTACCTAGCTGGCGGAATTGACTCTGCTACACTGAACATCATCTATAACTTAGCTGACTTCGTTAACAAGCTAGCATTTGGTCTGGTTATCTGGGCTGCTGCTATGCAGAACACTTCTTTATCAAAAAGATAGTATAAGTAGCTAATTTTTTAAAATAGGGCGAGTTTTATAACTTGCCCTATTTTTTTTTGGACATATATTAAATTAAATGCCAAAAATTACTTATATCGATTCATCTGGAAACAAAAAAACAATAGAAGTAAGTAATGGTCTTTCCGTAATGGAAGGAGCAGTTCAAAATAATCTTCCGGGTATTGATGCAGACTGCGGAGGAGGAATGGCCTGTGCCACCTGCCATGTTTATGTCAAAGAAGACTGGTTTAATAAGCTTAATAAAATTGAAGATGCAGAACAAGATATGATCGATATGGCTTTTGAACCAAAAAAAAATAGTAGGTTAAGTTGTCAAATAATTGTTACAGAAGAATTAGATGGTTTAGTAGTTACAACCCCATCTAAACAGGTTTAAATATGATTAAAACAGATGTAGTAATAGTTGGTGCAGGTCCAGTAGGATTATTTGCTGTTCATCAACTAGGTATAAAAGGTTTAAAATCCGAAGTAATTGATAACTTAGATAAAGCAGGCGGACAGTGTATCGAACTTTATCCAGACAAACCTATTTATGATATTCCAGCAATCCCTGAATGTACCGGAAAAGAATTAACAACAAATTTGTTAAAACAAATAAAACCATTTAATACAAACTTTCACTTTAGCGAGAGAGTTCAAGAGGTTTCAAATGATAAAAATAAGTGGATAATTAAGACTAATAAAAATAAAGTTTTTAGTGCTCCCAATATTATCATTGCGGGTGGCGTAGGATCTTTTGAACCTAGAAAAATATCTATAAAAGACGCAGAAAAGCACGAAGGTAAAAATATCTTTTACTCAGTTATAGATAAAAATAAATTTAAAGGAAAAAAAATTTCAATTTTTGGAGGAGGGGACTCGGCTCTAGATTGGACATTAGATTTATCAAAAATTGCAGATGTTACATTAATTCATAGAAGAGATGAATTTAGAGGAGCTCCCCACACTTTAAATGAAATTAAAAAACAAGAAAAATTAGGGAAACTAAAGATAAAAACTAAATATCAAATTAGTAGTATCGAAGGTGATAAAAACATTAAGTCCATAACAATAAAAAATGATGAAGAAAAAACTCTAAAAATAGATACAGATTACATATTAGGTTTTTTTGGGCTTATAATGCAACTCGGACCAATTGCAGAGTGGGGCCTTAATATGAATAGAAAAACTATAACAGTTAATACAGAAAATTTTCAAACGAATAAAAAAGGGATATTTGCTATAGGAGATATTTGTACTTACCCTGGCAAAGAAAGACTTATTTTGTCGGGTTTTCACGAAGCAGCTTTAGCTTCTGTAGAATGTTTTAAAAGAGCCAGACCTAATGAAAAATATAGATTTCAATTTACTACCTCTTCAAAGGAAATACAGGAACGTTTGGGTTACAAATCAAAGTGATCGAGCTACTAACAGCAAACACACCTAACGGAAAAAAGATCTCTATAATGTTAGAGGAGATAAAGTTTAAATACAAAATAACTAAAGTATATATAAATAAGGGAGAACAGTTTAGCGAAAAATTTAGAGCTATTAGTCCATTCAGTAAAATTCCTGTAATTATAGATCATGATAATAAAGTTTCTTTATTTGAGTCAGGAGCAATACTTATATACCTTGGCGAAATAAGTGGAAAATTTTATTTTCAAAAAGATAGGCATTTAATAAATCAATGGTTGATGGGCCAGATGGCTTATGTTGGACCTATGTTAGGACAACACCATCAGTTTCATCATTATAATCCTGGAAAAAGTAATTGGGGAGAAGACAGATATTTTAAAATAGCAAAAACTATTTATAAAGATTTAGATGAAAGATTAGAAAAAAGTAAATTTTTAGCTGGAGATTACTCTATTGCTGATATTGCCACTTTTCCTTGGATTGCTCGCCACGAGTGGCACGATATTGGTCTTAAAAAATTTAAACATTTAAGCAGATGGTATAAAGAAATTTCAGAGAGAGAGGCTGTGATCAAAGGCTTTGATCTTCTTAAAAGAGATGAAAAAATACCAGAAATTTAATTTTCTATAAAAATTTTTTCTTCTTTCTCGTGCCTTTCCTGCGCTTCTATGCTTAGCGTTGCTATTGGTCTAGCGATTAATCTTTTCAAGCCTATTGCCTCACCAGTTTCTTCGCAATAACCATATGTACCATCTTTAAGTTTTTTTAGGGCGTGGTCAATTTTATTTACTAACTTTCTTCTCCTATTTGATGCTCTTAATTCTACAGATTTTTCAGTTTGAGATGATGCTTGATCGACAATATCTGCAGAGGCAACATTATCATCAAGATTATTTAAAAGAATACTTTCATTATTTGACTTAATAATTTCTTTTCTCCACGATGTTAACCTGTCAGAAAAATATTTTTTGTGTTTAGTGCACATATATTTTTCTTTTGTGCTGGGAGTGTATTTTTTAACCGACTTTTTTGTCATCTTTCAAAAATGGGGAGTATATAAACGTTTATATTCGTGTCAATATAATTTAAATTATTTATATATGTAAATTTTATGACAAAAAATAGTAATAAATTATTTTTTTTGTTTTTGTTTGGCCATTTATTGGTTTGGGTATTTGTCCCTTCACTGTCTAATAATAACTTACCACTTGACACAATTGAGGCATTAGCATGGGGGAGCAATTTAGATTGGGGATACAATAAACATCCTCCAATGAGTGCTTTTTCTGTTGAAATAATTTATCAAATTTTCGGAAAGCAAGATTGGGCCTACTATCTTCTGAGTCAAATATATGTTTGTTTTGCTTTTTATATTGTATGGAATTTTTCCAAATACTTTTTTAAGAACCAAGCCTTTAGCTTAATATCAATTTTACTTTTGTCAGGAATATCTTTTTATAATTACACAACCCCTGAATTTAACGTATATATTTGTGAATTACCTTTTTGGGCATTAACAGTTTATTTTTCATGGAAATCATTAAAAAATAATAAAATTTATGACTGGCTTCTTTTTGGCTTATTTGCGGGATTAGGGGTTTTATCACATTATCTTTTTATATATTTACTTCTATCGATAGTTTTTTATTTTTTTTACATGATAATAAAAAAGAAAATAAATTTTAAATGTTTTATTTCTTTAATTCCTTTTATTTTAATTTTAACACCCCATGTTGTTTGGCTGATAGAAAATAATTTTATTACTTTTACGTATGGTTTGCATAGAACCGGGCTTGGAAATGAAAATTTATTAAGCCATGTTACACTACCATTTGTGTTTATAGCAAAACAAATTGCAATATTAATACCATCTATTTTTATGTTTTTATTTATAATTTCGAAAGTTAAAATAAACTTTAATTTAAGAGATGAAAAACTTTTATTTTTATTAACAATAAATATTATTCCACTGGCACTGATATTTTTAACTTCAATGATAGCAGGCATTAAAATTAGGACAATGTGGATGACACCTTTTTATTTATTCTCTGGTGTTTTTTTAGTTTACTTTTTTCAAAAAAAAATAAATTTAAAAAATTTTAAAAATTTTATTTCAATATTTTTAATTTTATTTATTCTTTCTCCAGTAATTTATCTTGAGGTTTCCTTAGGTCAAAATAACAAAAGAACAGATTATCCAGGAGAAGAAATTGCAGAGTTAGTGCAAAATAATTGGGATAAGTATTATTATAATGAAATAGGATATGTAATCGGAGATGAGTGGGTTGGGGGAAATTTATCTTATCACTTACAATCCAGACCTATTTGGTTTAACAAATTCAATCCAAAACTAATTGATATGAATAAAGGAGTTATTTACACTGGAAATTCAAAAGTTTTAAAAAAGGTTTGTCCAGGTTTTTTTGGTACAATAAATAATCTTGGTATATGCATGATAGGTAAGAAATGAAAAATTTTAAAATCTTAATTCCTTGTTTTAATGATTGGAAATCTTTATTCAAACTTTTAGATAATATAGATCTACAAATAAAAGAAATAAATGCTGAATTTAGTGTGCTAGTAGTTAATGATTGCTCTTCAGAAGAAATGCCTATTTTAAAAACAAATTATAAAAAAATTAAATCTATTGATTTAGTTAACATAAAAAAAAATCAGGGACACACTAGATGTTTTGCAACAGGTATAAAATATATATCTCAAAACCCAAATTTCGATTATCTTTTGTTAATGGATGGAGATGGAGAAGATCGACCAGAAGAGCTGCCCTTACTTATAAATACTGTTTTAAAAAAGCAAAACGTTTCAGTCGTGGCCGCAAGAACTAAAAGATCTGAGGGAATAATTTTTAAGTTTCTTTACCAATTTCACAAAATTTTAACTCTAATTTTTACTGGCATGAACATAAATTTTGGTCATTACAGTTGCTTAACAAAAGAGGATACTATTTTAATATCAAATAAAAAAAGTTTATGGAGTAATTTTGCCGGGACAGCAAAAAAATTTATAAATAATTTAGATAGTTTGCCAACAGAAAGAGGTTATAGATATTTTGGACCATCAAAGATGCCTTTGGTTGGTTTGGTAATTCATTCATTGTCAATTATTGCAACCTTTAAATATAAGGTTTTATTACGATCTTTTGTTTTGGCAATAATTTTTAATTTGATCTTTTTCATCACCAATCAAAATATTATTTTGTTAGTTTTTAATTTTTTAATTTCGATTTTCTGCTTAATTATTTTTATTGTTTCCAAAAAAGAGAATGCAGAAGAACTAGACACCTGCCTGACAAGGATTAAAAATGTAATTAACATACACACTACAAGGTTGTAAAATGAGTCTGAATTAGAATCATAAGTGAATCAAAACGTGAACATTTAAAAAAAGAGAGTATTTTATGTGGATATCTTTTAGTAAAACAATCAGGATATATAAGAAATGAAAAAAAAACTAACATGTCATTGTGGGGCCGTAGAAGCCCAAGTAGAAGTTCCAGAACCAGGCTTTAAAAAAGTAATGAGATGCAATTGTACTCTATGCAAAAGGAAAGGATATATTATAGGTATTGTTGGCCCTGATGATTTTAAAATTGTTAAAGGAGAAAATTTTTTAAAACTCTATCAATATCATTCTAAAACCGCAAAACATTATTTTTGTAGAAATTGCGGAATTCATACGCACAATAGACCAAGAATTGACCCAAGCATTTACGGAATAAATATAGCTTGTGTAGAGGGAATAAAACCATTTGAACTAAAAAATATTCCTGTTAACGATGGTGAAAACCATCCGCATGATAAAAAGTGAATATTTAAAATTTTTAAAAAAATACGAGGTTGCTGGAAAACCTATAGTTGATAAAATAGGAAAGCTAAATACTTTTTATTTACCTCTTTCTCAATGGCTTTATTCAATATACAAAAAAGACAATAAAATTAAAATTATAGGATTATCAGGGGGGCAAGGTGCTGGGAAAAGTACTATTACTGGAATTCTAAAACTTATTTTAAAAAAAAAATATGGTTTAAATTTATGTATTTTTTCTATAGACGACTTTTATAAAACAAAAAAGGAGAGAATAAAAATGTCAAAAGTAGTTCATCCTTTATTTTTAACAAGGGGAGTGCCAGGTACACATGATCTAAATTTAATAAATCAAACGATAAAAAAATTAAAAAAACGAAAATTCAAAACTGTATATATCCCAAGATTTAACAAGGCAATAGATGATAGATTTATGAAAAACAAATGGCAAAAAATTACAAAGCGCCCTCATTTAATAATTTTTGAAGGATGGTGTATTGGTGCTAAACATCAAAGTAATTATGAAATTAAAAAACCATTAAATTTTATTGAGAGGAAATATGACCCAGATATTAAATGGAGAAAAACGGTAAACAATTTGCTTAAAAACCAGTATAAAAAACTTTTTAATAGAATTGATAAGTTGGTATATCTAAAAGCTCCCTATTTTAATCGTATATTGGAGTGGCGATGGACCCAGGAGCAAAAGTTGAAATTGACATCAAAGAGTAAAAATACTATGTCAAAATCTCAAATTAAAAAGTTTATAATGTTTTATGAAAGAATAACTAGGCATATGATGAAAAACTTCTCGGCTATATCGGATTTAACTATTTTTTTAGATAAAAGTCATAGATCAAGAAAAATGAAAATTAATTGAAATGTTAAAGAAAATTTTTATATTATTTGTATTTTATTATCTTTCATCTAAAAATCTGTATGCAGATAATTTAATTGACACTTTATCATCCGCTTTCAAAAACAACTCAAAAATCAATGCTGAGAGAGCTAGTCTAGAGTCAGCAAAACAAGACGTAAATATTTCTAGGGGTGAATTTTTGCCATCAATAACATTATCCGGAGACACATCCACTCAAAAAGATACTGATAGAATCAATCAATCTGGCGAAACTTTATCAGATACAGATTCTACACCTAAAAGTAGATCAGTTTTAATTGAGCAAAAGGTTTTCGATGGGTTTGGCAACTATAATAGTTTACAAAAATCCAAGCTAGAACTTGAATACGCAAAATTCGAACTTAATAAGCTTGAGCAAGAAGTGCTATTAAGTGCAGCAAAGGCTTATTATACTTTAGCTTATAACTTTAAAAACTTGGAATTTAACCAGTCAAACGTTGAACTTTTTGAAAGACAAGTTGAAAGTGATAGGGCTAGATTAGAAAGAGGAGAAATTAGCCTTACTGATTTTGCCCAGTCAGAATCTTCACTGGCCGGGGCCCAAGCAAACTTAATTACAGCTACAAATGAACTCATTTCAGGAAAAAAAAGCTTTCAAAAGATTATTGGCTCAAAAGCTCCAGAGGAAATAGACTTATCATTCTTCCCTAATTTAAAAATACCAACTAGTTTGAGTACTGCTACTGCAATTTCTGAACAAATAAACCCACGATTAAATCTAGCAAAAATTGACTTAGAAATAGCTAAAAAAGAGTTATTTGTTGCCAGAGGAGATTTAGCGCCTTCGGCTAAAATTTCCTACTCTCGGAAGAAAAATGAGGATTTAAGCACCACTGTAGATGAAAGGGAACAAGAAGAAGTTAAAGCAACAGTTACTTGGCCAATCTTTAAGGGCGGAAAGCAGATATCATCTGTAAAAAAAGCAAAGTTTATAGTTAAAGAAAAACAACTTATTTTTGATGATGTTTTAGACCAAGTCAAGATCGACACAGCTAATGCTTGGACAACATACAAAGCATCAAAAGGTGTTTTGGATGCTACTAGTGCTCAATTAAAAGCAGCAGAAATAGCAAATGAGGGTATTACTCTTGAATATGAAACTGGAAATAAAAGAACTACTCTTGAAGTTATTCAATCAAGAACTCTTCTTTTAGATGCTAGAACTAGTTATGCAAAAGCCCAAAAGAACCTCGCAATAGCACACTTTAATTTACTAGCATCTATTGGCGATCTTTATTTAGATAATATTAAATAAATCTTTACACTATTTTAATATTGATTAAAAGAACAAAATGTGTACATTTAAATCACTGATTCGTAATTAAAAAAAAGGAAAAAATATGACTAAAAATAATTTAAAAGTAGTTAAGCCAGATACTAAAAAAGAACAGGAAATTAAGGAAAAAAACAAAGCATTAAACGCCGCTATTAGTCAAATTGATGACAATTTCGGTAAAGGCTCCATAATGCGCCTTGGTCAACAACAAGCCATGGATGTTGAATCTATTTCTACAGGATCTTTAAGTTTGGATTTAGCTCTTGGTATCGGAGGATTACCAAAAGGTAGAGTAATAGAAATTTATGGTCCAGAGTCCTCTGGAAAAACAACATTAGCTTTGCAAGTTGTAGCAGAAGCTCAAAAAACTGGTGGAATTTGTGGTTTTGTTGATGCAGAACATGCTCTAGACCCAGTTTATGCAAAGAAGTTGGGCGTTAAAACTGACGAGTTGTTAATTTCTCAACCAGATACTGGTGAACAAGCACTTGAAATTGCTGATACGTTAATCAAATCAGGATCGTTGTCGGTTTTGGTTGTTGACTCAGTTGCTGCATTAACTCCTAAAGCAGAATTAGAAGGAGAAATGGGAGATCATCATGTTGGCTTACAATCAAGGCTAATGAGTCAAGCTCTTAGAAAATTAACTGGCTCAATATCAAAATCAAACACAATGGTCATTTTTATTAATCAAATCAGAATGAAGATTGGTGTTATGTTTGGTAATCCAGAAACAACATCAGGCGGAAACGCTCTTAAGTTTTATTCATCAGTTAGAATGGACATTAGGAGAATAGGAGCTATTAAAGAAAAAGATCAAATTATAGGTAACAGCACACGTGTAAAAGTTGTTAAAAACAAGGTAGCTCCACCATTTAAAATGGTAGAATTTGATTTGATGTATGGAAGAGGAATAAGTAAATCAGGTGAACTAATTGATCTTGGTTCAAAAGCAGATGTAGTAGAAAAATCTGGAGCTTGGTATGCTTATAAAGGTGAAAAAATAGGTCAGGGCAGAGAAAATGCTAAGATTTTTTTAGAAAAAAATCCAAAAATTGCACAAGAAATAGAGTTAGCAATTAGAACCAAAGCGGGCTTAATATCCAAAAAGATTGAAGGGAATCCGACCCCCAAAGAAAAACAAACAGATAAACAGACAGACAAACAAACGGAAAAATAACGATTTTCTATAATACTCTCTACACGAAAGGTGCCCCCGCACCTTTCGTGGGTTTTCTTGTTATAGACAATAAATAAAATATCTGTATTTAATAGATATATGAGCCGTATTTTAATGAGCGAAATCAGGAAGCAGTTTCTTGATTATTTTTCTAGAAATGAACACCAAAAAGTAGATTCTAGTAACATTGTTCCAAATAACGATCCAACGTTAATGTTCACAAACTCTGGGATGGTTCAATTTAAAAATGTCTTTACTGGATTAGAAAAAAAACCTTTTAAAACGGCGGCTACATCTCAAAAATGTATCAGAGCTGGCGGTAAGCATAATGACCTAGAAAACGTTGGTTATACACCTAGACATCATACATTTTTTGAAATGCTAGGAAATTTTTCATTTGGAGATTATTTTAAAGAAAAAGCCATCTATTATGCCTGGGAACTATTGACAAAGGATTTTGGTATTCCAAAAGATAAACTATCTGCCACTGTATACTCTGAAGACGAAGAAGCTCTTAAATTGTGGAAGAAGGTAGCTGGATTACCCGAAAGTAAAATTGTAAAGATTTCGACCTCAGATAATTTCTGGTCTATGGGTGAAACAGGACCATGTGGTCCTTGCTCAGAGATATTCTATGATCATGGTGACAAGCTTAAAGGTGGGCCTCCAGGAAGTTTAGATCAAGATGGAGATAGATTTATTGAAATTTGGAATCTAGTATTTATGCAATTTGAGCAAGTTTCAAAAGGTAGAAGATTAGATTTACCCAAACCATCAGTTGATACGGGAATGGGGTTAGAAAGAATAGCAGCAGTTCTTCAAGGAACACACGACAATTATAGTATTGATCATTTTAAAAAATTAATGAATGCATCATCAGAAATTACCAAAACTAAAATAGATAAAGAAACTATAGCAAGTCATAGAGTGATTGCGGATCACCTTAGAGCTAGCAGCTTCTTAATAGCCGAAGGTGTTTTGCCATCAAACGAAGGTCGTGGATATGTCCTAAGACGAATTATGAGAAGAGGCATGCGGCACGCACATACACTTGGGAGTAAAAATCCGATATTCTTTAAATTATTTGATGTTCTATTAAATGAAATGTCACAAAGTTACCCTGAACTTGAAAGAGGAAAAGATTTAATTATTGAAACATTAAAAAACGAAGAAGAAAAATTTTCATCACTTTTAGATAGGGGAATGAGAATATTAAACCAAAATTTAGAAAAAGTTAAAACTAATATCTTGCCAGGAGAAGTAGCTTTTAAACTTTATGATACCTATGGTTTTCCATTAGATTTAACTGCCGATATTTTAAAAAATAAAAATATCAAAATTGATACCAATGCATTCGATAAAGAAATGGAAAAAAGCAAAGAACTGGCTCGAGCTAGCTGGAAAGGTTCTGGCGATAAATCTGTCGAAGAAAAATGGTTTAAAGTAAGAGAAGAGCTAAATCCAACAGAATTTTTGGGATACGAATTTGATAAAGCTGAAGGAATAATTTTAAAAATATCAAAAGATAATGAATTCGTAAATAGTGCAAAAACAGGAGAGGAAATTGAGATTATAACTAATCAAACACCTTTTTATGGTGAGTCCGGAGGTCAAGTTGGTGATCAAGGTATTATTTATAGCTCTGACTGTAAAATAAAAATAAAAGATACTCAAAAAAAAATGGGCGATCTTTATGTTCATACAGGAAAAGTTGAAAAAGGATCAATTAAAATCGGTCAAAGTGTAAACTTAGAAATTGATGTAAATAAAAGGAGTAATTCTAGAGCTAATCATTCAGCTACACATTTGTTACACGAGTCTTTAAGAAGAACTTTAGGCAAACATGTTACTCAAAAAGGCTCACTGGTAAGTCCTGATAGACTTAGATTTGATTTTAGCCACAATAAACCAATTGAAAAAGATGAAATGCAAAAAATAAACAAATTTGTTAATGAAATAGTCCAAGGATCAACAGATGTCCAAACTAGAATTATGACGCCAAAAGAAGCAGTAACCATGGGTGCCCTCGCTCTATTTGGTGAAAAATATGGCGAAGAGGTCAGAGTAGTATTTATGGGAAAAGAAAATAATAGTTTTTTTTCTACGGAGCTATGTGGTGGAACTCATGTTAAAAATACAAAGGAAGTTGGAAAGTTTAAAGTGATAAGTCAATCTTCAATTGCTTCAGGAATAAGAAGGGTAGAAGCTTTAAGAGATAAGCAGCTAGAAGATTATGAAAAATCGCTTAAACAGAATAAGTCTGTAAAAGAAAAAAATATAAATGATCAGATCAATACAATTAAAAAAGAGCTTTCATCATATAAAATTAAACCTAATTATAAAGAAAATTTAGAATTATCTGAAAATTTAAAAAACCTTAACAAACAGTTGCAAAAAATTAAAATACAAAGTGTTATAAAAGATAAAAACAAAAACGTTATTAAAGATAAAAAAATGGGGTCATTTATTTTTAGACAGCAAGTTCTAACAGATTTTCCTCCTAAAGAACTTAGGAGCATAATTGATCAAGGTAAAAAGGATATTAAACAAGGCATTGTTGCGGGTATTTCAACTTTTGAAGGAAAAGTTGGAGTTGCAGTAGGTGTAACAAGTGAATTAACAAAAAAATATGACGCTGTAATGCTTGTAAAAATAGCTTCAGAAGTTCTTGGAGGAAAAGGTGGGGGAGGTAGAAAAGATTTTGCCCAGGCAGGTGGATCTAAAAAAGATAGTATTGAAAAAGCCTTTAAAGCCTTAAGTGAAAAAATTAGTTAAGTTTCTTTTTAAGATTTGAGTTTATTGCTTCTAAAAATTGATTTGTTGTTAAAAATTTTTGATCTTTACTAATAAGAATTGCTAAATCTTTTGTCATGTTACCACTCTCAACTGTTTCTACACAAACTTTTTCAAGTGTGTTTGAAAATTTAATTAATTCCTTATTTCCATCTAATTGACCTCTATGAGCCAAACCCCTAGTCCAAGCAAAAATAGATGCAATTGGATTAGTAGAAGTTTCCTTACCTTCTTGGTGTTGCCTATAATGCCTTGTGACTGTCCCATGTGCTGCTTCAGCCTCAGCTATTTTACCGTCAGGGGTTCTTAATACACTTGTCATTAATCCAAGCGAACCGTATCCTTGCGCAACCGTATCTGATTGGACATCCCCATCATAATTTTTGCATGCCCAAATATATTTTCCACTCCACTTCATGGCACAAGCTACCATATCGTCTATTAATCTATGTTCATAAGTAATACCCGCATCATCAAACTTTTTCTTAAATTCTTTTTGAAAAATTTCCTCAAAAATATCTTTAAATCTTCCATCATATGATTTTAAAATCGTGTTCTTTGTTGAGAAATAAACAGGCCACTTTCTTAGTAGACCATAATTCATACATGCTCTCGCGAAATCTTTTATAGAGTCGTCCAAGTTATACATAGAGAGTGCTACACCGGGTCCATTAAAATCATATACTTCATGTTCAATTTTATTTTTTTTATCTTCCGATTCCCATTTAATCGTCATTTTACCTTTTCCAGGAACTTTAAAATCTGTTGCTTTATATTGATCTCCAAAAGCATGTCTTCCAACTATAACGCTATCCGTCCAATGAGGCACTAATCTAGGAACATTTTTACAAATTATTGGTTCTCTAAAAATTGTTCCACCAACTATATTTCTTATTGTTCCATTTGGCGATCTCCACATTTTTTTTAATTTAAATTCTTTAACACGAGCTTCATCTGGAGTTATGGTTGCGCACTTAACTCCAGCCCCAAACTTTTGAATTGCCTTTGCGGAGTCAATTGTTACTTGATCATCAGTCTTATCTCTATTCTCCATTCCCAGATCGAAGTATTTAAGTTCAATATCCAAATAAGGCTTTATAAACTTGCCTTTAATAAATGACCAAATTATACGGGTCATTTCATCGCCATCGAGCTCAACTACTGGGTTTTTTACTTTTATTCTTGCCATAAAAAAATTTAATTTGATAATTAAGGATTTTTATACATATTACCCATAGATTATCAAATTATAAGTTATGATGCTTGATAAAATATTTCCAAAGGTACACCAAGAAGGGTATAAATTTTTAGTTATATCCGCGATACTTACGTTAATTCTCTGGTCAATATCTGACTTTTTAGGATTTGTTTTTATTTTTATCACAATTTGGGTTTATTACTTTTTCAGAGATCCAGAAAGACAAATTATAGATGACGAAACGTATCTGGTTAGTCCTGCAGATGGTAGAATTACTGCCATTCAAGAAGTAAACGGCCCAGTTGAACTTGCCTTAGATAATAAAAAATTTACAAGAGTTAGTATCTTTATGAATATTTTTGATTGTCACGTAAACAGATCACCTTCTAGTGGTCAGATACAGGATATTTTTTACAAACCTGGAAAGTTTCTAAATGCCTCACTTGATAAAGCTAGCGAAGAAAATGAGAGAAATTATTTTAAAATAAAAGATAATAAAACTGATGACTGTATTGTTGTTGTTCAGATTGCCGGTTTGATTGCTAGGCGAATAGTTACACAAACTGAAAAATCACAAACGGTTAGTCAAGGCCAAAGACTTGGCATGATTAGATTTGGAAGCAGAGTAGATATATACTATAACCAAAGAAAGACCATGGTTAAAATCGGACAAAATGTTATAGCCGGTGAAAGTTTAATAGCGAGATTTTAAATGGAAAAAAAAAATAAGTTTAAAGTCGTATCAGTAAATAAATCTAGATATATTTTGCCTAGCATATTAACTTTGATTGGAGTTTGTTTAGGTATTAGTTCTATCAAATTTGCAATGGATGGTAATTTTACATTTGCAGTTTTATTTTTAGTAGTTGCTGCAATATTAGATGGTTTAGATGGAAGAGTAGCCAGAATCATAAAAGGAACTTCAGATTTTGGAAAAGAGCTAGACTCATTAACTGACTTTGTAAGTTTTGGTATAGCTCCAGCTTTTATAATTTATTTTTGGGAATTAAATAAATTTGGAAAAATTGGGTGGTTAATAGTTTTATTATTTTCTGTGTGCTGTGTACTTCGATTAGCTAGATTTAATTTGACAAAATTTGAAAATAATGATGAATGGAAAAATAATTTTTTTCAAGGGATCCCATCGCCTGCAGGCGGATGCTTAATTCTTTTTCCTATAATGTTTGAATTATCTAGTTTTTCAGCTTTCTTTGATATAAAAGTTATCACACCATATTTTATGGTTTTGGTCTCAATTTTGTTGATTAGTAAAGTTCCTACATTTTCTTTTAAGAAAATAGCTATACGAAGAAACATGACAATTTTTCTTTTGTTAGGTGTAGGTTTATTTTTTGTGTCGATTATCCAGTTCACTTTCGAGACTCTGACAGCATGTTGTTTAATTTACTTAACTTTAATTCCAGTAGGTATTTATAATTATAAATTAAAATCTAAGTCCATAAATCAGGCAGAAATAGAAGACGAACATCAAGATATATTGTAGCTCTCAAAATGGACAACAAAAGTTATCAAGACCATTTTTTTAAAAAAGCCAAAGACAGAGGTTATAGATCAAGATCTGCTTTTAAATTAATAGAGCTAAACAAAAAATTTAAGTTTTTGAAAAATGGTACAAAATTACTTGATCTAGGTTCATTTCCTGGCGGATGGTGTCAGGTTGCTAAAGAAAATGTAAAAAATGGCAAAATTTTAGGCGTTGATAAAAAAGAGGTTACGGAAATAAAAGGAATCAAATTCATTATTGGAGACTTTTTACAAGAAAAATCTAAGATATCTATTTTAAAATATTTTAATACAAATATTGATGTAATTTTGTCTGATATGGCTTCTAATACAACAGGAAATAAAAATCTTGATGCCATTAGAACCAACGAGCTATGTTTGAGCGTTATTAATTTTTCTTTACAATTATTAAATAAAAAAGGCGTATTAATATCCAAAATTTTTATGGGAGAAGATTTTGAAGAAATAAAGAAAACTGCAAAAAAAAACTTTAAAAAAATCAACTTTTATAAGCCTGATTCTAGCAGGAGTGAATCAAGAGAAACATATATACATTGTTCAGGATTAAGTACATAATAATATCTTCATATGAGTAAAATTAAAATTTATTTTTTGCTATTTTTTGTAACAATTATTTTTACATCAAATGCATCAAGTACAAAAACGTACTTTATGGAAGCTAAAAAATTATTTGATGAAAAAAAATATTTAGAATCAAAGTTCAAATTTGAAAAAGATATTGTTTTCAATCCAAAAAATGAAAAATCCTATTTATATTTAGCAAGAATTTTTAACACAGAAAAAAATGATGTTATGGAAGAACAAAACTTAAATACTGTTATATTGCTTAATCCAAAAAATGAAGAAGCTGTATTTCTGCTAGCCTTACTAAAAATAAAAAAATCAGACTACACAGGGTCTGATGAATTGATCAAAACTTTTGAAAAAATTTGTATAAAAACTTGTGAAAGACAAGCTGAGCTTAAAATAAAATTTAAAGATTTAGAACCTAGATAAAAGATAATCAATAAATTAATGAAAAAGAAAATTCTCAAGATTAAAAATAGCAAATATAAAAAAAAACTTGTTTGTTTAACTGCATATTCAAAGCCTATTACAAAAATTTTAGACAAGCATTGTGATATTATTTTAGTTGGTGATTCGGTAGCAACAGCTTTTTATGGCATGAGAGATACTAAATCCATCAGCTTAGATACTATTATTAATCATTCAATTGCAGTTAAAAAAGGAATTAAAAAAAGTCTATTAGTTGTAGATATGCCAATTAATACTTATAAAAATATAAGTGTAGCCAAAAAAAATATAAAAATAGTTTTAAAAAAAAACAAAATGTGACGCTGTTAAATTGGAAAGTAATAAAAAAAATCATAATATTATAAAAGAGATTGTAAAATCTGGAATTCCAGTTATGGGTCACATAGGCTTTACACCTCAGTATAAAAAAAAATTTAAACCCGAAGGTCTCAGCAAAAACGAGGAGATGCAATTAATTAATGAGTCAAAAAAATTAGAAAAGGCTGGAGCATTCTCAATAGTATTGGAATGTGTTGCTGAAAAAACAGCGAAAAAAATAACAAATATAATTAAAATACCAACAATTGGGATAGGATCATCAAAATTTTGTGATGGGCAAATATTAGTGACAGACGACATGCTTGGTTTGAGCGGTTTTTACCCCAAATTTGTAAAAAAATATTTAAATTTAAATCAAATTTTAGAGAAAACTTTTATTAAGTATAAAAGAGATGTAATAAGTGAAAAGTTTCCAAGTAAAAAAAATAATTTTTGATAAATATGAATACTGAAAATTTAGAAAAAAAAAAATTTATAGATTTGTTAAGATCTAATACTAAACTTTTATCAGCAATATTAATAATTTTAATTCTAACAGGATCATTTTTTTTATGGCTTGATTATAGTAGCAAGAATCAAAGAGTAAAAATTTCAGAAGAATTTATTAGTGCAAAGGTTTTTTTGAATAACGAAAATCTAACATCATCATTAGGAATTTTAAAAAAAATAATAAATAAAAAAGATAAAATTTATTCACCACTTTCATTATTTTTAATTATCGATAATGATTTAGAAAGTGATAAAACATTGGTTTTAAAATATTTTGATACGGTTCTGTCAATTGGAGGGCAAGAAAAAGAAGATTTAAATTTGCTCAAATTAAAAAAAGCTTATTTTATTTCTGAAAATTCAAAAGAAAAGGATTTATTAGATTTACTTAATCCAATAATTAATTCTAAATCAGTATGGAGAATTCAATCTATAAAACTTTTGGGCGATTACTATTTTTCTTTAAAAGAATTTAAAAAAGCTAGTCAATACTATTCAATTTTGTTAGCCGAAGAAAATTTAAATATCGATATAGGCGAAATAGAGAGAAAAATGAAAATAATAAAAAATGCTTAAGATTTTTAAGTTACTTACTTTTATAAATATAATTATTCTATTTACTAGCTGTTCTTTCAATAACCCCGGGGGTTTTTTTGAAGATGAGACAGTAAATTTAGAGAAAAAACTTTTAGAAAAAAATTCAAAATTAGTATTTACCGAAACAAAAAAATTTCAAGAGGAAATTGTTGGTAAAATTGCAAAAGTAGTCGAAAAACCAATATTAGTAAAAAATTGGACTCAAAGTAATTTACAGTCTAGCAATCATATACCACATTTGAGTTATGAAAATAAAAAACAATTGGTTTTTAAAAGCAAAAAACTTGGAAAAAATAAATTTAATTTGTCTAACTTGTTCTTTGAGCCTTTATTATTAAATAATAAAATATTTTTTTATGATACATCAGGCAATATTTATAATTTTTCGTTAGCCGAAAATGATTTAGTTTGGAAGTTTAATTTCTACAAAAAAAGGTACAAGAATATTCCTATAAAAATTAAGTTACAAATTATAGATAATAGCTTAATAGTTTCTGATAATCTAGGATATGTTTATTGTCTAAAGATTAAATCAGGAAAATTAAAATGGGCTAAAAACTACGGTGTACCATTTAGATCAAATATTAAATCAGATAATGAAAATATTTTTGTTTTAAATCAGGATAATAAGTTTTATATAATTAATAAGCAAGACGGTAACCTGGATTTAAACTTTGAAACTTTTCCATCATTTCTCAAATCTAAAAGAGAGACTAATATTAGTCTTGATAGCGCAAATAATAATGTTTATTTTGTAACATCTAGCGGTGAATTGTATTCTGTAAATTATAGGACGAAAAATATCAATTGGCTCTCATCATTATCTGGCACAAAACTTGAAGGATCAGATTTATTTTACTCTTCTCCGATAGTATTTAAAGACGATAAAATTATTTTTAGCAGCTCTTTTTCTACATACTCTGTAAATAGCAAAAATGGACAAATTAACTGGGAATTACCATTCTCAACCTATTTAAGACCCATAGTTTCAAAAAATTTTATTATCTTATCTTCAAAAAATGGTTTCGTGGTAAACGTAGATCTCAAAAGTGGCAAAGTCATTTGGTCAAAAGATATATATGGAAAAAACAAAAAACTTACAAAAGAAAAAATTGGTGAAATAAATTCAATAACTTTTATTTCTGAACAGGTATTGGCCACCACAACGAAAGGATTTTTTTTATTTATTGATTATAAAGATGGAAAAATTATTAATTACACAAAAGCTTCAAGAGGTGGTTTTTTTTCAAATCCAATTGTAGTAAATAATAAAATACATGTTATTGATAAAAAATTTAGAGTATTAATTTTCAATTAAATTAATTATTTGATTTTCCACTTAGTAAAGATAATTGACTGACAATTTTATCGTTATTTTGGTCAACTCTTTCAATAGGATATTTTCCTGTAAAATAATGATCTGTAAATTGAGGGTATATATTATTCCTTTTTTTGAAGCAAAGGCCTTTATAAAGTCCATCCAAGCTTAAAAAGCTTAGTGTATCGGAGCCTATAAATTTATTCATCTCATTTAAACTTTTATTAGCTGCCAAAAGCTCCTTTTTTGACGGCATATCTATTCCATAAAAATCCGGATATTTTATTTCAGGACATGCAATCTTTACATGAACTTCTTTTGCACCGGCTTCATAAAGCATTTTTACAATTTTGTGGCAAGTAGTGCCTCTAACTAATGAGTCGTCAATTAAAATAATAGACTTATTATTTATGGAAGACATGTTTGCACTCAGTTTGAGTTTTACACCTAAGCTTCTAATATTTTGAGTAGGCTCTATAAATGTTCTACCAACATAATGATTTCTTATTAATCCTAATTCAAAATTCATTTGTTTGTGCTGCGCATATCCTAATGCGGCTGGTACACCCGAGTCAGGAACTGGAACGACAATATCTCCGAAATTTTTGGACTCTCGAGCAAGCTCATGTCCAAGATTTTTTCTGTATTCGTACGCACTTTTTCCATCAAGCAGACTGTCTGGCCTCGCAAAATAAATATATTCAAATACACAAGGTCTACTCTTCTTTTTTGGGAATGGTTTAATACTTTGAATATTGTTATCTTCAATTACTATAATCTCTCCATTTTCAACTTCCCTTATAAATTTTGCTCCAATAATGTCTAAAGCACAACTTTCAGATGCTAAAACATAAGAGTTTTTTAATTTTCCCAAAACTAATGGCCTAATACCCAATGGATCCCTAACGCCGATAAGTTTTTTATTGGTAATCATCGTTAGAGCAAAACCACCTTGAATTTGAAAAAGTGTATCGATAATCTTATCAATTATCCTTGTTCTTTTTGATTTTGCAATCAATTGAACAATAGTTTCAGTATCACTTGTAGTTCTAAAAATTGCGCCATCCTTAACCAAATTTTCTCTAAGACGCAAAGCATTTGTTAAGTTTCCATTATGTGCAATTGCTATCCCACCTCCATGAAGATCTGCGAAAAAAGGCTGAATATTTCTCATGGAAGTTTCACCAGTAGTAGAATAACGATTGTGTCCAACTGCAAATTTACCAGGTAATTTTTTTAGTACATCCTTATTAGTAAAATTATCACCCACTAATCCATGTCTTTTTTCAGAATGGAAAGTTTTTCCATCAAAAGAGACAATACCACAGCCCTCTTGCCCTCTATGTTGCAAAGCGTGAAGACCTAAAGCTGTTATAGCGGAAGCATCATCAATATTATAAATTCCAAAAACTCCACACTTTTCTTTTATTTCTTTCATTTTTTAAATTTTTTCAATTTCCTTTTTAGTATCTTCTATATCTTTTCGTCCTGGAAATTCCTCGATTAACAATTTACTTCCTTTTTCAGTTATTGGAAAAAAATACGAATTCTTTAAAGACATATCCCATTTTTCATAGGAATAAAACCAATTTAAGATTGAAAAGATACACACAACAAAAACATATCCTTTGAAAATACCAAAGAAAAATCCAAAAACTTTATCCACCGATCCCATCCCAGTGTAAGAAAATAAACGCCCGAGTGATTTACCCCCTAGAATCAAAATGAATAAAGTTATTATATAAACTGCTATTCCTAACCCAATGCCAGAAACATATTCATTATTGACATAATCACTGATATAAGGCTCTAACTTCGGAACCAAAATTATTGTAATGACTAAAGCCAAAACCCATTTTAAGAATGATATTAAGCTTATAAAAAATCCTTTAGCAAAACATTGAAAAGAAAAATAAATTATAAAAATTAGGAAAATTATATCAAAAAAAACAACACTTTCTTTTACAAAAGATATTAAATTATCCATTATCAAATGGCTTAAAAGTTAATATTAATTTTGGCAGAAGTGTTAGAACTGAAATCATAGCTAAAAGCATTGCAATGCCTGTAAATATACCAAAATAAATTGTTGGTATAAAATTAGATAATACTAAAATTGAAAAACCAAATACAATTGTTATTGAAGTATTTAAAATTGCTACCCCTACAGTATCGTGACATTTATCTAGGGTTTTGTTGTAATCTTTAATTTTTTTAAATTCCTCTTTAAATCTATAAATATAGTGAATGCTATTATCTACAGCTATACCAATGGTAATTGCAGCTATAGTTATAGTCATCATATCTAATGGAATACCTAATAAGCCAATTATACCCAAAATTAAAAAAGCAGCCATAAAATTAGGAACAACTCCAATTAAAGAGAGAGTTAAATTTCTAAAAAGTATCAAAAACATTAAAGTTATACCGGCCATAACAACACCAAGGGTTAATATCTGTGACTTAAAAAGGCTTTGCAAAAGATTATTAAATAATATTAGAACTCCAGCTAATTTGAATTCATCATTTTTCAAACCCAGCTCATTTTCTAAATCATAATTTATTTTTTTAATAAGCTCATTTCTTCTTAGATCTTTTTTAGAGTCCAAAATTCTCAAGCCTATTCTTGCTTCATTATTCTTTATTGAAATATAAGGATCAATTATTTCTTTTTTAATTGAGTCTGGTATTTTTGTATATAATACACCCATCTCCAAACCTTGTAACTTTTTTCCACCGCTTAAATCTTCAGCAACCCTTACCATAGAAGCGAAAGATATGACTTTTCCGACAGCATCTAAATCATCTAGATAGTCATGTACTTGTGTGATTTTATCAATTTTATCTCTTGTAAACCAATATTTGGAATCATCTTCTTCCTCCTCGCCCCAGTCATCATCAGTGCTATCATCCTCTTCTTTTTTTGGGAATTTAACTATTACATCAAGCGGAGTTGTTCCGCCCAATTCTTCATCTATTAATTTCATCCCTTTATAAATTTCAGTCTCTTTATCAAAATAGTTTATAAAACTATTTTCTACTTCTAGCTTTGTTATTCCAACAATACTTATAGCCAATACAAGAAAAGCTGAGGTGAAAATTATTTTAGTATCTTTTTGAGCTACTTTGCTTAAAAAAGAAGTAATTTTTGATTTTTTCTGATCTCTATAATTTACATTATTTTTACTTATAATATTTAAAATTGAAGGTAATAAAGTAAAAGTAACAGTCATAGAAACTATAAGACCTACAGTCATCATCCAACCAAAATCTATAATAGGTTTTATCCCACTGAATATTAAAGATAAAAATGCACAGATAGTGGTAAGCACGGTGTAAAGTATTGGCCAAAACATTTTTCCCGCAGTCCAATTAAGCGCCTCTTTAGTTGTGCTCTCAGGATTATCTTTTTTGAATTGTAAATACCTTACACTCATATGAATATTCATTGCCATTGTTAAAATCAACATTAGGGCAATAAAATTCGAAGAAATGACAGTGACTTTCCAACCAACTAATCCAAGAAAACCAACCATAATAAAAACAGAAAAAAAACAACTTAACAAAGGAACTGCTACCCATAGTATACTTCTAAATACAAACCAAAGAGTGAAAACTATAAACAAAAACACTCCTGCTCCAAAAACAATAATGTCATTTTTTATAAATGTCATCATGTCATCTGCAATCATTGGAATGCCACCCAGATGAATAATTGGATATATATCAGATGTACTTTTTTTAACTTTACCAGGAGATGGATGTTCTTGAATTATTTTTCTAATTTCATTTATATTCTGATGATTTTTCTTATTATATAATTTCTTATAAGTATCGTAATTTTTTAAAAAAATATTATAAGCTTTCTTTTCTTTTGAAGAGAGTTGTGCTTCTGACTTTTTTTCAAGGTACTTATTTTTGGTTTCCACAAGCTCTGCTAATTTTTTATCAGGCTTTATATAAACTAAAATTCCACTTGTATTTCCATCCTCACTTATTACAAAATTTTTGTATATGGGACTATTAATAATTTCATCAAAACCTCTTTCCAAGTCGACATCTGGACCAGATAATGTTTTAAAATTTTTAATTCTTTCTGCCAATGGATCATCGTTATTTTTTAGCAAAGGAACATCCAAGACTGTAATTACACTGTCTACCCAATTAAGATTTTCTAGAGAATTTTTTAGTAATCCGAGATTTTTAATAGTATTTTGTGATTTAAAATTATAATTTTCATTAGGAAAATGAGTATATGTTAATACCAAAAATTCTTTTGATGAGTATTTTTTATTTACCTCTCTTAAATATTTTAAGTCTGGATCATTTTCTAAAAGCAAAGTGTCCGAAGAAGCATCTAATTGAAAGTTTTTAGAAAAATATGCAAAAGTAAATAATAAAACAAAAAGTAAAAATAAGGTCGACCTTGGCTTTTGAATTACAGTATTTTTGTATAAATCAGAGAAGATCACTTCTTTTACGTATAACTTAAAAGAGGATAATTTAAAATTACTTATTTTTACCCTGTTTTAGAAGCATTTTTAAATCTAGTATAAATACCTTCAAACTCTACTTTAACGTTTCCAGTTGGGCCATGTCTTTGTTTTCCTATAATTATGTCTGCTGATCCAAGAATTTCATTCATTTTAGACTGCCATTCTCCGTGTTCAACAGTGCCTAATTTTGGCTCTTTTCTTTCCAAATAATACTCTTCTCTAAAAACAAACATTACTACATCTGCATCTTGTTCTATAGAACCAGATTCTCTTAAATCCGCAAGTTGTGGTTTTTTATCATCTCGCTGTTCTACGGCACGTGATAGTTGAGATAAAGCAAGAACAGGAACACTTAACTCTTTTGCAAGTGCCTTTAGGCCCTGTGTAATTTCAGATATTTCTTGGACCCTACCTTCAAATCTTTTGTTGCCAGTGCTCATTAACTGAATGTAATCAACCACTATCATGTCTAAACCAAAAAGTCTTTTTATCCTTCTAGCTCGGTTCGATAAAGCAGCAATTGATATTGCTGGGGTTTCGTCGATATACAAAGGCAATTCATGAATATTTCTTGAAGTTTCAATTAGTCTGTTAAATTCCTCTTCAGACACTTTACCTCTTCTAATATCATTTGATTTTATTCTAGATTGTTCTGATAAAATTCTTGTCGATAGTTGTTCTGAAGACATTTCTAATGAAAAAAATGCAATAGACGATTTTTTATTTTTTTCTAAAATTTTCTTTGCCGCATGGTAAGCAATATTTGTTGCTAAGGCGGTTTTACCCATAGACGGACGACCAGCTATTATCACTAAATCTGACTTGTGCAAACCACCCAGTCTTTCATCTAAATCATTTAAACCGGTTGGTATACCTACTATACCTTGATCATTTTTCATGGCGTTTGTCGCCATCTCAATAGTTTGGTCTAAAGCCTGATTAAACTTTAAGAATGACTGATTAAAAGTTCCTCTTTCTGCTAAATCAAACAAAGATTTTTCAGTATCTTGAATTATAATTTCACCAGATTTTTCAGTTGTATCATCCATCGAGTCTTCAGATAAATTTTGAGATATTTGAAGAAGTTCGCGTCTTACAAATTTTTCATGAATAATTTTTGCATAATCAATAGATTGTTTTGTCGAGGAAGAAAATCTAGTAAGTTTAACCAAATATTCAGTTCCACCGACTTCAGACAATCCATCATCTTTTTCTAAAGAATTTTTGAGAGTAATTGGATTTGCTATCATTCCTCTATTATGTAGATTTTCAATTAAACTATAAATTTTAGAATGCAAAGGATCATAAAATTCTTTATTATTTGTAATACTGGAAACTTCATCTATGATATCGTTATTAACTAATATTGATCCTATTAAAGCCTGTTCAGCTTCTAAATTTGAAGGTAATATTTTACTTTTACTATTATTTGAATTATTTAATTTAAGTTTTTCCATAAATTTTATTAATACTATAGAAAAGACATTCTAATAAAATATAAAAGTTATTAACTTTATTTTTCGACTGTGGAGAAATTTATAGATTATTTGGTCTCTTTTTTTTCAACTAAAACATGTAATTCCGATACAAGATCCGAATGTAAATTTATCAAAAGCGAAAACTTTCCAACTTTATTTATCTCTTGTTTTAAATCAATTTGAGAGGGATGTATTGTTTCTTTGAAGTTTTCACTGAAATATTTAGAAATTTCCCGAGGTTTTATAGCAGCAAATAATTCACCATTTTCTTTCGTTTCTTTTTTAAAAATTAATTTCTTATTTTTAATTTTTTCAAGAACTTTTTTTGCTATTTTTTTCTGTTCAACACTTTTTTTATTTATTTCTTCTTTTTTTTTGTTAACAAATGCAATATTTTCTTTATCAGCTCTTAAAGCCTTCCCCAATCTTAAAAGGAAATTTCTTCCGTATCCGTCTCTTACGTCTACAACTTCACCGATTTTACCTAAGTTTCTTATATCTTCTAATAGTATTACTTGCATTTAGACTAGACCTAAAATTTTTGCTCTTTTTATAGCCGTAGCTAGCTGTCTCTGTTTATTTTGAGATACAGAAGTTATTCGTGAGGGTAAAATTTTTCCTGTATCAGAAATATACCTTCTAATTAATTTTATATTTTTATAATCTACAGCAGGGGCATTTTTTATTGAAAGAGGACAATTTTTTTTAAATCTTACTTCTGGCTTTTGAAAGAGACTAAGTTTATTTCCATAACCACTGCCTTTTCTCTGTTTTTTTTTGTCTCTTCTCATAATTTACTTTGTAGTTTGTGCAAAATATTCTTTTTTTAAGTCTAGCTTGTCATATTTTACAGTTAAATATCTGATAATATTATTATCTACCGTTAGTTTTTCCTCTACTTCCTTTACCGACTTATCTTTTTCTGTTTCAAATTTAAAATGTACAAAAATTCCTTTTCTATTTTTTTTTATTTTTGTTGCTAGATTAAGCAATCCCCATTTTTCTGTTTTTAATATTTTTCCTGATTTATTAATTATTTCAGAATATTTGTTTACCAAATTATCAACCTCTTTGTCCGAGAGGTCCTGTTTTCCAATAAATGTGTGTTCGTAAAATGCCATTTTCTCTATAAATAATACTTTTAAAAACGGACTTATACTATTTAAAATTTGTTTGTACAATAGTAATAATAGTGTTTAATCACTTTAAGAATGAAAGCATTAATATTTCCAGGTCAGGGTTCACAATCTGTTGGTATGGGTAGTGAATTATATAAAAAATTTGATTTAGTTAAAAAAATTTTTAAAGAAGCTGATGAAAAGTTAAATTATCAGCTTTCAAAAATAATATTAGATGGTCCAGAATCTGAGTTAAAACTTACAAAAAATACTCAACCTGCAATTTTGACAATAAGTTATTCAATATTAAAATTGATTACGGAAGAATTTAATTTTCAAATAAAAAAAAATATTAAATATTTTGCTGGTCATTCTTTAGGAGAATACAGCGCACTTGTAGCGTCAGGGTCATTAGCTTTTGGTGATGCTTTGGTTCTTTTAAATCAAAGAGGTAAATACATGCAAGATGCTGTGCCAGAGGGCAAGGGATCAATGTTAGCAGTTATGGGATTACAAATAGATGAATTAGAAACATATATCCAAGAAATAAAAAAAGAGAATGGTATTTGTGAAATTGCTAATGACAATTCCTATAGTCAAGTTATTTTAAGTGGCGACACAAGTGCTATTAATGAAATTAATAAAATTCTAAAAAATAACAAAAAAAAATCTATTTTTCTTCCTGTTAGCGCACCATTTCACTGCTCCTTGATGAAACCTGCGGCCTACAAAATGGAAAAAGAAATTCACAAAGTTAATTTTCAGGACTTATCTATTCAGTTGGTAAGTAATGTTACAGCCAAACCTACCAAAAGTTCTGATGAAATAAAAAAATTGTTGGTAGAACAAATATTTTCTAAAGTTAGATGGAGAGAAAGCGTTGAATTTATGATAAAAAATGATGTTAAGGAATTTATAGAAATTGGCCCTGGAAAGGTTTTATCAGGTTTAGTAAAAAGAATTAGTGACAAAGTTTTGTCTAAAAGTATAAATACAATAGAGGAAATAAAAGATCTTAAATGATTAATTTTAGAAATAAGAAAATTTTAGTAACAGGGGCAACTGGAGGTATTGGGGGATCAATTATTAAAAAATTTATCTCACTAGAAGGAGATGTTCTTGGAACAGGAACCAATGTTAATAAATTAGATTTATTAAAAAAGCAAAATACAAATATTAAAATAAAAAAATTTGATATTTCCGATCATTCAAAAATTGAAGAGTTTATTGAAAATGTTTCGTTAGAGTTGGGCGGTTTAGATATTTTAATAAATAATGCTGGAGTAAATTCAGATAATTTATCATTAAGAATGAAAGATGAGGAATGGAAAAAAGTTCTTGATATAAATTTAACATCGACTTTTCTATTATCAAAGTATGCAATTAAAAAAATGTTAAAAAATAAATATGGAAGAATAGTTAATATTACATCAATAGTTGGCCACAGTGGTAATTTAGGCCAAGCAAATTATTCAGCTTCTAAAGCAGGTATTGTTGGGATGTCAAAAAGTCTTGCAATAGAGTATGCAAAAAAAAATATCACCATAAATTGTGTTTCGCCAGGCTTCATAACTTCTGATATGACCTCAAATATTGCAGAAAAAGTAAAGTTGTATTTAACCTCAAGAATTCCAATGGGTAAATTAGGAACAGGTGACGATGTATCAAACTGTGTAGCCTTTTTATCTTCTGAGTCGGCATCGTACATTACTGGAGAAACAATGCATGTTAATGGCGGGATGTATATGTCTTGACAAAGAAAAAAAATAATTTAATAACCAACTTAAGGAAAAATCAAACAAAAGGAATTAAATGTCAAAAGATGTAGGAGCAACAGTTAAAAAAATAGTTGCTGATCATTTGGGAGTAGAAGAAGAAAAGGTTACTGATGAAGCAAGTTTTATCGACGATCTAGGAGCAGACAGCTTAGATACTGTAGAGTTAGTTATGGCTTTTGAGGAGGAATTTGGTTCAGAAATTTCTGATAATGAAGCTGAAAAAATATTAACAGTAGGAGATGCTATAAAGTTTATTGAGAGCAAATCTAAGTAAACTTACAGAAGTGTTAATTGATGAACAAACAGAGTAGCAGACCTCTTATGCTTGTTTTGTCATCCCCTTCAGGCGCAGGAAAAACCACTCTTTCGAAAAAAATACAGCAATCAGATAATACTTTTAGAATTTCAGTTTCACATACAACCAGGAAAGCAAGACCGAACGAAGTAGATGGTGTCGATTATCACTTTGTTAAACACGAAAAATTTTTAAGTTTAGTTAAAAAAAATACTTTTTACGAACATACAAAAATATTTGGGAATTATTATGGAACTTCAAAGTCGTCAGTTGATGAAATTATTAAAAATAATTGCAATGTATTGTTTGATATTGATTGGAAAGGAGCACAACAATTAAGTGAATTTAAAGAGTTAAATTTACTAAAAATTTTCATATTACCTCCTAGCAAGGAAGAACTAGAAAAAAGACTTATAGCAAGAAATCAAGACGGTAAAGAGTCAATCAAAGATAGGCTTCTTGCATACTCTGAGGACATAAAACATTCAAATGAATATGATTATGTAATTACAAATGATAATGTCGAAAATTGTTTTAAAGAAATAAAAAAAATAATTTTAAAACGTACAAATATATAAGTTTATTAAACAACTTTTTCGTAATATTCTGTCAATTTGTAGTAATCTCGACATGATAATTCAGATGGTCTTATGCTTAAATCTATCTTCAGTTTTTTTGCCACCGTTATGTGATCTCTAAATATTTTCGAGAAGGGTTTATTTATCATTTTTCTTCTATTAGAAAAAAAAATATTTGTTATTTTTTCTAAATTTTTAATATTTAAAATTTTATAGCTTGAATTATTTTTAGGTTTAAATACTAGAATCTTTGAATCTACTGAAGGTTTTGGAAAAAAACAATTTTTTGAAACATTGAAACTTTTAATAATTTCAAATCTAAAATTCGCAAGAACTGTTATTCTACCATAAGCTTTGGTATTACATTTAGCAATAATTCTATCTGCTACTTCCTTTTGAAACATAAATATAACCTTTTTATAAAAAGGCGGCCATTTTTTTACTTTTAGAAAGTTAACTAGAATTTGGGTTGAGATATTGTATGGCAAATTTCCAAAAACAATCACATTGTTTGATGAAATACTATCTAAATTAAATTTAAGTATATCTTGATTATAAATCTCAATATTTTGATAATTTAAAAATTTTTGTTTTAAAATTTTACAAAATTTTTCATCTTTTTCTATAAGAATAATTTTTTTTATTTTTTTTTCAATTATTGGTAAGGTTAAATTTCCATTACCTGGACCTATTTCAAAAACTACTTGATTTTCTAAATTAACAGCTGATAGGATTTTCTTTATTACATTTTTATCAATAAGTAAGTTTTGTCCCAGTGATTTCTTTAGTTTATACATCTATTCTTTTAAAAAATCTTATGGCTTCTAAAAGACTTGATGGATCCGCTAAATTTTTCCCTATAATTTCTCTACCAGTTCCGTGATCGGGAGAAATCCTTAAAAAAGGTAGACCAAGTGTAATATTAATAGCTTTGAATGCAAACAGTGCTTTAAAAGGTGCTAAAACTTGATCATGATACATGCCAACCATAACATCAAAATCCTTTTCGTTAAGATTTAAAAAAGCAGTATCTGCAGGAACAGGTCCCTGAATTTTAATTCCTTTTCTCTTAAGATATTTAATAGTAGGTAAAATAATTTTTTTTTCCTCACAATTATTTCTCATTTCATCATTATGTGGATTTAATCCTGTAACACAAATTTTAGGTTTAATTTTAAATATTTTCACAAAAAAGTTATTTATTGTAACTATTTTATTTACTATTTTTTTACTATTAATATTAACTGAAACTTTTCTGAGATTTAAGTGGGTTGTAATTGGACTTACAGACAGCCTTTTATTATAAATAAGCATTGCTTCCTTACCAAGGACACCAGATTTTTTTGCAAGGAATTCGGTTACACCAATGTTTTTTTTAAAAACATCGATTTTATTAATCGGACAATTAACAAATCCAACAATTCTATTTAATTTTGAAAGTTTTATGCCTAACTCAAGGCATTTAATTATATAATTTTTTTTATTTATTTTAGAAATATTAAATGGTTTATTAAATTTTAAAGGCACATCATAAATTGTTAAATTTTTTTTCAAATTTTGATTATCAATACTATGAATTTTATTCATTTTTAGTTTAATTTTTAAAATTTTTAATTGTTTTTTTATTAAGTCGTAATTTCCTATAACAAAAATATCCAAACCACCGAATGATCTTTTATCTCTCCAAGCTTTAGCTAATATTTCTGAATTAATACTTTCAGGATCCCCAGCAATTATTGCAACTAATTTTCTCATAAAAAATTAACTTGTATGATTTTTTCCAGGTTAGAAAAATGTGATTTTGAAAACATCTGTAACTTCTTATTTTTTTCTTGAACAACTATTCTATTTTTTATTTTCTCTATATCTTTTTCAAAAACTTTTTCACCAACCTTTTTAATAATAACTATAGTATTTTCTAAATATATAGGTTTAGATACCGCATCTGTTTTTAAATCTTTAATACTTTGAAAAATTTTTCCTGACAAATTCTTTTCTTCAATCCATCCAATATTTCCACCATATTCAGAAGAATCAGAAATACTAAATTTTTTTGCAGTTTTTTCAAAACCCTCATCACTTATACTTTTATAAATTTCATCTAGAATTATTTTCCCATCTTCTTTTTTTTGTTCTATTTCTATTTCCGACAGTAAGTATCTCCTTTTTTCTTGAATATTTTCGATAGTTGAGTTTATTTTCTCTTCAACTTCAGACATATTAAGAACTATTCTATTTTTATATAATTGAAATATTAAAGTATTCCACTTCAAATCAACTTCAAATTTTTTTTTTAAATCATTAAAATTAAGATTATTTTTCCTCATAATATTTTTTAAGCCATTTTCATCTGTGCCAATATTTTGATATGCATTTGAAATTAGATTTTCTAGATCTCTTTTGTTATATTCATGTATGTTAAACTTATTAACTTCAATTTCTTTTACTTTTCTTTTAATTAGAGATTGAACAGCAATAGCTTTAATTTGCTCTTTATTTGAATTGTCTATTTTATTATTTGTTAAAATAGAAATTAAACGCATTTCTTTCACTAGATCAAGCTGAGTTATTGGTAAATTCCCAACTGAAATAATTACTGAATTTTTTATAATAGAATGCGCGAATGAGCTATGTAATAAAAAAAATAAAGTTACAAAAATAAAATTTATTGTTTTCTTCATTATTTAATTGTAGGTCCAAATGCATCACCCAAAGGAATTAGTGATATTTTGAACATAAGAGTATCAGTATGCTCAACGTCTCTATCTTCATAAAATTTTCTTCTAAAGACTAATCCTGCTCTTAAACAATCGTTCAAATAGTCATAAGCTAAACTATAAAACTCTGTAGACTCTGTCTCAAGATTTCTTTTAAAATCAAATTTCATTTCACTTGTATCGTTAATCTCAATTTTTAAGTCAGACCTTATATAATTTGAACTTCCAATATGATTATTTTCCTCTAAATATTTTAAGTTAAAATTAGCGTTACCCATTATAAGATTTGCACCTAGTTCATTATAATTTATATCATTATAATTATGATCTATAGAAAACTCATTTGTAAGTTTCAAGTTATCACTTAATTTAAAAAAGCCTTTACCAACTATATCTGAAGTTTTTTGATGCAGTGAACTCCTTAAGGGAATATCCTGATTTTCTTCAATATTGTAAACTTGCCCAATTGAAAGTGAATAATTTTCATCTCCTGCTGCATTATTATTATCTAAATCTTTATTTGAAAGCTCTATTCCAAGAGCTATACTGGAACCTCTCTCAATCACATCGCTTTGTGAGTTTCTATTTATAGAAAATAAGTTTGAATATGATAATTTCAAATCATCATCTTGTATATTTCTCATATGTCCTGGGGCAAATCTTGCAGAAATTTTAGGAGTTAAAAAATTAATTCTGTTACTAGTATTATTTTTTTTCGTTAGAGGTAAACTTGCGTTGTAAGCTATTGCGCTTGAAATTTCAGAATTTAAACCATCAGTTTTATATTTTTTTGCATCAGCTTCATAATTTACGACTTTTAATAAACCTTCAACCTCACTTTGTACACCGGCAAAATTACTAAAAGACCTAGATTTCCAATTAACGTCATTCACCCACATTTTTGTTGTTTGATTTACATCAACATTTTTTAAATAAGCGTTACTAAAAATATTTATTAACCCAATATCCTCATCTGCGATAAGATTTCTTTCAAAAGATAAATTTGGTAATATATATTCATACCTTGACCTATCCACTTTTTTTAAATCTTCGTAAACACTTGCTGATAATCCTAAATAATTAAGATTATCTTGAAATTCATAATTCAAATTTGTCAGTAAAATGTTATTTTCGTAATTTGCAAGTTCTGTTTGAATTTCGTGAACCTCTAGATAAGTAGGATTAGAAACCCGTTGTATATTTATTTCTAAATCATTAAAATACTCATCATCAGCAAAATTTACATTAAATTTTGTGAAAAAATGACTTCTCGATCCTGGAAGTTTTTGATTGTTATTTTTTTTATAACCTTGAGTATAACTTGTATCCACTAATAAAAAAGCATTGTTAAATGCTTGTCTATATTCATTCAATATTAAAATATTTTCATTTGCGTAAAATTTTGGAGTTATTGTCATATCTTTGTCTTTTGATATTGCCCAGAAATAAGGAATTGTTGTTCCAAAACCTACCAAAGAATTGTCGGCAAAAGTCGGAAATAAAAAACCAGATTGTCTTTTAACAGTTGGATCGGGATGAAAAAATTTTGGAAAATAAAAGACAGGAAAATCATAAATCTGCATTACTGCATCATGATAATAAATTGTTTTTTTTGCTGAACTATGTTCGATTTTTTTAGCTCTTATCGCCCAAGGGGGACATTTTTTTCCTTCTCTTTTTTTACAAGAAGTAAAAACACCTTTTTCAAAAATAGTATTTTCTGGAGTTATTGTACCGCTATTTGCATAAAATCTAGGTTCATTTCTTTCATCAGCTTTAAAAGATTCGTCGTTAAAAAAGGATTTAATATCACTTCCAACTATTTTTTTACTTTTTTCATCTATATAAATTTCAGAAAAAAAATATTTGTTTTGTCTATTATCTTTGACTTCTATTTCCCCCGTAGAGAAAAACATGCTTTTTAAAGTTAAGTAATTAAACATATCTACAGATATTTTATTTCCGTTAATATCAGTTATTACTGTAAAATTTTCAGAATATATAATTTTTTTATTATCATCATAAAACATATCTTTACCTTCAACTTCATATTTTCCAGATGTAATAATTTTGGTAGGTCCTATAGTTTTAACAATACCTTTTGATTTATCATATACTGCGCTTTCACTAAATATTTTATTTTTGAGATTATCATATATTTCAACATTACCTTTAGCGTAAACAACTTTAGTTACTTTATCCAATTCTACGGTAGAGGCATTTATATAGACTTCTTTTGCAAAAGAAGTTTGTAAAAAATTACAAAAGAACATAAACAATAAATATTTAATAAATCTACTTTTCATTTATTTGCATTACTCCTACCGAACAAAATAATGATAAAATGATTATTGGTGACCATACTGAGACTAACATAGGTATTCTTTCTGTAGTTCCTAATGCTGTAGAGAAATTTTTAAAGTAAAATATAATTACGCATACAACTATCGAAAGTAAAATATAATAGGTATTTTGTTTCCTGTCATTAGAGCCAAGTGAAAAAATTCCAGCTAAACAAACCATTAAAACTAAAAAAAATGGCAGTGATAAATAAAAGTGTTTTTTTTCCATCAAAAGCTTCGGATTGTAACCTTTTTTTACTAAATCATCCATATTGGTTATCAAATTATAAAAAGATATGGTGTCTAAATTTGAATAAATTGAATTAAGCTTTTCCTCACTAAATGTAGAATCAAATTCAAAGGTGAGAAATTCTTCTTTTGCCGTTTTTTCCAAAAAGTTTTTTTTGAAACCGTTTTGAATTATCCATGGATTTTCAGAAATTATAGCTTGTTCTCCCTCTATTCTTTCTATCAAAGTATTATTTTCATCTAGTTTATAAATCGAAACATTGATAAGGCGATCACCTTCAAATTTTTGTGATTTAATTATATGGATATTATTTTGATATTTTTCTCTAATCCAAATCCCATTCGAATTTATCGAAGCAAGATGAGATTTATCTATATCATATTTACCTTTTATATCCTCATAGTACTTTACCGTAATAGATGTAAGAGGATTAAATGCAAATAAAATTATAGTAGAAATAAAAACAGATGTTAGTGAGAATAAAATTAAAAAACTTAGATTAGAAAATCCAAATGTTTTTAAAGCTAATATATCCCTGTTATTTTTTAATTTAATAAAAACCCACATAGATGAAAGAAATAAAATAAATGGCAATAGGTTAATTAGAATACTAGGAATTATCATTAAGGATAATCCTAGAGGCATTAAAATACCAATATCATAATTTTTAAAATAATTAATTTCTTCAAACAAATTTAATATTAATCCCAAACAACAAAAAATTAAAACAATATTTAAAAAAGCTTTTAAAAATTCAATTATTAAATATTTATTTATGACAAAATTATTCATTTTTATTTTCTTAAGTTTTCATTATAAAATTTTTTAAATAAAATCAGATAAAATATTGGAGCAAATAGTATTGGTATAAAATAATAAATATATGAGTAAGTATATGATTTTCCTGAATATCTCACTAAAATTTCTGCCATAATTAAAGTAATAAAAGATAAAGAAAAATAAAAATATTTATATAGATTTTTTCTTTTACTTTCGTGTTTTGAGATTAAAAGAAAAGATAACAACAATGTGATACACGGAATATAAAGTGGCATACCAAATCTTCTATTAATTTCTGATAATGCGTCTATTTTTGATTTTGTTTTCGGACAATTTAGCAATTGTTCCTCAAGATTTTTTTCAAATAAACATCTCACAAGTACTTTTGATGATGTTTCTTGTATTTTTGGCATTATGATAGATTTAGTTTTCATTCCCCGTAGAAGAAGTTTTGTTTTTTTAAAATTGATAGATTCAATTTTTTTATTCTCATTCTGTGTTTGAATTGTTCCATCTTCTAATGCTAAATAACTTTCACCACTTTCCTCAACTTTTCCTTGTTTAGCAAAAATAGTTACATTTTCTGATTCACCATTTGAACTAGCTAATCCTTTTAAAATTTGGCTATCATCTCTAATGAATATATTTTTCATAAAATCGTTTTCATCTTTTTCTTCAATATAAATTGTGAGACCTTCAACAGTGTCGTTAAATCTATTTGATTTGATCATACTTGAAATATAATCTAAATTTGATGATTTAATTAAATATCTAGAGTGATTTAAAAACTTTGGATTAATAATTGATGCAAATAATAATTGTAAAATTGTTACTACAATAGAAACCTTAAAAAAGAAATTTACTACTTTTATTTTGTTAAGACCAGACGTCCAAAGTATTATAAATTCACTTTCATCTTCAAATTTTATAATTGTTATAAACAAAGCAATTAAAAAAGATAATGGTATAAACTTTGTTAAAATTTTAGGTATATTTAGTATGGCATATTTTAAGTAAACTGCGACTGCATGTCCGTCGTCTACTATAAGGTCCAAATAATTAACGGCCTGTACAGTCCACACAATAATGCTAAAAGTGAATAATACTAAGAAAAAATACTTACTTAATTCTATTAAAAAGTGGTTATAAATTTTATTGCTCAACATTTTTACAGTTTTTGTATATAATTAAAGCAACTTAATAAAAATTTCAATCTAAGGTTGACCAAATGATAAATATTAACAGCAAATATAACGCAAAATCTTCAAATATAGGTTTTTATGTCCATTAAATTAAATTATTTAAAAAAAACAAGCAGTAAGTCTTCAAACCTTGTTTTATTTTGTGATGAAAAGTATAGCACGGACGGATTAAAAAAATATCTATCTAATATTGAATTTTCATACATAAGTGACTTGATAAAAACAGTTGACCAAAAAAAAAATTTATTTATTTTTGAGGTTAATTCTAAAAAAAAAATAGTATTAATATCAATTAAAAAAAATCTAAAAACCTCTGACACAGAAAACTTAGGAGCTGAATTTTACAAAAAAATAAACTTTGGAAAAAATAGTGAATACTTTATTATTTCTGATAGCGTAATAGGTAAAAATAACAATTTTTTAGGTTATTTTCTTCATGGTTTAAAATTAAAATCTTACGAGTTTAAAAAATATAAAACAAAAAAAGATACAAGATTAATTTCAATCAATGTAGTAGGTAATAAAAATAAACCTTCGGTTCAAAATCAATTAAAATTTAAAGCTTTAGAAGAGGGAACTTTTTATGCTAGAGACTTAGTCTCAGAGCCTGGGAACGTTTTGCATCCAGATGAGTATGCCAAAAGATTAAACTCTCTTAGAAAAGATGGATTAAAAGTAAACATATATGATGAAAAAAAATTAAATAAACTTGGTATGCATGCTTTACTTGGCGTGGGACAGGGAAGCATCAGAGGATCATATCTTGTTACTATGGAATGGAATGGGGCAAAAAATAATTCCAATCCATTAGCATTTGTTGGAAAAGGCGTTTGTTTTGACACTGGTGGATATTCATTAAAACCCGCAAGATTTATGGAAGATATGACTTATGATATGGCAGGATCAGCTACAGTCGTAGGTTTGATGAAAAACTTTGCATTGAGAAAAGCAAAAATCAATGCTGTGGGTGTCGTAGGACTTGTAGAAAATATGGTTAGTGGAAATGCTCAAAGACCAGGCGATATTGTAAAATCTTACAGTGGTAAAACTATTGAAATCTTAAACACAGATGCAGAGGGAAGACTAGTCTTAGCTGATGCATTAACATTTACTGAAAAAAAATTTAAACCAAAATTTATTGTAGATTTAGCTACTTTAACAGGTGCAATTATAGTTTCTTTAGGATCAGAATATGCAGGTCTATTTTCAAACGATGATAAATTATCTCAGCAAATTTATAATGCAGGCGAAAAAGTCGAGGAAAAAGTGTGGAGAATGCCTCTACATAAAAATTATGATAAACTTATGAATTCTAAAAACGCAGACGTTCAAAATATTAATTATGTTGGTGGTGCTGGCTCAACCACGGCAGCGCAATTTTTACAAAGATTTATATTAAACAAAACTCCTTGGGCACATTTAGATATTGCTGGAATGGCTTTTTCTAAGTATGGAGGAGCTTTAAACTCAGGTGGTGCAACAGGATTTGGAGTTAGATTATTAAATCAGCTTGTTGAAGAAAATTATGAGTAGTGTTGAGAAAACTCTATCTATAGTTAAACCAGATGCAGTTGAAAGAAATCTTACTGAAAATATTAAAGAATATTTTTTAAAAAACAATTTAAAGATAGTTAAAGAAAAAAAAATTCAAGTATCTAAAGATGAGGCCGCAGAATTTTATAGAGTACATCAAACAAAACCCTTTTATGATAGATTATGTAATTATTTGTCATCTGGTCCAATAACTGTAATGATTTTAGAGGGAGAAAACGCAATAAAAGAAAATAGAAGAATAATGGGCGCTACAGACCCTAAAAACGCAGAGGATGGCACTATTAGGAAAAAATACGGTATATCAATAGACAAAAACTCTATTCATGGATCAGACTCAGTAGAAAATGCAAAAAAAGAGATAGAATTCTTTTTTAAAAACTAACCAGAACTGAAAATTTTACGTATTGCACTCGAGTAAGCTTTATATTCTTGGAACTGAACTTTTTTTTTAAGTGTGTCAACATTATCTTTTTTATCAATAATTACTCTTTTTTTAATTATTATTTTTCCATTATCTAATTTTTCATCAACAAAATGTACAGTACAACCAGTAAATTTTTCTTTTGATTTCAATACACGTTGAAATGTATTTAATCCTTTATACATTGGTAAAAGGGAAGGATGAATATTAATAATCTCTCCCTTAAATTCTCTTATAAACTTTTTAGACAAAATTTTCATAAAACCCGCAAGACAAATTAGTTTAATTTTTTTTTCATTTAATGTTTTTATAACGGTTTTTTCAAAATCATATTTATTTGCACTAAGACTCATATGAGGAATTGAAAATTTCTTTGCATAAATTATCCCTTTAGCTTTTTTATTATTCGAAACAACTAAACAAATATTTATTGGGAAATTGTAATCTCTGGAATTACTAATAATTGACCTTAGATTTGTGCCAGAACCAGAAATAAATACACAAGCTTTTTTTTTTACCATTTTATTTTATTTATTAGATTTATTTTTTTCGAAGATCTTGAGACATATCCAATGGGGTAAGGCCTAAATTTTTGATTGAAATACCGATTTATTTTCTTAACATTTTTACTTTCAGTTATTAAACAAAAACCTACACCACAATTAAAAGTTTTTAACATTTCGATGTCAGTAATATTTTTACTTTTAAGCCATTTGAAAATTTTTAAAACTTTAATTTTCGATAGATCAATATTTGCTCCAAGATTTTCAGGAATTGATCTTGGAATGTTTTCTATTAAACCACCTCCAGTAATATTAGCAGAAGAGTTTACCAAATTCTTTTTAACAAGCTTTAAAATTTCGTCCGTATAAATTTTTGTAGGTAAGAGTAATTCTTTTTTCAAAAATTTATTAATTTTTTCATTTTTTAAAATTTTTCTTATCAAAGAGAAACCGTTTGAATGAAGACCACTCGAAGGAATAGCTAAAATTATATCATTTTCTCTTACTTTATTCTTATTTAATATTTTATTTCTAGAAACTATTCCCACAGAAAATCCCGCCAAATCAAATTTATTTTTTTCATAAGTTCCAGGCATCTCTGCGGTCTCGCCACCAACAAGTACACAATTTGAAATTTTACACCCATTAATAATTCCCTTCATTATTTTTTTCATTTTGGAAAGTTTTAATTTTCCAGTTGCTATGTAATCTAAAAAAAACAATGGTTGTGCACCCTGAACTATAAGATCATTAACACACATTGCTACCAGGTCTATCCCGATGGTATCAAATTTGTTAAATTGATTTGCAATTTCTAACTTTGTACCAACACCATCAGTACTACTGACAATCAAAGGATCTTTAATTTTGTATGGTTTTATATCAAAAATCGAGCCAAAGCTTCCTATGTTATTTTTACTAGTTTTATTTAATTTTTTTTTAAAGGATTGTTCGGAGTATTTTTTGATATAATTGGTAAAATTATATGAAGTTTCAATATTTACGCCACTTTTTTTGTAACTATTTTTTGTTTTTTTCATCAATAAAATGATAATTAGATAGTTTATGAAAAAATTTATTATTTTATTATTAATAATATTATTTTTTACAAAAACTCAAAATGTTTTCAGCGCTACAAGAGCTTTTACTGTTGATAATATTGAGATTATGGGCAAAACAAATGCTCAAAATTACAGAAATAAGTATCTGCAAGTCGCTTTTAAAAAGGGTTTTGAAAAACTCATTATAAGTATAATTAGACAGAAAGACCAAAAAGAATTACTTAGTACTAATGCACAAACAATAAAAACTTTTATTTTAAGTTATAAAATAATCGAAGAAAAAATCATCGATAATGATTACAACTTAAAAGTGGCAGTAGTTTTTAACAGGAAGTTAGTAGAGAAATTTTTACAAGAAAAAAACATTTCTTATTCTGAAGAAAAAAAACTAGATATGTTAGTTTACCCAATTTTAATTTTAGACTCGAACCTACATGTATTTTCAAAAAATAAATTTTTTGAGGAGTGGAATAGACATGAAGATTCACAAAATATAAGCTTTATTTTACCTATAGAAAATCTTGATGACATTGATTTTATAAAAAAAAACCTTCTAACTCTGGAGGAAAGCAATTTATCAAGACTTGTTGATAATTATGAAATAAAAAATAGCACTATTATAATTCTACGATATGATAAAAAACAATTAAATGCATTTTTAAAAATTAATCTTTCTGGAATAAATAAAGTAAAAAAAATTGATTTTGTATTAGAAAATTATGAAAATGCAGAAGCAAGAGGAGATATAATTTTAAATCTAAAGAATTATATAAATGAAGTATGGAAAGAGGAAAATCTAATTGATATTTCTACACCGTCTTATCTTACAGTAAACACAAAAATAACAGACATGACTTCAATTAAAAAAATAATTGATAAAATTAAGGGAATTAGTTTAATTGAAACTTATTCAGTAGAGAAAATCGATAATGAATCAGCTAAAATTAAAATAAAATTTTTTGGAAAAATAAAAAATTTACAGGAGAGATTTAGAGAAAATGGCTTTCGATTTGAAATATTACATAACGAGTGGAATTTATATTTAAACACCTAAATGTCAGAACAATTAATATTTAATTTTCCATTTAAAAAAAGTTACTCTAGTCAAGATTTTTATGTGGCTAAAAACAATTTTAACGCATTTAAGTTAATAGAAAGTTGGCCCAGTTGGCCTAGCAGGTTCGTAAATATTTTCGGACCAAAGGGTTGTGGAAAAACACACCTAGCGAATATATTAATGAGTAAAATTCAATCTATATTAATTAATGCAAATAAAGTTGATGAGAAGATTTTAGAGAAACATAAGACAAAGGAATGTCTTATTATTGATGATTTTTCAAATAATATAGATGAAAATTTACTTTATTCTATTATCAATACGGCATTTCAAGATAATAAATATTTGATTATAAGTTCGCCTATTTCAATTAAAAAGTTTAAAATAGAATTAAAAGATTTAAATTCAAGATTTACAAGTTTTATTGATATTGGTATTGATTTGCCTACAGATGATTTAATTAGGGTTATATTGACAAAAAACTTTTCTGATAAACAAATACAAATTAGTAAAAAGAATATTGATTATATTTTAAACAACATTGATAGATCATATGAAAAAATTAACTTATTTTCTAGTTCAATCGACAATTTATCTTTGACCAAAGCAAAACCGATCAATTTACAATTAATCAAAAAGGTTTTGCAAAAACTAAATTAATTTAATTTTATGAATAAATATAGAACACATAACTGCAATGAATTAAACGAAAAAAGTGTCGGAAAAAATGTAAGATTATCTGGGTGGTTACATAGAAAAAGGGACCATGGAAATTTACTATTTTTAGATATAAGAGATCACTTTGGAATAACTCAATGTGTAATAGAAAATGATGAAAAAAATTTTAAGGTTTTGGAAAAATTAAAACCGGAATCAGTTATTATGATTAATGGATCTGTAGTTAAAAGATCTGCAGAAACCCAAAACAAAGAATTAAAAACAGGTCTAATAGAGGTTAGAATTAAAAATTTTGAAATTTTATCAGAAGCTAAAGATTTACCAATGCCTGTATTCGGTGAGCAAGAATATCCAGAGGACATAAGGCTAAAATTTAGATTTATTGATTTGAGAAGGAAAGAAATGCATGAAAATATTAAATTAAGGTCAGAAGTTATATCTTTTATAAGATCAAAGATGATAGAAAAAAATTTTCTAGAATTTCAAACACCAATTCTAACAGCCTCAAGCCCCGAGGGAGCTAGAGACTTTTTAGTTCCAAGCAGAACTCATAAAGGTAAATTTTATGCTTTACCTCAAGCTCCTCAACAATTTAAACAAATGATAATGATTTCTGGTTTTGATAAATATTTTCAAATAGCTCCATGTTTTAGAGATGAGGATGGAAGGGCAGACAGAAGTCCGGGTGAACACTACCAACTTGATTTGGAAATGTCTTTTGCCGAACAAGACGATATATTTAAAGAAGTGGAGCCGTTATTTTATGAACTTTTTTCTAAGTTTGGAAAAGGAAAAAAAATAAACAAACATCCTTTTCCAAGAATTACTTACAATGAATCATTAGAAAAATACGGTACAGACAAACCCGACTTAAGAAACCCAATAGAATTAATCAACGTAACAGATATATTTAAATCTGACGAAGTAAAGCTTAAGATTTTTAAGGAAATAATTAATAAAAAGGGGATTGTGAAAGCTATTCCAGTTAAAGCAACTCACTCAAAACCAAGAAGTTTTTTTGATAATTTAAATAATTGGGCGATTTCAGAAGGTGCAAGTGGTTTGGCCTATATTACTTTTGAAAAAAACAACGGTAAAATAGTTGGTAAGGGACCAATATCAAAATTTTTTTCAGAAGAAGCAATTAAGAAACTTTTAAAAAAATGTAAAATTAATGAAAATGACTCTGTTTTTTTTGTTTGTAATAACATTTCAGATGCTAATAAATTTGCTGGAATAGCAAGACAGAAAATAGCACTAGAACTAAATTTAATTAATAATTCAGAATTTAATTTTTGCTGGATCGTTGATTATCCCATGTTTCATTATAACGATAAAGAAAAGAAAATTGATTTTAGTCACAATCCTTTTTCAATGCCTCAAATTGATATGCAAAATTTCGATAAGAAAGATCCACTAGATATATTAGCCTACCAGTACGATCTAGTTTGTAATGGTTATGAATTATCATCAGGTGCAATTAGAAATCACATTACCGAATATTTATTTAAAGTTTTTGGTAAGGTAGGGTATTCAAAAGAAATGGTTGAGAAGAATTTCTCAGGAATGATTAAAGCACTTTCATATGGAGCACCACCTCATGGCGGCATGGCCCCTGGTATTGATAGAATAGTAATGCTTTTAGCAGATCAAATAAATATAAGAGAGGTTACTTTATTTCCAATGAACCAAAATGCACAAGATCTTTTAATGAATGCACCTTCGGAAGTTGATGAAAAGCAATTAAAAGAACTAAATATTAAAACTATTAAAAAAATTAATTAAGTTTTACTTTTTAAGTTAATTCTAACATCACTTAGGTCGACTAACTTTTCTTTATAATTACTTCTTATAAAGCCTTTGCTTGTTATATTTTTTACAATTTTTAAAAATTGGTCATCGTTATTATTTTCTTTTTCTTTTACCGAAGTATTAATACTAGGTGTATGTGCCAGTTCCTCTTTATCTAAATAAGAAATTGCTAATTCTCTAAAAATATAATCTAAAATTGAAGTTGCGCTTAAAATCCTATCATTTCCATAAACTTTACCCGATGGTTCAAATTTAGTATCTAAGAATGCATCAACAAATTCTTCGAGAGGCACCCCGTATTGAAGCCCTAACGAAATAGCTATCGCAAAGTTATTCATTAGTGCTTTAACTAACTCTCCTTCTTTATTTGTATCGATAAAAATTTCACCAATTTTACCATCATCATACTCCCCAGTGTGTAAATAAACTTTATGATCCCCCACTGTTGCTTTTTGAATATACCCTTTTCTACGAGCAGGCATCTGAAATCTTTTACTAGAATTTTTAGAATTGTAGCCCTCACCAACTTTTAAGGACTTATTTATAATAGCTGATTTAATTGTATCGCTTTTTTTTGACTCTGATTTATGATTAATTTTTAAATTTTCTTCAAGTTCACTTTTTTTTATTTCCTTATCTGCACCGGCTTTTTTAGTCTTTCTGTTGTTAACAGTAACATCAACAATCTCTACTCTTCCGTCTTGCCTATTATCAATATCTGATAAAGATTTTTCGTTAAGCTCTTCTAATTCATGAACAATTTTGAATACACATGTATAATGGGTTTCTACTAAAAATTTTGACATAATTTTTCCTCAATGTTTGTTGAAAGTAATGATTTAAGATATATACAATATTTTACTTGTGTCTATGTTATTATGATACAATTAAAAATTGTGTGGATTTAAAAATTTATAAGAAAAAATGATAAAGCAAATTTTTACTTGGTGGAACACTCAGACTTTTGGAACTTTTCTGTACACATTTTTTTTTGGAAAATTAGTCGGTAGAGATGAATTTGGTAACAAATACTATCAAAACAAGAAAGGAAAAAGATGGGTTATTTATAATGGAGAAATAAATGCGTCTAAAATAACATCCGACTGGTTTTCATGGATACATTACATAAACAACACTATACCTGGCGAATTAAACAAAAAAAAACATTCTTGGCAAAAACCTCATAAAGATAATAAAACTGGTACTAAAGAGGCCTACAAACCAAACAAAATCAGTAAAACGGCAAAAAATTTTAAAAAATATGAAACCTGGAAACCCTAATTTAATTTTTACATTAATTTTGTTGTTTTTTTTTAAAATCAATCTTGTTCTAGCTCAAGAAAAAATAAATCTACAGGAATTGCAACCAACATTTGAAGAAGAACTTGATTCACTCGAGTCAGATCAAAATCAGGAAATATCGATAATTAAATCAAAAAAAAAGAAAGAACTAAAAACAAGACAAACAATTGTCAAGCTAAAAGCCCTAGATAAGATAACTGCAAAGACTTCAAATATAGACATAATAATTGGAAAAAAAAAAAGATTTGGTTATTTAGAAATTTTACCAAAAAATTGTAAAAAAACAGTGGAAAAAAATAATTCTGGTGTTGTGGCCTATTTGCAAGTTAAAGATCTTTCAGATAAAAGAGATGAAAAAATTTTTGTTTTCAATGGATGGTCTTTTTCATCAAGCCCAACGTTAAAACCATTTGATCATCCTATATATGATTTGTGGGTTGTAGGATGTGAAAATATATAAATGAAATATTCTGATACAACAAAACTTAAACATCTCGCACAGGATAAAATTTCAAGATCCGCAAATCCTGCTATAGTTAGAAATTCTACTATCTTTTTTAAAAGTATGCAGGAACTTTTAGAAAAAGAAAAATTGGTAAAAAAGGGATCAAAAGTTGATTTTTATGAATATGGAAGAGCTGGTAGTCAAACAACAATCGCATTGCAAAATTTTATTGCAGAATTTGAGTCAGCTCATGCTACTTTTCTTACATCAACAGGTTTTGGCTCGGTTGCTCTAGCAATAATAAGTATATGTAGACCAGGAGATGAAATTGTTGTTACAGATGCTGTATATGCTCCAACAAGAATGATTACTTCAAAATTGCTTAAGGAATTTAAAATTAAAACTCATTTTTATAATCCGGAAGATTTTAAAAGCCTTGAAAGTAAAATAAATAAAAAAACCAAAATGATATTTGTAGAAAATCCAGGAAGTAATACTTTTGAATTTCAGGATCTTTCAAGAATTATAAAACTTGCCAAAAAGAAAAAAATTATTACAGCAATAGACAATACTTGGGGAACACCTTTTTTTATAAAACCTCTTAAGTTAGGATTTGACATGTCGATTTCATCTGGAACAAAATATTTTTCAGGTCACTCAGATGTTATGTTAGGAAGTTTATCAGTAAATAAAAAAGTATACGAAAAAGTAAGATTATGTAATAAACTTTTTGGATACAGGGCTTCTCCAGATGATGCCTATTTAGTTCTTAGAGGCTTACGAACACTTGATATTAGGCTTAAGAGGCATGAGGAAACTACTAAAAAAATTATTAATTTTCTAAAAAAAGAAAAAAAAATAAAAGAAATTCTTTATCCGCACAAAAAAGGCACAACAAATTATGAAAATTGGAAAAAATATTACTCTGGTTCTACTGGTTTATTCTCAATAGTTGTCTTTAGTAAAAATAGAAACTCACTATATAAGTTTGTTAATTCACTAAAACTGTTTGGCATAGGTCAGAGTTGGGGAGGGTTTGAGAGCCTAGTTTTGTATCAAAGTCATGTAATCCAAAGAGTTTATAAAAAATATATTAAGCCAAATCATCATATTATAAGGTTTCATGTTGGGTTAGAGGATTCAAATGACTTGATCGCAGATTTAAAACAGGCTTTAAAGAAGATCAAATGACAAAAAAATTTTTTCCCAACAAACTTGCATTAGTAACTTTAGTTGCAGCATGCTTTGTAGTTAATGCCTCAATGGGTGTTAGACAAACTTTTGGCTTGTTCTCAAATAATTTTGAAGTAGATTGTGGAATTTCAAATACGGAATTTGGTTTAGCAGTAGCACTACATTCTTTAGTTTGGGGCATCTTCACTCCTATATTTGGAAGGTTTGCTGATCAATATGGCGGAAGTAAAATAGTTGTATTTGGTCTTATTTGTTATGCTGTAGGAATTTTTTCTCTAGGAAACAATCTTAACACAGGCTTATGGTTTCAACTTAATCTTGGTATGATGGTCGGAATAGGATTAGGTGCTTGTTCTGGGCCAATGTTGGCACCTTTGGCAACAAAACATTTTCCAAATGAAAACAGAAGTAAAGCTGCTGGCTTCGTTACTGCATTTGGTGGTCTAGGAATGTTCATGTTTCCAATTTTATCAAATTATTTGATAACTGAAACGGGTTGGGAAAATACATTTACAGTATTTGGAATTATTTTGCTTATAATGTTTATTCCAGCACTTTTTTTAAAAAACCCTGAAAAACAAAAGATAGAAAGTAATTTTAATAAAAATGATGAAATAAAACAAAGTGCCTTTCAGGTATTAAAAGAATCCTTAAAACACAAAGGCTTTAGATTGTTAATATTGGGTTTTTTTGTATGTGGTTTTCAAATTACTTTAGTTGCTACTCATGTACCAAGGTATGTTCAAGATAGAGGTTTAGAGGATTGGACTGGATTTGCAATTCTATCACTAATTGGTCTTTTTAATATTATTGGAGTTTTAATAATGGGATATCTAGGTGATAAGTACAGTAAAAAAATGCTTTTAAGCGGCTTATATTTTTTTAGAGCAATATCTATTGGGCTATTTATATTTTTGCCTCCTTCTCAAATTTCCGCTTTAGCTTTTGGGGTAACCTTTGGTCTTCTATGGCTCGCGACAGTCCCAGCAACAAATGGAATTGTTGCCCAAATTTTTGGTACCAAAAATATATCGATGTTATTTGGTATTGTGTTTTTGAATCACCAGATAGGATCTTTTTTAGGAGCTTATCTGGGGGGGTTATTTTATGATATTTTTGGAAATTTTGATTATGCATGGTATTTAGCTATAGTACTTTCATTATTAGCCACACTAGTTCATCTTCCAATAGACGAAAAACCTGCAAGACAGGAAGCAACAATCTAAAGTTGTGGATTACTTTTTTATTTGTGTAATTTAAAAATTTATTTACAGTACTGAATTAGGAGGAAAATATGTTTTCAAAAAAACTAAATAAGAAATTAGATCAATATCATTTATTAAACCATTCATTCTATAAATCTTGGAATGATGGAAAATTAACAAGAGAGATTATCAAGGATTACGCAGAGCAATACTATCAGCATGTAAAGGCTTTTCCACGTTATATAAGCGCAACACATTCAATATGTGAAGATATTGAAAAAAGAAAAATTCTTTTGGAAAATCTTCAAGATGAGGAAAATCCAAATGCTGATCATCCTAAACTTTGGAAGAATTTTGCACTTGCGATGGGCGCAGATCCAAAAAAAATAGAGAAAGTGAAAATGGATTGGTTTACTAGTGATATGATTGATAATTTTTTTCATCAGGCTAGAAAATCGTATGCTGAGGGATTGGCATCTTTATATACTTATGAGAGACAGATTCCTGAAATAGCTGAAACTAAAATAAGAGGCCTCAAAAAGTTTTATGGTGTTAGTTCAAAGAAAGGACTAGAATTTTTTGAAGCACATAAAGCTGCAGATGTAATTCACAGAAAAGAATGTGAAAAGCTCCTAGATAGTTTGACTGAAGAAGAAAAGATCAAGGCTGAGAAGGCTTCAGTGTTGACTGCACGATATCTCTGGAATTTCTTAAGCGGCATGTCTACAAAACACAAAATACAAGTAGCTGCTTAATAAATTTGAAAGTTTTTGGACAATAATATATCAAGGAACTAATGGAGAAGATTAGTTCCAATAGAAGCTTTGGTATACTTTTTTGCATAGTTTTTGCGATTATAGCTGTTTGGCCTATATTCAATGATGGATCATTAAGAATTTGGCCAATACCAATTTCATTAATTTTTTTAGTTTTAGGCCTGCTTAACTCTAAGTTATTAAACCCTTTGAATTTTGCATGGATAAAATTTGGAGAACTACTTGGAAGAATTGTTGCACCTATTGTTATGGCAATAATTTATTTTATGATTGTAACACCCATTGGTTTATTTATGCGTCTTATAGGAAAAGATTTTTTAAATACAAAATTTTCAAATGATAATTCCTACTGGATTAAAAGGCAAAAAAATATTGGTTCAATGAAAAGACAATTTTAATGTTAAGTTTTATAAAAGAATTCTGGGTTTTTGTAAAAGAAAGAAAAAAATTTTGGTTAATACCAATCATAATTGTTTTGGCACT
>CACHXE010000001.1 GCA_902583785.1 uncultured Pelagibacteraceae bacterium | reverse complement strand
AAGATAATAGTAGAAGTTATAGATATCTTTGTCTGGAGCATATTAAAATTTTTAATAAAAATTGGAATTATTTTTCAGACATGAACGAAGAACAAATAGAATATTTTATCAAATCTGACCTTACGTGGCATAAACCTACAAAAAGTTTTGGATCGCCTGAAAATTTTTTTAAAATTCTTTGGAACAATGCACTTGATGATAAAATTAACATTTTTCAAAATTCTGAATTCAAAGAATTCAAAAAATCAAAGTTGTCTGAGAAGGATCGTCACGCTTTAGAAGTTTTAGGCCTAAAATATGAGGTAAAGTGGCCGGATATCCAAAAAAAATTTAAAGGACTTGTAAAGAAATACCATCCTGATAAAAACCGTGGAAGTAAAAAATATGAGGATATTTTAAAAAAAGTTACTTTGGCTTATAGTCAACTTAAACTTACTTTTAATAAACAAAAATGAATATAAACTTAGAAAATCAAAAACCTGACATTAAAATTTCGGTTAGACAAACATTCAATCTAAATACTGATATGGAAATTGAGGCATTCTCAAAAAAAAATAAATATGTTCCAGAGATTGATAATGATTATAAATTTGATAGGGACACAACGCTTGCAATTTTATCTGGTTTTGCTTTTAACAAAAGAGTTTTGATACAGGGATATCACGGAACAGGAAAATCAACACACATAGAGCAAGTGGCTGCAAGACTAAACTGGCCATGTATAAGAGTTAATCTAGATAGCCATATAAGCAGAATAGATTTAATTGGTAAAGACTCGATCGTAATAAAAGATGGAAAACAGATAACGGAGTTTAAAGAAGGAATTTTACCTTGGTCTATTCAAAATCCTATAGCATTAGTTTTTGATGAGTATGATGCTGGAAGACCCGACGTTATGTTTGTAATACAAAGAATATTAGAAAATGATGGTAAATTTACTTTGTTAGATAAAAATAAAGTAATTAGTCAAAATCAATTTTTTAGAATGTTTGCAACAACAAATACAGTTGGTCTTGGAGATACAACAGGACTTTATCATGGCACCCAACAAATTAACCAAGGTCAAATGGATAGATGGAATATAGTAACAACACTCAATTATTTAAAATTTGAAAAAGAACTTGAAATAATTTTATCAAAAAATAAATCTCTTAATAATAAAGAGGGCAAAGAAAAAGTTTCTAATATGATTAAAGTTGCAGAGTTAACTAGGAATGGATTTGTTAACGGGGATATTTCAACTGTAATGAGCCCAAGAACTGTGATTCACTGGGCCGAAAACTCTGAAATCTTTAAAGATATAGGCTATGCCTTTAGAGTAACATTTTTAAATAAATGTGACGAGCTAGAGAGAAAAATTGTCTCAGAATACTACCAAAGATGTTTTGGGGAGGATTTGCCAGAGTCGTCAGTTAACGTAAAAATTTCCTAGAATGGAAAAAAAAGATATTCACTTAGAAAATTTTAAATTAGCCCTTTCTTCTACAATAAAATCCATAGCGGAAGTAAGTGACTGTAATATAAACTTTGGAAAACAGACTAAAAAAGACGGTAAAAGTGCTAATTTACCCGAAATCAAAAAATTAGAAAAACTACAAGATTATTTACTATTTCGTGCTAAAGCTGATTCGGAAGCATTGAGGTTAAAGTATAGCAATCAAAAAATTTTTCAAAATTATAAACCCAGAGGTGAAACAGCAACGAAGCTCTACGAAATAGCAGAAAAAATTAGATATGAGAAAATTGGCTCTGATAAATTCAGTGGCATAAAAATGAACCTTTCACAAAATTATAAGTTTAGTGAAAAAAATCAGCCTTATCTTGTAGAACACGCATTTGATAATTACCTTAGAACTTATCTATTCGATTCAAAAGAGATAATAAGTTCAGATAATAAAATAAAGAGATTTAAAAAGAATTTGGATCAAAACTTCAAAAAAAATTTAGAAATATTAAAAAATAACATTAAAAATCAAGAAAAATTTAACCAAGTAATTTCAAATATAATTTCAAAAATGAATATAGAGGAAAAGGAAATTTTTGAGGACACTCCTGAGCAGGAAAAGAAGAAGGATTCTCTAAATAGTCAGCAAGAATCAGAAAATAATAGTAAACTACAGGATCAAAAAGAAGATAAAGAACTTTTAGATGTTGACCTTTCTACTGTAGATGAAATATCAGACAAAAATATCCAGGAGGAAATGAGTGAGGATACTGATATTTTAGACGGAAGTTTAAATAAGCGGATAAAAACTTTGTTCTCTGAAAGTAAAACAAAATATAAAGTTTTTACTCATGAATTTGATGAGATAGTCAAAGCTGAAGATCTTGAAACAGAGGAAGAGCTTGTCAGGTTACGAGCTTCTTTAGATCAACAACTAATACAGTTAAAAACTTTTATATCAAAGCTAGCAAATAAATTACAAAGAAAACTATTGGCTAAACAAAATAGATCATGGGATTTTGATTTAGAAGAGGGTATTTTGGATACTTCAAAATTAACTAGAATTATAATAGATCCTCTTAACTCTCTTTCTTTTAAAAGAGAAAAAGAAACAGATTTTAAAGATACTTTGGTATCAATTTTAATTGATAACTCAGGATCAATGCGAGGCAAGCCTATATCTGTAGCTGCTATATGTGCTGATATTCTGTCAAAAACTTTAGAACGTTGTTCAGTAAAAGTTGAAGTTTTAGGTTTTACAACGAAACACTGGAAAGGTGGATCGAGCAGAGAGAAATGGGCAAATACTAGTAAACCAAAATTTCCGGGCAGATTAAATGATTTAAGACATATAATTTATAAATCTGCAGATATTCCTTGGCGACAAGCAAAAAAAAATATGGGGTTAATGCTTAAAGAAGGACTTCTTAAAGAAAATATTGATGGAGAGGCATTGAGGTGGGCTTTTAATAAAATGAAAAAAAGGAAAGAAGAAAGAAAAATACTCATGGTTATATCTGATGGTGCTCCTGTCGATGATTCAACACTTTCAACAAATTTGAGTAATTATTTAGAGGATGATTTAAAAAATACTGTCAAATCAATAGAACAACTCTCATCTATTGAACTTTTAGCGATTGGAATAGGTCATGATGTGTCAAGATATTACAATAAGGCAGTAAAAATTACTGATGTACAAGATCTTGGTGATGCAATGATTAATCAATTGACCGATCTCTTTTCGGGGAAAACTTTTCATTAATAATATTATAAAGAAGCAGCTTTCGCTTGATATTTCCTTGAACTGTCCTCAATTATTGTCATCAACATTCTAAATGGAATTAACATTATCAATGCCATAAATATTTTAACAGCAAGATCACCAAAAGCTAAGGTTAACCAATTTAAATTGGTTCCATAAAAAGAAATAGAAAAAAATAAAAATGTATCAACTATAGATCCAATTGTTGAAGATACAAAAGGAGCTGCAAACCAAATTTTCTTTCTAAGCCTATGAAATATTTGAACATCTAATAATTGTGCAGTTAAAAAAGCCAATCCTGAACCAACCGCTATTCTCAAAGAGATAATATCAGTAAAATTTGTAGAAAAAAGTAGTGTGAGTGAGATTCCTAGAACAAAACCAATATAAACTATTTTTCTAGTTATAACTTTTCCATATTTTCTATTAGAAAGGTCGGTTATTAAAAAAGTTACCGGGTAACTAAATGCTCCGTATGTTAAAAAATTTTCAAGACCAAAAAAATTAAAAGGAAATTGTACAAGATAATTCGAGGCAACAACAAATATTGCCATAAAAATGGTTAGGATTATAAACGGTCTGAATTCTGACCTAATCATTTATATACCCTTTGAAATTATTTCTGTTTTAAGTTTTTTTGCTTTTTTTGAAAGTTTATAAGATCTTGCTGATTTAAGAAATTTGTCGATTCCTCCCTTAAAATCTACTGTTCTTAGGGCTGAATTGGAAACACTTAGTTTCACATTCTTTTTTAATATGTCGCTTTTGAACTTTACTTTTTTTATACTAGGCAAAAATCTTCTTTTGGTTTTGTTGTTAGCGTGGCTAACATTATGACCCTTTATTGGTTTTTTGCCGGTAAGTTCACATTTTTTACTCATAAAATATCCAATAGTTGTATAATTCCTGAAACACTTATAATCAAGAGAATATATCTCTATTGACAAGCTCAAAGCCAAATAATAGTAAACTGAATGGAATTTTTCCTTCCTGTCGCACAAGTCCAAATTAGTATTAGTATTATATTAATTTTGAGTTTTATTGTCGGTTTTATATCGGGCTTGTTTGGTATAGGTGGCGGGTTTTTAATGACTCCAGTCTTGATATTCTTGGGTATACCACCTGCATTCGCTGTTGCGAATGAAGCTAATAATATTTTGGGTACGTCAGTTTCTGGAGCATTAACTCATTGGTTTAGAAAAACTTTAGATTATAAAATGGGTTCAATTATTGTCCTTGGAGGTATTTTAGGAACTTTTGTAGGTATGATAATTTTTAGTTACCTAAAAGAAAAAGGGATAGTTAATGTAATTATTTCTTTAGCCTACATATATATGTTGGTTATGATTGGAACATTAATGTTTGCTAAGAGCTGGAGAGAACTAAGCGATCTGAAAAAAAAAATTGTGGTAAAGAGAAAGGCTCACGATCACTATTGGATTCACGGTTTGCCATTCAGAATGAGATTTCATAAATCAAAGCTTTATGAAAGTGCAATAGTACCTATAATGTTGGGTTTTATTGTAGGTATATTTGCATCTATTATGGGAGTTGGGGGGGGCTTTTTTAATGGTCCCAGCAATGATTTATGTAATTGGTATGCCTACCAAATTAGTTCCAGGCACATCTTTATTTGTAACAATCTTTATTACTGCGTTTGTTGTAATAGGTCATGCGCTACAATTTCAAACAATAGATTTTATATTAGTAAGTATTTTATTGACTGGATCAATTATTGGAGTTCATCTTGGTTTAAAAACTGCTGAAAAACTTAATGCATCGGAGTATAGAACGCTTTTGGCTATTCTTCTTTTGGGAGTTGGAGTAATTATGGGTGTGGAAAGATTTGTTTTAGAAAAAGGAAAAAGTTTATTTGTTACAAGTGGAAATGGAAAAATAGATAATCAACTTTCGGAATTAATACTAAATTTTTCACAAAATCATCCAATTTCTTACGGCTTATTCTCAATTATAATTGTAATTCTTGTTGGAATAACTTTTTCATACGCAAGAGAATTAGTGCACTATATAAGATTTGATGTAGATAAAAAAAAATATAATTTCTTTAAAAAATAAACTAATTTAAATTAGTACCAATAACTTCTTTTATATTTTTAAAACCTTTTTCTTTTAAAATATTTATAAGATCTCTCTTAATTTCTTTTACTATTAAAGGACCTTTGTAGATCATGCCTGTATATAATTGAACAGCTGATGCGCCTGCTGATATTTTTTCAAAAGCAGATTTACCAGAGTCTACTCCTCCAACACCTATTATTGGTATTTTTCCGTTTAACCTTTTATAAAAATTTTTTATAAAATTTGTGGATAAATCTTTTATAGGTTTTCCTGATAAACCTCCTTCCTCATTTTTTTTTTGATCTATAAGATTTTCTCTATTTCCAACTGATGTGTTTGTTAAAATTAAACCATTAATATTATGTTTTAGTGACAATTCTATAATATGATCAATTGAAGAATCATCTAAATCTGGAGAAATTTTAAGTAAAAAAGATTTTTTAAAATTACTTTCTTCTCTTATTTTATTAATTTTTAATAATAAATCCTCAAGAAGTTCTTTGTCATGAAATTCTCTGAGGCCTTCTGTGTTTGGAGAAGAAATATTTATTGTAACATAATCTCCCATAGGGAAAAAAGTTTTTGCACACGCGATAAAATCATTAATCATGTTGCTAGTTTCTTTATTGGGTCCAATATTAATACCTAAAAGACCTTTGGGAATATTATTTTCAATCCTATTTTTCACAATTTCAGATCCGTCATTGTTAAAACCCAATCTATTAATCAAGGCGCTGTCTTTTTCTAAACGAAAAATTCTTGGTTTTTGATTCCCGTATTGTTTCTTTGGTGTTACCGTACCAATTTCTACAAAACCAAAGCCGAGCTTAAATATTTCATTGTAAACTTCTGCGCTTTTGTCAAATCCGGCTGCAAGACCTATTGGATTTTGAACTTCTTTTCCAAATAATTTTGTATTTAAAACTTCTTCGTTTTCTACCGAAAATAATTTTTGGGGTATAAAATTATATTTCAATGATTTTATTGCTAAATCATGAGCCTTTTCGGGATCTAAATTGAATATAAAAGGTCTTAAAAAATTGAACATTAAAATTATATTTTTAACTTTTTTTCCATTAAATCAATTGTCTCTTTTACTCCAAAAAAACTTATAAAAAAGCCCATTCTCGGGCCATTTACTTCTCCAAAAACAACTTCGTATATCAATTTAAACCAACTTCGTAAATCACTAGTATAGCCATTTTCTTTTCCAGCAGTATAAATCATTGTTTGAATTTTTTCTGCATCAGTGTTTTGAGGTACTTTTTTTAAAATTTCAATAAGATTAATTAGAGCTTTTTTTTCATCATTATTAGGTTTTTTAAATTTTTTATTTGGTTCAACACGATCTACAAAATAATTTATGGCATAAACGGTCAATCCATCTAAAATTTTATGCGTCTTTGGATCTAATTCTTTATGAAATTTTTTAATAAATTTCCATAAAACTTCCTTATTTTTTGAATTGCTTGATCCAACAATATTTAAAAGCATAGAAAAAGGCATAATAATTTTTTCTTGAGGAGGAGATCCGTTGTGTACATGCCACACTGCATTTGATATTTTGTCTTTGGGTTTTTGATTAAAATATTTTTCAATTAGTGATAGATATTCATCTACTGCTTTAGGAACAACATCTGGATAAAGTTTTTTTGCCCTTCTGGGGTTTTGGTACATATACAGTGATAAACTTTCAGGTGAAGCATATCTCAGCCACTCCTCTATGGTTATACCATTGCCTTTTGACTTAGATATTTTTTCTCCTTTCTCATCTAAAAATAATTCATATGCAAACCCGTTGGGGGGGTTCTTTCCTAACATTTTACAAATTTTCCCGGATACTGCTGCGCTTTCTATTAAGTCTTTACCATACATTTCAAAATCAACATCAAATGTGAACCATCGCATAGCCCAATCGACTTTCCATTGTAATTTACAATTTCCGTCTAAAATACTTTTTTCAATTTTTTTCCCATTATTATCAAATATTATTTTATTATTTTTTTTATCTATACTTAGAACAGGTATTTCTAGAACTTTTCCAGTTTCCGAGCAGATTGGTAAAAAAGGACTATAAGTTTTTCTTCTTTCGCTTCTTAGAGTGGGTAAAACTATATTCATAATATCATCGTATTTCTCTAATATTCTAATTAAAGAATTATTAAAAAATCCTTTTTTATAATTTTCTGTAGAACTTTTAAATTTATATTTAAAATGAAATCTATTTAAAAATTCTACAAGCATTTTGTTATTATGCTCACCAAAACTTTTGAATTTTTTAAATGGGTCTGGAATATCTGTAAGAGGCTTTCCAAGATTGTCGTGAAGGATTTTATCATTGGGAATATTATCCGGTACTTTTCTTAATCCGTCCATGTCATCTGAGAATGTAATAAGCTCAGATTCAATTTTTTTAATATGATTTAGCGCATTGATCATCATAGAGGTTCTTGAAACTTCTCCGAAGGTTCCAATATGCGGCAAACCACTTGGCCCGTATCCTGTTTGAAAAGTAATTTTCTTTTTTTTGTCAATAATTTCTTTTCTTTCCTTAAGAAGTTTACGGATCTCAACAAATGGCCAAGAAGATGTTGATTGAATTAGATCATATTCAAGCATAATTAAGGTTTATAATAAGTTGAATTTTATTGCTATTTAAATATTGTCCAGATTTTATGGCGTCAAATAAAACTGTTTTTTTTATTGTAGGAATCCTGTTGGTAATTCTTGGGCTCTTTATGATAATACCTTACGGGATACAGCTAATTTATGAAGAGAATAGCAATAGCTTTCTATCATCATCAATTATAACAATTTTTATTGGAACTCTTATAATATTAGTAAGTTTAAAAAAAGAAAAACAATTAAACCTTCAGCAAGCTTTTTTGTTTTCTACATTAGCATGGGTGAGTATTGCATTATTTGGAAGTCTGCCATTTATATTATCACAATTAAATTTATCATTTAGTGAGGCTTTTTTTGAGAGTATGTCAGGTATTACAACTACGGGGTCTACTGTAATATCCGACTTAGATAGTTCTCCTAAAAGTATTTTGCTATGGAGAGCAATAATGCAGTGGTTAGGTGGAATTGGAATAATTGTAATGGCAACAACTGTAATGCCCCTTTTAAAAGTAGGAGGAATGCAAGTTTTTAAAACTGACTCTTCAAGTACAGAAAAAATTTTACCAAAAACAATAGAAGTAGCATTCACAATAATTTCTATTTATACATTTTTAACTTTAGCTTGTATTTTATGCTACTGGATTCAAGGAATGAACTTTTTTGATAGTGTCGCCCACTCATTTACAACTTTAGCAACCGGAGGATTTTCTACTCATAATGAGTCTATAGGATATTTTAATAGCCCTGGAATTGAATTTACTGCTACAATATTTATTGTACTTGGCAGCATTCCTTTCATTGCATATCTCAAGTTTATTAAAGGTAATAGAAAAATTTTTTTTGATGATGTACAAATTAAGGGTTTTGTTTATTTGTTACTAATTTCAATTTTAATTATGTTTTTGTACCTGTTTTTAAACAGCACTGAATATTCTACAATTGATAATCTTAGAATTTCATCTTTCAATGTTGTTTCGATATTATCTGGAACTGGTTACGTTACAGATGATTTTGGTTTGTGGGGAAAGTTTCCGCTAATTTTTTTCTTATTTTTAATGTTTGTTGGTGGTTGTGCAGGATCTACAACTTGTGGGATTAAGATATTTAGATTGCAGATACTCTTTCTTTTTGTTGAAAATCAGATCAAAAAATTACTTTTTCCTAATAGCATTTTTATTGTTAATTATAACAAACAAAAAATTGAAGACAGTTTTGCAAACTCAATTATAATATTTATATTTGCTTACTTGTTGTTATTTCTAATAATAGCTGTTCTTCTCTCGATTTCAGGGTTAGATTTTTTATCTGCAATATCTGGTTCTGCCACATCTATATCCAATGTTGGGCCAGGTTTAGGGGATATGATAGGACCTAATGGTAATTTTAGTGAGGTATCAAATGTATCTAAATGGATATTATCTTTTGCAATGTTGCTTGGAAGATTGGAAATATTCGCTGTATTAGTCCTTTTTTTACCCTCTTTCTGGAGAGCATGAATTAATTTATAGTTATAGTAATGGAAATTTATCAAAAACAAAGTTTTAAAGATTCTTTTAAAATTTATCTAGATATAAGAATGCTAAGAATACTATTGTTGGGTATCATAAGTGGATTCCCTTGGGTTCTTATTGGAAGTAGTTTGAGCCTTTGGTTAAAAGAAGAGGGTTTAAGCAGAAGTACAATTGGTTGGGCTGGACTAATATTTGCAGTTTATGCTTTTAACTATTTATGGGCTCCTCTAATTGATAGAGTTCGTATTCCATGGTTAACTAATAAAGTCGGACATCGTCGTGGTTGGATTATAGTTATGCAGCTAATAATTCTACTGAGTTTAGTTTGTTGGAATATGGTAGAACCTACAGCTAATCTTGCTTTAGTAATTACTGTTGGTTTAATAATTGCGATAGCCTCAGCAACTCAAGATATCACTGTAGACGCATTAAGAATTGAACAAATTGGAAAAGATGAGGGTAAATCGATGCAAGCTGGGGCTGCCATGGCTGTTGTTGGATGGTGGACTGGATATAAACTTGGTGGAGTCATTGCGCTTAATGCTGCAGAATATTTCCAGAGTTTAGGGTTTGAAAATTATTGGCAACTCACTTTCCTAGTTCTTGGTATAGTTGTTATTGCATGTAATATTGGTCTGATGTTCGTAAACGAAGAGCAACCAACCGAAAGACAAGAAGCTCAAATAAGAACCGAAAAAATGATTCAAAGTAAACTTGGTGCTTCGAATTTTATAACTAAGTCAGCAGCATGGATTAGTGGAACAATTGCTGGTCCTATTTTAAGTTTTTTTAAAAAAAATGGTTTCAAAATTGCTTTGGGAATTTTAGGATTCGTGTTTCTTTTTAAAATTGGAGAAGCTTTTCTTGGAAGGATGTCCATAATATTTTATAAAGAAATAGGTTTCTCCAAGGGAGATATTGCTATTTATTCTAAAGGCCTAGGATGGATAACTACTGTTATTTTTACTCTTTTGGGAGGTCTATTTGCAATCCGATCAGGTGTTATAAAAGCCATGTTTGTATCAGGAATATTAATGGCATCTACAAACCTTTTATTTTCTGCTCTTGCTTGGACAGGAAAATCTGAATGGTTATTTGCTGTTGCAGTAATTTTTGATGACATGGCAGCAGCGTTTGCTACGGTTGCTTTTGTTGCTTTTATTTCTATGCTGGTAGATAGAACTTATACGGCAACTCAATACGCTCTTCTCGCCTCAATTGGAACAGCAGGAAGAACCACTCTGGCAGCCTCATCGGGAGCAATGGTGGATTGGCTAAATGGTGACTGGGGTATATTTTTTATTATTACAGCTGTAATGGTAATACCTTCTCTGATTTTCCTTTATATGATTAAAAATAATATAAAGTTAAGTGAAAAATAGTTTTGGAAATAATTTACCTATAGTCAATCTTTATAAAAAGAAGAATTTAAAATCTTCGCTAGATACTCAGTTGCTTTATGGTGATAATTTTAAAGTGATTGGCAAACACGGTAGTTGGAATAAAATTAAAATTAAAAAAGATAATTATACTGGGTTTATTCAAATCAATAAATTTATCAAACCAATTAGACCAAATTTTAAAGTTGCTGTTTTAAAGGCAAGACTATTTAGCAAGCCTAATCCAAAAAAAAAATTAAATAAATTCCTTTCTTATGAATCGAGGATAAGAATAATAAAAAAATATAAAAAGTTTGGAAAATTTGGGAATTATTGGATTAAAATTTCTGATATTGAGAAAAATAATTTTAAATATCGAGATATTTTTAAAGATATCAAATTATTTAAAAATATAAAATATTTATGGGGTGGGAAAAGTTTTAAAGGTATTGATTGCTCAGCTTTAGTACAGATTTTCTTTAATTACAATAACAAGTACTGTCCTAGAGATTCCAAAGATCAAGAAAAATATTTTAAAAAAAAAATTAAAATCGAAAACATAAAAAAAAATGATATGGTTTTTTGGAAAGGACATGTAGCAGTTGCGTTAAGTAAAAATAAATTAATACATGCTTATGGGCCTATGAAAAAAGTAGTTATAATGAACACTAAAAAAACTATAGAAAGAATCTATAAAACTGCTAATTTAAAAGTAACTAGCGTTAGGAGAGCTTAAATAAAATGCATTGGATATTACTTGGGATAGCAATAGGATTGGTATTTTATCTGGGAGATAAATACCTATTTTAATTTTCAAGTACTATTAATTTACTTGTTTGCTAACCAATAAATTACAGCTACTACTGCTAATATTTCCCAACCGCTCATGTTTCCTCCGTTTGATTCGTTAATATTATATCACAAAACTATATTGAAGAGATTGAATTCCTGGAGAAGGTCAAAACGCATACTTACTAATTTCAATAAAAACAGTATAAATATTGTATGAAAGTCCCGAAAAAAATATTAAATTCAAAAATATCTGATGCCTCTGATATCAGTAAACCTTGGGATAAAGACAACCAAGCTTGGTGGGACTGGTATGTTGGTCTTGCAGACAATTACACTAGAAAAGATCCTATAATAACTGCTGAACCTTTACCAAATGTTACAATCCCAAGTGATGATGAAGTTGTCTCCGAATTGGCTAAGACTTATCCTTTGAAAAATGACCAAATTGATTTCTTTAGAAAAAATGGTTTTATTAAACTAAAGAAAGTTTTCTCTCCTGGGGTTGTGCTTAAACTTAGGAATGAATTAACAAAACTATTAAAAAAAGAATTTAATGTTGATCCTGATAAAGAAGCACATGACCGTTTCCTTAGTCTTGAAATGATATGGCCCAAGAACACACTTTTACGTTCATACGTATTGTCACCGCGTCTTGGTCAAATTTCAGCTGATCTTCTTGGAGTTCCAGCAGTCAGACTTTACCATGATAACGTTTTAGCAAAACAAGCTGGTTGTGGTAGAACACCATGGCACTATGACGACCATCATTTTCCATTAGATACTAATGATGTAGTCACTGCATGGATACCGGCACAACCAACGCCGATTGAGATGGGACCACTTTCTTTTGCCTACCCGTTAGATGTACATAAGCTAGTTAATGCCATTACATTTGAAAAGACTGGTACTGGCTATGACCGTGGTGTGTCTGAAGTTTTTAAAAAAAATAGTGTTACAGTGAATGAAACTCCATTCGAGTTAGGTGAGGTTAGCTTTCATCACAATTTAAATTTTCATACCGCATCAAGGAATCGAACTAATCGTAGCCGAATAGCTCTAGCTAATACTTATTTTAGAGATGGGGCAAGGGTGATAAACTCTCCTACAATGGTTTCTGGTGACTGGCAAAAATTCATGCCAAATGTAAAACCTGGCGAAGTTGCTGCTAGTCCTCTAAATCCAATTTGTTGGCCGGTCGATGACAAATAAAGATATAAACAATCAAAACGGTGTTAACTCTATCTGGACTGATATTCTTGGTAATAATCAACAGCCAGATGATAAAGCACTTCTAGCCCATCTAAGAAATATTCATCAAAATAATGCTGGTTTTACTGAAAGGTGTGCAAGTACCTGTCGTGATAAGGCTGGACGTAATAGTTATGAATGGTTGGCTGAAATCGTGCCTGATATCAAAGGTACTCGTGTGCTGGATCTTGCTTGTGGATCGGGACCATTATTAAAAATTTTATACGACCGTAATAAAAACTTGAGATTAAAAGGAGTAGATATGTGTCCGGAAGAATTGGCTCTTGCTAAAGCTCGTCTGCCAGACAGTGCGGTTGATCTATTTGAGTTAAAAGCTCAAAATTTGACAACAATCGATGATAATTCAATAGACGTTGTACTGTGTCATTGGGCTCTTACACTTATGGACCCAATTACTCCAGTGCTAAATGAAGTCCGTCGTATACTTTCCTCTGGTGGAAGGTTTGCGGCATTGATCAACGGACCTATGGATGTAGCCCCGGGATATAGAGATGTACACAATTTAATCTATGAATATGTACAAACGAAGCTACCTAAGTATGGTGAGATTGATTTAGGTGATCCAAGAATACGGAGTACGGATAGCTTAGAACATCTTTTAAGTGAGGCTTTTCCAGATGCTAAAATTAATATCGATACTAGTGTGGTATCCTTGGAAGGACCCGTAGCCAAAGTGGCTGAAACTACTGCAGGATTTTTTTATGCTTCATTTATCTTGCCGCCAGAGATTCGTAAGATAATGCTTTCAAAGCTATCTGATCTTCTCGTGATATCGAAACAAACTAAAGATATCGAAGGGCAAGGGCATTTCTCAATGCCAATCAACAGACTAGTGGTCACAAAGTAATTAGATTTTAGAAAATGGCGGAGAGAGTGGGATTCGAACCCACGAAACGGTTTCCCGTTTACACACTTTCCAAGCGTGCGCCTTCAACCACTCGGCCACCTCTCCTAATTTAAATTCAAAATCGAGTTATTAAACTGTTTTAAAAAATCTTTTTTTAATGGTAAATTATTATTTTTCATATCTTCCTGTATTTTAATGTAATTACTTTCGATATATTCAATTTTTTCTAAGAGACTTTGTGAATTTCTTTTAGCTATAAAAATTCCTTTTTTACTACCTACGACATGGCTGATTTCCTCAAATATAATTACCGGTCTAGAACGTGCTAATGACTCTAATAAGACCATGGGGTGACCCTCAGTAAACGACGGGAGAATAAAGATATTATGATTATCATATAGTTCGATTAATTTTTCCTCTGAAGTTTCAATTTCTAAAATATTTACATTTTCTTGTTTAATAGTTTTGTTGACATTTTTTTCTATTCCCACAATTGATAATGAGATATCTTTTCTAAAATCTTTTATTATTTTCAATAGAGAATAAATACCTTTTTCTACTTTTAATCTACCAACGTATAACAATTTTATTTTATTTAATTCAGGGGAAGATGTATTTAAAAACCATTTATCTGTTAATTGTGATGGGTAAATTATTTTTCCCTGTTTTCCTCTTAAGACTTCTTTATTACAACCAATCAAGTAGGAGATTTTGGAAACCACAGAAAACATTATATGATAAATAATTGGACCTATAAAACCTAAAATTTTTTTGTATTCTTCGTATCCATCGCTTCTTAAATAGGTCATTGATTTTTTTTGATAAATAGCAAGTAAAATACTAGCAAAAAATGTAAATGGAGATATTGAAATTATTAAATATTTTGTATCCTTTTGTTCAAAAGACTTTAAAATTGAAAAAAGAAAACCAAAAAATGTTTTGCTTAAAGTAATTTTTTCTATATTTATTTTATGTGATCTAGCGTTGCTAGAATTTCTTCCTAAAATGTGAATATCAAAATATGTTTTTAAACCTTCTGGGGTAGATTTCATATCGAGATTATCACAAAAAAAATTATTATTTGACCCAGAAATTTTTTCGTTTGATATTATGAAGAGCTTGTTTTGCATTATGTCTCTTTATTTATTTTTAATACACCTATAAAAGCTTCCTGAGGAATTTCAACTCTTCCAAATTGTTTTGATCTGGCTTTACCTTTTTTTTGTTTATCTAATAATTTTCTTTTACGGTCTCTAGCACCACCGCCATGTATTTTAGTAAGAACATCTTTTTTAAAACCCTTTATACTTTCCCGGGCAATAATTTTACCTCCTATAGCAGCTTGTATTGGAATCATAAAATTATGCCTTGGAATGAGATCTTTTAACTTTTCACAAACAAGCCTACCTTGGTTCTGTGCAAATTCTTTATGAATAATCATTGATAAAGCGTCAACTGGCTCATTATTTACGAGTATTCCTAGTTTAACCAGGTCCCCTTCTTTGTAGTCCGTAATTTCGTAATCAAAACTGGCATAGCCGCTTGTTAAAGATTTTAACCTATCATAAAAATCAAATACGACTTCATTTAGTGGAAGTTCATAAACTAAAACAGCTCTATTTCCAGAATATGATAAATCTTTTTGGATTCCCCTTTTATCCTGACATATTTTGATTATCGATCCTAAATATTCATCTGGGGTAATAATTGTTGCCTTTATCCAGGGTTCCTCAATAAATTTTATTTGGGTTGGATCTGGCATGGATGTAGGGTTTTGAAGATCTGTCACTTCTCCATTAATTTTGTTAAGTTTATAAACCACTCCTGGTGTTGTAGTTATTAAATTAATATCAAATTCTCTCTCGAGTCTTTGAGTAATAATTTCTAAATGAAGCAAACCTAAAAATCCACATCTAAAGCCAAGACCTAATGCACTTGAAGACTCTGGCTCGTAGGAAAAACTTGAGTCATTTAATTTAAGTTTTGCTAAACCATCTTTAAGTTTTTGGTACTCGGAGCTATCAACTGGAAATAGCCCACAAAATACAACAGGTTTGCTTGGTTTAAATCCTGGTAAAGGTTTTTCCAAAGGATCTTTTGAGTCGCATATTGTGTCTCCAACTTTTGTTTCTGATAAACTCTTGATTCCAGTAATAATAAATCCTATTTCGCCTGCGTTTAATTCTTCTATATCTTTGGCCTTAGGTGTAAAAACACCGACTTTCTCTATTTCATATTCTTGATTAGTTGACATTAACTTTATTTTCATTCCTTTTTTTATTTTTCCATCTAAAATCCTTACTAAAATTACTACTCCCAGATAACTGTCATACCAACTGTCTACTAATAACGATTTAAGTTTTGATTTTGAATCTCCTTTAGGTACAGGAAGATCTTTTACTATTGACTCTAAAATCTCTTGGACGCCTTCACCTGTTTTTCCTGAACATGAAATAGCTTTTGATGTATCAATACCTATGACATCCTCTATCTGCTTTTTTACTTTTTCTGTATCAGAAGCAGGTAAATCAATTTTATTTAAAACTGGTACAATATGATGATTCGTATCTAATGCCTGATATACATTAGCTAAAGTTTGAGCCTCAACACCTTGGGTGCTATCAACAATTAATACTGACCCTTCACAAGCAAGTAAAGAACGGCTTACTTCATAACTAAAATCAACGTGACCGGGAGTATCAATAATATTTAGAGTGTATTCTTTTCCATCTTTTGATTTATAATTTAGTTTCACGGTTTGTGCCTTAATAGTAATTCCTCTTTCTCTCTCAATATCCATGGAATCTAAAACCTGTTCCTTCATTTCTCTTTCTGAAAGACCTCCACAAATTTGTATCATTCTGTCAGCAATTGTTGATTTTCCATGATCAATATGTGCGATGATCGCAAAATTTCTTACTTTATTGATATCTGACATTAGGATCTTATTGTTCCGCCAGTCTTGGCTTTAACAATATTTATTATTTTTTGACTAACTTCATTTAAATCTTTTTCTGAAAGAGTTTTTACCATTGATTGAATTGTAACATTTACAGCTATAGATTTTTTTCCTTCAGGCATATTACCGCCTTCGAAGACATCAAATATTAAAACTTTTTTAATTAGACTCTTATCAACATCGCCTATAATTTTTTCTATATCTCCTGCTTTATAATTTTTATCAATAACGAAGGCAAAATCTCTCTCGGATTTTTGGAATTCGGAAACAGAGTAGTTTCTTTTAGCAAGCCTATATTTTTTTTGGGGCTCTGGTATATTTTTTAGAAAAATCTCAAATCCACAAACATTTCTCTCTTTTAAATCTATATTCGCAACTATACCCGGGTGTATTTCTCCAAAAGAAGCTAGTTGGAGTCCACTAGGCGATTTAAGATTCACTGAGCCAGATCTTCCTGGATTATAAAAATCTTGTGTATTGTTACTTATGTTTAAATCATCTTCATTAATACCAAGCTCTACTAAAGTTTTTATTGCATCTGCTTTGACATCAAAGACATCTATATTTCTTGTTTTAGCGTCCCAACTTTTTCTATTTGCGACTCCAGATTTTAAAGCACCAAGAACAATCTGTTGTTCGCCAGGCTTGTTTCCAGAAAAAGTTGGTCCAATTTCGAATAACGAAAGGTCTGGATATCCTCTGTCCTGATTTTTTTTTAGATAAATGATTAAATTTGAAAATATTGATCTTCTTAATACATTCAAATCACTTGAAATTGGATTTGTAATTTCTATTTCTTTTTTTCCTTGTGAAAACTGCTTGTCTATTCGAGAGTCTGTGAAAGACCATGTCACTGCCTCTAAATAACCTTTGCTAGCTACAGCTCTTTGAGAGAGATGAAATAATTTCTGTTTAAAATTTAGAGTTTCTTTTGATCTTTTTCTTTCTGGATGAATTAGTGAAATCTTATCAAAGCCCTTTATCCTTATAAGTTCTTCTATAATATCTATGTCTTGCTTTACATCAGGCCTCCAAGAAGGAATTTCAATTTTGAAATTCTTTTTAGAAAATTTTGTTTTGAAACCTAATGAATTAAGTATTTTTTTAGTTTCACTTGACGAGATTGGAATTCCTATAACTTTTTTAAATTTATTGTTATCGATTTCAATTAATCGACTCTTTATACTGGTTTTGCCAACTACAGAAAATTTACTTGCTTCTCCTCCACAAATTTTAATAATTAGGCCTGTAGCTAATTCGAGACCTTCTTTTATGGAATTTGGATCGATTCCTCTTTCAAATCTATATTTTGCATCAGTATCAATGTCTAAAGAGTTTGCAGTTTTTCTTACAGAAGATGGAAAAAAATATGCCGACTCCAATAGTATATTTGTTGTTTTAAATTCAGTTCCTGAACGAGTGCCTCCAATAATTCCTCCGAGACCTAACGCGCCTGATTTGTCGCAAATAACACACATATTATTTTTAAGCTTATATTTTTTACCATCTAATGCTTCAAAAATTTCTTCAGTTTTAGAATTGCGTACTATAATTTCTTTATCTATTTTATCAGCATCATAAGCATGCAGAGGTCTATTTAGATCCAACATTACGTAATTTGTAATATCAACCACTGCAGATATTGGTTTTAAACCAAGAGAAATTATCTTTTCTTTTAACCATTCTGGGCTTTCTTTGTTTTTAATATTTCTTATATAGCAAGCACCAAACGACATACATCCCTGGTTTTTTTCTTTTGTAATAGAAATTTTCACTGGCTGAGAAAAATTTTGTTTAAATTTGATTTTTTTAAGATTAGAAAGTTTTCCTAAACCCGCTGAAGCTAAGTCTCTGGCTATTCCTCTAACCCCTAAACAATCTGGTCTGTTTGGCGTTACTGACAAATCTATTGATTTTTCACCTTTGCCCTTAAAATAGTTTTTTCCAATATCTTTACTTCTGTTCTTTAACTCAACTATTCCATCACTTTCATCTGAAATGTTCAGTTCGCTTTCAGAACATAGCATGCCATGGGACTCTACACCTCTGATTTTGGCTATTTTCAATTTCATTTTTGTTTTTGGAATTACTGTTCCAGGAGGGGCATACACAGTTATCAATCCTTCTCTGGCATTTGCAGCACCACAAACAACTTTGAAAGTTTTGCTATTGCCCAAACTAACTTCACAAAGTTTTAATTTATCTGCGTTAGGGTGTTTTTCTGCTTTTAGAACTTTTGCAATTTTAAAATTAGATAGATCACCTTGATTTTCTTTTAATCCCTCAACCTCAAGGCCTATGTCGGTGAGTTTATCTATTATTTTTCCTAAATTTGCATTGGTAACTAAATGATCTTTAAGCCAGGATAAAGTTATTATCATCTGCTTAAACCTCTATAATTTGTTGGAACGTCTAAAGGGTCAAATCCAAAATAATTTAACCATCTAAAGTCAGCTTCAAAAAAAGATCTAAGATCGTTTATTCCGTATTTTAACATTGCAAGTCTGTCTATTCCCATACCAAATGCATAACCTTGAAATTTTTTTGTATCTACTTTGGTATTTTTTAAAACATTTGGATGAACCATTCCACATCCCAATATCTCGAGCCACTTGTCACCCTCACCAACAATTATTCTACCGTTTTCTAACCTGTAACCAATATCAACTTCTGCAGAAGGCTCTGTAAATGGAAAGTGGCTTGGTCTAAATCTCATTCGAATCTTCTTAACCTCAAAAAATTCTTTTACGAAATAATCTAGACATCCTTTTAAATGACCCATAGTGATATCTTTATCAATGTGTAATCCCTCTAGTTGATGAAACATTGGTGCATGAGTTTGGTCACTATCACAACGATAAGTTCTACCAGGTACTATAATTTTAAATGGGGCTTTGCCACTTAACATCGTTCTAATTTGAACTGGCGATGTATGTGTTCTTAGTAATATTTTTTTATTGTCATCTAAATAAAAAGTATCATGCATATCTCTAGCTGGATGATCTTCAGGGGTATTTAGGGCTGTAAAATTATTATATTCACTTTCTACATCTGGCCCCTCGGCAACAGAAAAACCTATTTCAGAAAATATTGATGAAATCTCATCAATAACTTGTGAAACTGGATGAATTTTTCCATTTGGTCTTTCTCGGGCAGGTAGTGTCACATCAACTTTATTTTTTTGTAGTTTTTGATTTATTTCTAAATTTTCTAATTCTTTAAACTTGTTATTAATAGCTTCGGAAATTTTTTGTTTTTCATTATTTAATGATGATGCTCGAATTTTTCTATCATTCTCATTAAGTGAACCGAGTTTTTTAAATTCTTGATTAATTTGACTATTTTTTCCTAAGAATTGAGATTTAAGATTTTGCAATTCTAACTTGTCTTTTGCTTGTAACACTTTTTGAATTAATTCTCGTAAATCTGCCATTAGTTAGTTTTTACTCTAACTTTGTAAAAGAAAAAACAAGTTTATTTTATTGATAACTGAACTTTTTTAACAAGGGATTTGAAAGCTTCTGGATTATTATATGCTAAATCAGCTAAAACTTTTCGATCTAATTTAATCTTTGACTTGCTTAATCCGTTAATAAATTTCGAATATGTCATGCCTTCTTCTCTAACACCCGCATTTATCCTTTGGATCCACAAAGATCTAAATTCTCTTTTTTTTGCTCTTCGATCTCTATATGCATATTGCATAGCTTTTTCCATTGCCTGCCGAGCTATACGAATGGTGTTTTTTCTTCTACCAAATTGGCCTTTTACATATTTAAGAACTTTTTTATGTCTTGCTCTACTAATAACGCCTCTTTTAGTTCTAGACATATTAACCTCTCAAACTATATGGCATATAGGATTTAACAATCTTGGAATCCTGTTTTGACATTATAGTTGAGCCTCTTTGTTTTCGAATTTGAGAATTTGTTCTTTTAATCATACCATGTCTTTTTCCTGCCTGTGGCATTTTGATTTTTCCAGATTTAGAAAATCTAAATCTTTTTTTTGCAGAACTTTTAGTTTTTAATTTTGGCATGATTACGGATTTATATAGATATTATTTTTTGTTAGCAAGATTTTTTTAATGAAGCCTAATTGGGCTGAATTATCATTATCATTTGCCTTCCCTCAAACTTAGGGCTTACTTCCACTTGGCCTAAATCTTTTGTATCTGCAATAATCCTTTCCATTAAATTTTTTCCAAGTTGAATGTGCTGCATTTCTCTACCTTTAAATTTTACAGTGAACTTAACTTTATCTCCTTTTGTTAAAAATTTTTTAGCATTTTTGATTTTAAAATTATAATCATGTATTTCAGTTCCCGGTCTTAATTTTAATTCTTTAAGAATAGATATTCGTTGATTTTTTTTTGCTTTGCTTGCTTTTTTTTGCATATCATATTTATATTTTCCTATATCCATAATTTTACATACAGGTGGATTAGCATTGGGGGATATTTCTATAAGATCAAGACCTTCCCTTTTGGCAGCTTCGATTGCTTTTTTAATAGGCAAAACACCAAGGTTCTCTCCTTCACTACTTATAACCTGAACATCAAGACTTCTGATTCTTTCGTTAATCTTTGGACCATGAAATTTTGGTTTCCGATGAAAAAAATTTGATTTTTGTTTTTGCACTAATTTTTAATAGGAAGGTTGTTTAACGATTTGATATTTTCTAAAGCTTTTGAAAATTTAATTGTTTCTTGCTTTTCTGATCCAAGTTTTCTAATAGTAATATTCTTTGCATTTACTTCTTTACTTCCACAAATCAATAGTAGTGGAACTTTGGATAGAGAATGCTCTCTTATTTTATAATTAATTTTTTGATTTCTTAAATCCACTTCGCATTTTATACCTTCTTTGAAGAGTTCTTTAAATATTTTTTTTGCATATTCATTGTGCTCCTGGGCTATAGGTAATACAACAGCTTGTGAGGGCGAAAGCCAAAAAGGAAGTTTACCAGCATAATTTTCAATTATTATTCCAATAAATCTTTCTAAAGAACCAAAAAGAGCTCTATGTAACATTACAGGTACTTTTTTACTTCCATCTTTATCAACAAAAGTTGCACCAAGTCTTCCTGGTAAGTTTAAATCTACTTGAAGAGTTCCACATTGCCAATCTCTACCAATGGCATCTCTTAATACAAATTCAATCTTTGGTCCATAAAATGCTCCTTCCCCTTTATTTACGCTGTATTCTAGTTTTGTTTTTTTTATAGCTGCTTGTAATGCTTTCTCGGATTTGTCCCAAATTTTATCATCCCCAACTCTTTTTTCTGGTCTGTCTGAATATTTTAGAAATACTTTTTTAAATCCTAAATCTTTATAAATATCTAATATCAGATTAGTTACGCTAATACATTCTTCTGTAATTTGTTCTTCTGTACAAAAAATATGTGCGTCATCTTGTGTAAACGCTCTAACTCTTAAAAGACCATGCAAAGCACCCGAAGGTTCATACCTATGAACTTTACCAAATTCAGATAGTTTGAGTGGAAGATCTCTATAGCTTTTTAGACCTTGATTAAATACTTGAACACATCCAGGACAGTTCATGGGTTTAATAGCAAAAGTTTTATTATCTGGAGTTTCGGATGTGAACATATGATCACCAAATTTATCCCAATGGCCTGATTTTTCCCAAAGGCTTTTATCCAAAAGTTCTGGAGTATTAATCTCTCTATATCCTGCATTTCTTTGTTTTAATCTCATATACTCAATAAGTCTTTGAAATAAATTCCATCCTTTCTCATGCCAAAAAACAGATCCTGGACTCTCCTCCCTAAAATGAAAAAGATCCATCTCTTTGCCTAACTTTCTATGATCTCTTTTTTCAGCCTCTTCTAATCTATGTAAATAATCATCTAACTCTTTTTTTGAACTCCAACATGTACCGTAAATTCTTTGTAACATCTCATTATTTGAGTCACCTCTCCAATAAGCACCCGATACTTTAGTTAATTTAAAAGCTTTACCGATTTTACTCGAGGAAGTTAAATGGGGCCCCCTACATAAATCATGCCAAGTATCGCCATGATGGTAAACTGAAAGCTCTTCTTTTTCAGGTATGCTTTGAATAATTTCAGCCTTATACTTTTCTCCTAAATTTTTGAAATGTTTTATAGCTTTATCTCTTTCCCACACTTCCCTTCTTGTTTTTACATCTCTGTCGATTATTTCTGACATTTTTTTCTCAATTTTTTCTAAATCATTTTTTGTAAAAGGGTCTTTTCTTGAAAAATCATAGTAAAAACCATTTTCAATAACAGGACCAATAGTAACTTGAGTTCCTGGAAATAATTCTTGTACAGACATTGCCATTATATGTGCAGCATCATGTCTTATTACATCTAAACCTTCTTTATCTTTGTGGGTAATAATTTTAACGGAAGAGTCTTTTACAATTGAAAATGTTAGATCTTTTAACTGTCCATCTACGCTCATTATTAGGGCTTGCTTAGAAAGTGATTTACTTATTTTTTCAGCAATCTCTAGGCCGGTTACTTTATTCTTGAAATTAATCTTTTTTCCGTCAGGTAAAGTAATATTGGGCATTTATTTAATTAGTTTTTTATATTCTAAAAAAGTTGAATAACACATTTGTTCTACATCAAATTTTTTCAATATATTTTTCCTACCTTCATTTCCAATTGATTGCAACTTGTCTTTATCCATTTCTATTAATTTATTTAAATTTTCTGCAAGGGATTGTGGGTTATTATTTTCGAATAAAAATCCCGATTTTCCATCCAAAATAGTCTCTTTGGAACCGCCGTGATTACTTGCAAGAATAGGCCTTCTCATTGATTGTGCTTCTACAGATATTCTACCAAATGCCTCTGGTTCAATAGACGAAGATACTACTATATCTGAAACATAATAAGCCACTGGCATTTCTTTAATATGATTAATGAAGAATACATCTTTCTTTAAACCATATTTTTCAATGAGTGAAATTAATTTTTTAAAATAAACAGTTCTGCCCTGGTGGGAGCCCAAAATTATTGCTTGAAAATTTCCCTTTTTATAATTTGTTTTAAGTAAATTGAGAGACTCTATAAACATTTCTTGTCCTTTCCATCGAGTGAGTCTTCCTGGTAAAAGAATTTTTGTTTTTTCAGAGTTAAGATTTAATATAGAGTAAATACTTTTGACTTTGTCATTTGTAATATTTGAATTATCAAAATATTGTGTGTTTATACCTCTAAAAATAACTAATAATCTTTTTTTATTATTAATTAAATTACCGTAATTTTTATTTATATGATTAAAAACATAATTTGATCCAGCAATTATCAGCCTAGATCTAACCATTACAGAATTATAAAATTTTTTTATACTATTTGAGAAATTATATACACCGTGGAAAGTTGTAACGAATTTTGCCCTAGTTATTTTACAAGATAATAAACATGACCAAGCTGGTGCTCTACTTCTGGCATGAACAATATCAATTCTTAAAAAAATTACTATAATCGAAATTAAGATTGTATTAAGCAATATAAGAAGTGGATTTTTAGATTGTACCGGAAGTCTAAAAACTTTCACTTTGTCTTTTCGAATAAATTTCAATAGCGGTCCACCACTGGTAATTATGTATGACTTACAATTTTTTTCAGATAGATAGTGGGCAATATCATAGCAACCAGTTTCTGCACCGCCATAACCTAATTTTGGGATAACTTGTAGTACTTTAAAACTCATGAATTATTTTTTTCCCAATTCAAAGCTGAACTTAAAATAATATTTAAATTATTAAACCTTGGTTTCCAATTAAATTCTTTCTTAAATTTATCACTATTTGCAACTGAAACTGCGATGTCGTTTGGTCTTCGTGGTCCAATATCTACTTGTAATTTATTTTTTATAATATTTTCCATTTCATTAATTACTTCTTTTACGGAATATCCGCTCCCGTAACCGCAGTTATATATGTTTGAAATTGGTTTTTTTATGAGATTATTTGCAGCTAACACATGCATATCAGCTATATCAGTAACATGAATAAAATCTCTTATAGCTGTGCCATCTTTAGTTTTATAATCATCTCCATTAATTATAATTTTCTCTCTTTTGTTAGTTGCTACCTCACAAAGAACTTTAATTAAATTTGAGGAGGACTTTGCAATAAGTCCGGATCTGTTACTTTTGTCTGCTCCTGCAACATTAAAATATCTTAAAATTGTATAATCAACTTTATCTTTTTTTGAAATTTCAATTAAAAAATTTTCTATTTTATATTTTGATTCTGCGTATGGATTAATTGGTTTTAATTCGCTATCCTCGGTTAAATTACTGGAATTGCTATTTCCATAAACACCGGCACTTGAGGAAAATATGATTTTTTTAAGATTATTTTTAATACACAACAAAAAAAATATTTTCGATTTTTCAAAGTTATGAAGTTGGTATTTCTCAGGGTATTTAACTGACTCTTCTACTCTTGTAAGTCCAGCAAAATGCATGACTATATCAAATTTATTTTCTTTTAGAATTTTTTGTATTGAATTTTCGTCTGCAATATCAAAATTATAATGTTTTGCTTTTGCAGGTATTAACATCTTATTGCCAGTTATCAAGTTGTCAATTACTGTTACAGAGTGACCGTTATCAATTAAGGATAATGCAGTATGGCTTCCAATGTAACCTGCGCCGCCAGTTAATAGAATTTTCATAAAAATGAATTTAGCATTTATTTAAACTAAATGATAAATATATAATAACAGATTAAGTAGATAAACTTTATATGAAAAAATTTAAATATTTTAAATTATCAAAAACAAAAAAACTCAGATATTTGAACAATTATTACAAAGATAATCTGTATATAATTTTTCTTCCTGGATTTCAGTCAGATATCACAGGTAAAAAACCAAAAGCTTTCTTAAGATATGCTGTAAAAAAAAAAGTTGGTTTTTTAGCACTTGAATACTCTGGGCACGGAAAATCATCGGGAAGATTTACTGATGGTAATATAAGCAAATGGAGTAAAGAAGTAAAAATTGTAATAAAAAAATTGGTTAAAAAAAATGATTTTATTTTAATTGGATCTAGTATGGGCGCATGGCTATCATTAATTCAATTTAAATATTTTAAAAGTCAAATTAAAGGATTTGTTGGAATCGGTTCGGCACCTGAATTTTTGACCAGATTGATGTGGAAAAAATTTACAAAAAAAATAAAAAATGAAATTATCAAAAATGGAATTAGCATTATAAAACATGGTGAGTATACCTATCCGATCACAAGACAACTTATAAAAGATGGAAAAAAAAATAAAGTCTTATCCAAAAAAATAAATTCAAATATAGATGTTCGTATGTTTCATGGAAATAAAGATGCATCAGTTCCAGTATCTTTTTCTAAAAAAATTTTAAAAATTTTTCCTTATGCAAGAAAAAAACTTTATTTAATAAAAAATGGTGACCACAGTTTATCTAACAAAAAAAATATAAAAAAAATTTTAAATGAATTAGATAATATTATTTCAAGTATGTGACAATTTGTCAGAAAATTAATCTTATAAAATAAATCTTTATTTAGATAACATAAGTGATATGCGTTTAGCCTCAGTACTTATTATTTAGAAATTACTTATAAGTTAATCAGGAGTAATCTTGATTATTTGGTTGGCATCATATCCCAAGAGCGGGAACACATGGGTAAGGTCTTTTCTTTCCTCTTATTATTATTCAGAGAAAGGGGAATTTGATTTCAGTTTGCTAAAAAATATAGAACAGTATCCACAAAAAAAATTTTTAAAAAAAGAAATCAAAAAACCAGGAGACGTAAGTAAATATTGGTCATCATCTCAACAAATCATATTAAATCAAAAAAAAATCAAAATATTCAAAACACATAATTCTTTACATTCTATTAACGGATTTAATTTTACAGATAAAAAATTTACTTTAGGGGCTGTTTATATAATTAGAGATCCTAGAAATATTATAACCTCTCTTAAAAATCATTTTGATCTAAGTTATGATGATGCTCTTGAATTTATGTTAAACGAGAGAAAATTTATTCATGATCAAAGAGAAAAAGATTATGCAGATTTTCATTTTTTGAGTTCTTGGTCTCAGCATTATAAATCTTGGTTAAATGATAAATCATTTAAATTAATTTTTGTTAAGTATGAGGATCTTGAAAGTAAAACCTACGAAACATTCGAAAAAATAATTAACTTTATAAACAATTTATCAAATTCTGAATCCTCTGTGGACAAATCAAAAATAAAAAAATGTTTAGAAACAACTAGTTTTGATAAACTAAAAAAAATGGAAAAAGAAATTGGGTTTGATGAGGCTATTTATTCAAAAAAATCAAAAAAAAACATTAATTTTTTCAATTTGGGATCCAGCAATAAATGGAAGAATGTAATCCCTGAAAGTTACCATAATAAAATTAATGAGTTATTTCAAAAAGATTTGGACTTTCTAAAATACTAAAAATATTTTTTTAACAAATACGAATTAGGTTTCATCCAAGAATATAAATCGAATATAATTTTTTTTAAATTTCTTTTTGGCTTCCACTTGTAGATTTTTTTTACATAGCTCAAATTTGAGACATAATAGGGAATATCATAAGAAGAGGTTTTTTTAATTGAGGATATTTTAATCATATTTTTTGTTATATTTCTTGAAAGCTTTGTAAGTTCAAGAAGATTTAGGGAATTCTTTTTGCCACCCCCTACATTAAAAAGTTTATTATTAATTTTTTTTAATTTTTTAATTTGTATAAAAATTAATTCACATAAATCTATTACATGCAGAACATCTCTAACTTGTCTTCCAGTTCCTCCAAAACCAATATAGCTAAGTTTTAATCTTTTCAAATGTCTCCATACCCAGAGGCTTACAAAACCTTGTTCCTCTTTTCCAAATTGCCACGGACCAGAGACTAAAGCCACTCTATTTATTATATAATTTATTTTATGAAGATATGAGTACTCTTTTATAAGTAACTCTGAGCTGAGTTTTGTAAAACCATAAATAGATTTTGAATTTTCAACATTAAAGCTTTCCTTAACTGTACCCTTTTTTTTTAGTTTACGTAAGTTTTCAATCGAGTAAACTCTAGAGCTAGATAAATAGATAATATTTGATTTATCTTTAGCACATTTCTTTAAAATATTAAAAGTCCCTAATAAATTAGAGTTTAATACCTCTTCTATTTTTTTTCTAGATGCCTCTATGGCAGGTTCTGCAGCACAATGTATTACTAAATCAAATTTTTTTAGTTTTTTTATACTACTGAACTTAGAAATATCAATTTTAAAGTTAGGAATTTTTACTTCCGCTATTCTATTTTTATTTAAAATTGAACCTTTTCTAGATAAATTATCAATACTAGTAATTTGTGCTGTTTTAATTTTTTCTTTTAAAAAAATAGCAAGGCTTGAGCCTATAAACCCACAACCACCCGTAATCAGTATTTTCATTTATTGTTATCCGGTCTCTAAAATATTTTTCTTTAGAGTAATTGGATTTTGCAGTTTATTCAACATTTCTATTGGACAAACTTGTTTAAAATTTGCAACTTCGTCAGAAAAGTTTTGTAAAATTTGTTTGGATATTTCAGATTGAGTTTCTAAATTATATTCTTCTAAAACAACTTTCAGCCTTTCTTTCCAATATTTTGTCTCTGGTTTCTGGCAAACAACACTTGCGGAATTTACATAGTTCTCAAAAATATTTTCTGGGTCATAGACAAATGCCATTCCTCCTGTCATTCCAGCAGCAAAGTTGTCTCCTACTTTGCCTAAGATATAAACTTCACCTCCAGTCATATACTCGCAACCATTTGCATCACAGCCCTCAATTACTGAAATAGCACCTGAATTTCTTACTGCAAATCTTTCCCCAGCTTTACCTGCTGCAAATAATTTTCCTGACGTCGCTCCATACAAAACTGTATTACCAATAATTGTATTTTCATTTGATTTAAAATTATTTTCTTTTGAGGGCACTACTACAATTTTTCCACCAGATAATCCTTTTGCTACATAATCGTTTGCATCACCAAACAACTTAATTTTAATACTTTTGCATAAAAAAGCTCCTAAGGATTGGCCTGCGGAACCTTCTAAAGAAATATTTAATGCCTCACTTGTAAAATTTTCTCCAAACTTTTTAAAAATGTAATGGGATAATTTTGTTCCAATTGCTCTATCTGTATTCTTTACAACTGCATTCAACCTCATTTTTTTGTTTGGTTTAAGTTCATCCTTAACTTGGCTCCATGCTTTTTCATCAATATTGTTATCAGGCACATGGTTTATTAAATCGCTCTCTGAATATCTTGCGTTGTCTCCTGGGTCAGTTTTTAATAACAAAGGATTTAAATCTAAATCATCGAGATTAGGTGAGCCTCTACTGACCTGATGAAGTAAATCTGTTCTTCCAATAACATCTTTTAAAGACCTAAATCCTAAAGAAGCTAAAATTTCTCTTACTTCCATAGCTACAAAAGTAAAAAAATTGACAACTTTTTCTGGTGTTCCTGTAAACTTCTCTCTAAGTTTTTCATCTTGTGAACAAACACCAACAGGACATGTATTTGAATGACATTGTCTAACCATTATGCATCCCATTGCGATAAGCGATGATGTACCCATACCAAATTCTTCTGCACCCATCATAGCTGCCATTACAACATCTCTACCAGTTTTTATTCCACCATCAGTTCTTAAGGTTACCTTGTGTCGAAGTTGATTAAGAGTAAGAATTTGATTTGCCTCTGTTAATCCCATTTCCCATGGAACGCCAGCATATTTTACACTCGTTTGAGGGCTTGCACCTGTTCCGCCAGAATGTCCAGAGATTAAAATTATATCCGCCTTAGCTTTAGCAACTCCAGCTGCAATGGTTCCTATACCAGTTGAAGCAACTAATTTTACTCCAACCCTAGCTTTTGGATTTACTTGTTTTAAATCGTAAATTAATTGAGCTAAATCTTCTATAGAATAGATATCATGATGAGGCGGAGGAGAAATCAAAGTTACACCGGGAGTAGAATGACGTAATCTTGCAATTTCTTTTGTGACTTTGAACCCAGGTAACTGTCCACCCTCTCCAGGTTTTGCGCCTTGTGCAATTTTTATTTCGATCTCTTTACAATTGTTTAAGTATTTAACAGTAACTCCAAATCTTGCTGATGCCACTTGTTTTACTTTAGAATTTGCAGAATCTCCGTTTTCTAAAACTTTAAATCTTTTTTCATCCTCACCACCTTCGCCGCTGCAAGATGCACCTTTAATTCTATTCATTCCTATTGCTAAAGTTTCATGTGCCTCTGATGAAAGAGCGCCGTGGGACATACTTCCGCTTCCAAACCTTGGGGTGATCTTTTCAATGGGCTCTACTTCCTCAATATTTATAGACTTGTTTGAAGTTCTAAATTCCAAAAGATCTCTTAAATTTGTTGGGTTAAGTTTATGGATTCCATCAGTATACTTTTTAAAGAGATCATATGAATTTTTGCCAACAGAATGTTGAAGTAAATGAATAAGATTTCCTTGAAATTGATGATCCTCACCAGTTTTTCTGTATTTATAAAGTCCGCCAATTGGCAGTACTACGACATTTTTCTGATGAGCTTTGGAATGTAATTCTTTTATTTTTTTCTCAATTCCTGAAACTCCGATACCTGATATTCTAGATACCATGCCAGGAAAGTAGTCTGCAACTAATCCTCTACTTAAACCAACAGCTTCAAAATTGCATCCACCTCTATAAGAACTTAATACAGATATTCCCATTTTAGACATTATTTTTAGTAGTCCGGCATTTATAGATCTTTTAAATCTAAGCACACAGGACTCAAAATCTAATTTACCAAATAATTTTTTATCAAATCTCTGGCGAATACTATCAATTGCTAAGTAAGGGTTAATTGTAGTCGCGCCAACTCCAATAAGGACTGCGAAAGAATGAGTGTCCATTGCTTCAGAAGTTTCAATATTGATAGAGGCGTAACCTCTGATACATAATTTTACTAAATTTGAATGCACCGCACCAACTGCTAATATCATTGGCACAACAGCTCTTTGATCTGAAATATTTCTATCAGAGAGAATTAAGTGATTTGCACCTTCTCTAACTGCCACTTCCGCTTCAACTCTAATTTTTTCAATTCTTTCTTTTAAACTTTCATTTACATTAAAAGTACAATCTATAACTCTTACTTTTTCAGAAAATATTGATTTAAATTTTTTTAACTGCGAATTGCTAAGTATTGGGCTGTCAAGAACATATATATTTTCTTTTGTTAAATTTTCAAAGTCTAAGATGTTTCCCAGATTTCCAAACCTTGTTTTCAAACTCATCACATTATTCTCTCTCAATGAGTCGATTGGTGGATTTGTAACTTGACTAAAGTTTTGTCTAAAATAATGTGAAATCGGTCGGTAATGATTTGATAGAACGGCCACAGGTGTATCATCACCCATTGATCCTGTTGCTTCTTTGGCATCTTCGACCATTGGATGCAGTATTAATTCTAAATCTTCAATACTGTATCCCGAAAGATATTGTCTTCTTCGCAAATCTTCCTCTGAAAAATTGGCAAACTCTTTTTCTGTTGTTATTTTTTTATCTAAATGAATTATTTGTTTATTAAATTGTTTATAATCTTTTGATAAATAATCTTTAATTTCTTTATCTTTGTAAATCTTACCTTTCTTTAAATTAACAGCAATTAATTGGCCTGGACCTAGTCTTCCTTTCTCTATTATTTTTTTTTCAGGAATTTCTACCATTCCTGTTTCTGATCCTGCACAGAATATCTTATCAGTAGTAATTGAATATCTTAGTGGTCTTAATCCATTTCTGTCTGTTGCGGCAATAGCCCATTTACTATCTGAAGCACAGATTGCAGCGGGACCGTCCCAGGGCTCAATTGTACTGTTAAGAACATCAAAAAGTTGTTGATGAGATTTTGGTAAAATTTTATTTCTTTTTGACCATGCGTCTGGCATCATCATAAGTTTAATTAGTGGAACTGTTTTTCCAGAATGTATTAATAATTCAAAAACATTATCTAGTGCAGCTGAATCAGAGTTTCCAGGAGTAATAACCGGTTTTAGATCTTCCACATTCTTAAATAATTTACTAGACATGTCTTGTTCATGAATTTTCATCCAATTTACATTTCCTTTAAGGGTATTGATTTCCCCATTATGTGCCAAACATCTAAATGGTTGTGCTAATTTCCAACTAGGAAAAGTATTTGTTGAAAATCTTTGGTGAAAAATAGCGTATCTAGAAATAAATCTTTTATCGTTAAGATCTGGGTAAAAATCAGATAAGGCTTCTGCTAAAAACATTCCTTTATAAATAATAGAACGAGAGCTCAATGAGCAAATATAGAGATCATTAATCTGTTGGCCTCTTGTAATTTTTAATATTTTTTTTCTAGACTCGTAAAGTAATCTCTCAAGATCATCTCTTTCCACCAGTTTGTTGCTTTTAAAAATTACCTGTGTAATTTCAGGTCTATTTGAGTCTGCTGTTTGGCCAAGAACAGCTGGATTTACTGGGACTTGTCTCCAGCCATAGATATAAAAATCGTTTTCGATTAAAACTTGCTCAATAATTGTTTTTGATTTTTCTTGTTCTGAATATTCAGTTCTTGGTAAAAAAATCATACCAACACATATTTGATTTTCACCTTTATGGATATGACCTGTATCTTTTATTTTTTCTAAAAAGAATTCTTTTGGTATTTCAATACAAATACCCGCTCCATCGCCCGATTTGCCATCGGCGTCTACCGCACCTCTGTGCCAGACTGCTTTAAGAGACTGAATTCCATATTCAACCACCTCTCTCTTTTTTTTAGCATCAAGCGAGGTTATAAGACCCACACCACAAGCATCATGCTCAAATGAGGGATCATAAGAGTGATTTTCTTCTAAGAGTTTTTTATTTTCTTTATATAATTTCAAGCTGCCACACCTTTTCTCAATTCAATTGATTTTAAATATTTTTCGATTTGAGTTGCTGCATCTCTACCATCCCTTATGGCCCAAACAACTAAAGATGCGCCTCTTACAATATCTCCTGCAGCAAATATTCCTGGTATATTGGTCTGCATTGAGGTTAAATCAATTTTTATTGTACCCCATTTGGATACAGATAAATTTTCCGAATTAAATAATTTTGGTAAATTTTCAGGATCAAAACCCAAAGCTTTTATAATAATGTCAGCTTCTAACTCATAATTTGAGTTTTCAATAATGACTGGTTTTTTTCTCCCTGATGAGTCTGGATCCCCTAATTTCATTTTCTGAACTTCAACAGCTTTAACATTTTTTTGTCCAATGAATTTTTTTGGACTAGATAACCATAAAAATTCTACTCCTTCTTCGATAGCATTGCCCACTTCTCTAGCTGATCCAGGCATATTTTCTCGATCTCTTCTGTACAAACATTTAACTGATTTTGCGTTCTGTCTTACCGCTGTTCTGACACAATCCATTGCGGTATCGCCACCTCCAACTACTATAACTTTTTTATTTTCCGCATTAAGTGTACCGTCATCAAATAATTTTACTTTGTCTCCCAAACCTTTTTTATTTGATGCTGTTAAAAATTCCATTGCAGGAAAAATATTTCCTAAATTGCTCCCCTCGATATCCACGTTTCTTGGTTTATAAACACCAGTAGCAATTAATACTGCATCGTGCTTTTCCTTTAATTGTTCAAGAGTTGCATCTTTTCCAACTTCGAAATTCTGTTTAAATTTTATTCCTGATTCTTTTAAGAGTTTAGTTCTTCTTTCAACAACAAATTTTTCTAATTTAAAATTAGGTATACCATAGATTAATAAACCACCCGGACGATCGTATCGGTCATAAACTGTTATTTGATAACCAAGTTTTCTTAGTTCTTCTGCGCAAGCCAATCCGGCAGGACCCGCACCAATAATTCCGACGGACTGTTTTTTTTGCTTTTCAACTTTTATGGGCTTAACCCATCCTTTTTCCCATGCGGTATCAGTAATATATTTTTCAACTGAACCAATTGTAACAGTTCCATGACCTGATTTTTCGATTACACAATTGCCTTCGCAAAGTCTATCTTGAGGACATATTCTCCCGCAAACTTCGGGCATGTTATTCGTGCTTTGAGAAAGTTCATATGCATCCTGCAATCTTCCCTCTGCAGTTAATTTTAACCAATCTGGTATGTTGTTATGTAATGGACAATGAACTTGGCAGAAAGGTACTCCGCACTGTGAACATCTACTAGATTGTTCTAAAGCTTTTCTGTTTATATACTCGTCGTAAATTTCCTTAAAATCTGTTTTTCTTTGATCAACGGATCTTTTAGGTGGAGTTTGTTGATCTAAATTTACAAATTTTAACATTTTTTCTGACATGGGCAGAACATATTTAAATTAATGATAATTTAAAGTAAAATTAGGTCACTATTGTTTACTTATTTTATTAAAAACCCTTATATTTAGTATGTATTTCGTCGCATAACAGATATGCAATTTTTAAGATGAACTCATTGGTTGAATTAAATATAAATCAGCTGTTACTGCATGGAAAATATTATTCAAATTCTAATAATCTCAATAATACAAGGTATAGCTGAATTTATCCCAGTTAGTTCTTCGGCTCACATTAATTTATTATCTAATATTTTTAATTATGAAAAGATTGAAATGGCAATTAACGTCAGTGCACACTTTGGATCTTTGGTTGCTGTTCTGTTTTATTTTAATAAGGAAATTTATGATTTTACAAAAAATAAAAATTTATTTTATAAAGCAATAATTGCGTCAATGCCAATTTTTATAATTGGTTATATTTTAATAGAGCTTAATGTGATTTCAGGTTTAAGGACCTTGGAGATCATGGGGTGGACAACTATTATTTTTGGTATTTTGTTGTATTTTTCAGATAAATTTAAGATTAAACTTAAAATGAAAAATAATTTCACATTTAAAAATGCGTTAATAATTGGTTTTTACCAAACATTAGCTTTAATACCAGGTGTGAGCAGATCTGGTATAATAATTACCGGTGCCAGGTTTTTAAAGTTCGATAGAGTTGATGCCGCAAAAATATCTTTTTTACTGTCTATTCCTTCTTTAGGGGCCTGGAGTTTATATGGTTTTTTTAACTTGATAAAACAAAATGATCAAATATTAAACATAAGTTCAATATTAACAGCCTTCCTATCATTTATATTCTCTTATATTACTATCAAATATTTTTTAATATACCTAGGGAAGTTTAATCTTAATTTATTTGTAATTTATAGATTAATATTAGGAACAATATTATTAACAGTAGTATACTTACAATAAAATTGTTAAAACTAACAAGATGATTAAAACAGAAAATAAAAATAGTATTACAGATTTTTGGAGGGACAAGTGAGTCAAAAATTTCATGCTTATATTTAATAACAAAAAAGAGTATTTAAATCAATGTCAATTGTATTAGTAACTGGCTCATGTGGATTGGTTGGCTCCGAGGCTTCTGCTTTTTTTTCAGAAAAAGGATTTGATATAATTGGAATAGACAATAATTCTAGAAGGCTATTTTTTGGAAAAGATGGAGATATAAGCTGGGTTAAAAAAAAATTGGAGAAAAATGTAAAAAATTATAAGCATTATAACGTTGATATCTCTGACTCAGATAGTTTAAAAAAAATATTTAAAAGATACAGAAAAAATATAAAACTTGTTATCCATTCTGCTGCTCAACCATCTCACGACTGGGCAAAGAGTAATATATTTAAAGATTTTGATGTGAATGCAAAGGGAACTATAAATATTTTAGAAACGACAAAAAACTATTGTTATGATGCACCTTTTATTTTCATGTCTACAAACAAAGTTTATGGTGACAATCCAAATAACCTGCCAATGATAGAAAAATCGACTAGATGGGAGATAAAAAATAACCATTTATTTAAAAATGGAATTACAGAAAATATGTCTATTGATAACTGTGTGCATAGTTTTTTTGGAACTTCAAAAAGTTATGCTGATCTTGCTGTGCAAGAATACGGAAAAAATATTGGTATTAAAACAGTTTGTTTTAGAGCAGGATGTATAACAGGTCCTAATCACTCTGGAGCGAGACTTCATGGTTTTTTATCATATTTGGTAAAAACTGCTTTAGACAAAAAAAAATATTATATTTATGGTTACAAAGGTAAACAAGTACGAGACAATATTCATAGTTACGATGTTGTTAATTGTTTTTGGCAATTTTTTAAAAAACCTACAAGTGGTGAGATTTATAATATGGGTGGAGGAAGAAAATCTAATTGTTCTATAATAGAAGCAATAAACACTATTTATAAACTAACAAATATCTCAATTAAAAAAGAACTGAAGAAACAAAATAGAGTTGGTGATCACATTTGGTATATTTCAAATATGAAAAAGTTTAAAAGTCATTATCCTAAATGGAAACAAATATATAATTCTGAAAAAATTATCGATGAGCTTTTGTCATTAAGATAATTTTAAAAAATTTGAGATAATTTCTAGACCTTTTTTTCCACTCTTTTCAGGATGAAACTGACACCCTATGAAGTTATCCTTTGATACTATAGCAGGGATTTTATGTTCTCCAAAATTATAAGTTGCAGCAATATTTTTCTTTTCAGTCGGGTCAACAAAATACGAGTGGACAAAATAATATGGAGTATTTTCATTAATTGATTTCACAAATTTAGAAAATGTGTTGTTTAAAAATTTATTATCTAAATTAAGTTTAAACCAGCCCATATTTGGAATTTTAAGCTTCTCATTTCCCTGAGAATTTGTAGGAAGTTTTTTTACACTTCCACTGATTAAACCCAATCCCTTACTTATTCCAAATTCTTCGCTTGTGTCAAAAAATAATTGTAGACCAAGACAGATGCCAAGAAGTGGTATTTTTTTTTCTCTAGTTTTAAGTAAAGTTTCGGTCAGTTTATTTTTTTCCAAGTTTTCCATAACTTTTTTAAAAGCACCAACGCCTGGAAAAAAGATTTTATTTGCTGATAAAATTTTTTTTGAATTTGTTGTAACCTCAACATTACTGTCAAAAATTTCTACAGCTCTTTTTAAACTTAGAATATTGCTGCTACCGGTATCTACGATAATAATTTTACTCAAAGTAATATTTCTCCTTGTTTAATCTGGAGGTCCCAGAAGGATTTGAACCCTCAACCTTCTCGTCCGTAGCGAGACGCTCTAATCCAATTGAGCTATGGGACCATAATGAATTGAAGTATCAAAGAAATCGCTAACTTTAAAGGGTTTTTATATATCATTGATATCAATCAAAATTGAATGTAATTAGTTTAAAAATGTCTGATAAAAAAACAGTTGTAATCACTTCCGCAGTTAGAACTGCTATAGGATCTTTAGGTGGAACTATTAAAAATGTTCCTGCATACAAATTGGGTTCCTCGGTAATTTCAAATGCAATTTTGAAATCAAATTTAAAATCTGCTGATGTAAATGAAGTTATAATGGGCCAAGTTTTAACAGGTGGTGCAGGGCAAAATCCTGCTAGACAAGCTTCGATGGACTCTGGAATTCCAAAAGAGATACCTTCTTATGTTGTCAATCAAGTCTGTGGATCTGGTTTAAGATCTATAGCCTCGGGATTCCAATCAATTATGTCGGATGACTCAAAAATTGTTATAGCTGGTGGTCAAGAAAGTATGTCTCAGGCACCACATGTTGTTCATTTAAGAAACGGAAAAAAATTAGGTGATACAGAATTAGTTGACTCAATGATAAAAGATGGACTTTGGGATGCCTTTAATGGTTATCATATGGGTAATACAGCAGAAAATGTAGCTCAAAAATTTCAAATTACCCGAAAAGATCAGGATCAATTTGCTTTTGACTCCCAAAGCAAGGCATTAAAAGCTCAAAATGAAAATAAATTTGATGAAGAAATAATTCCGTTTGAAATTAAATCAAAAAAAGGAAGCTCAATATTTAAAAAAGATGAGCATCCAAGAGATGGCGTATCTCTTGATGTGCTTCGTAAACTTAAAACTGTTTTTCAAAAAGATGGAACTGTGACTGCAGGAAATGCATCTGGAATTAATGATGGTGCTGCAGCAGTAGTCCTGATGTCAAAAGCTGAAGCAGAAAGAAGGGGAATAAAACCTTTGGCTGAGATAAAGTCATGGGCATCTTGTGGTGTTGACCCATCTGTGATGGGAACTGGGCCTATACCATCATCTAATAAAGCTTTGAAAATTGCTGGTTGGAATTCGAAGGATTTAGATCTAATAGAGGCTAATGAGGCGTTTGCTGCACAAAGCTGTGCTGTTATTAAGGAGTTAGCATTACCGATGGAAAAAGTTAATGTAAATGGTGGAGCAATAGCTCTAGGTCATCCAATAGGAGCATCTGGTACGAGAGTTTTTGTCACACTAATTCACGAAATGGTTAAAAGAGACTCAAAAAAAGGTTTGGCCACATTGTGTATTGGTGGAGGAATGGGTATAGCTATGTGTGTGGAGAGAAAATGAAACTTAATAAACACTTTTTTAAACCAAGAAAAAATTTAAAGAACAGAGTTGTAAAAAAAATGCCCTTTACTGTAAGAGGTTACCAGTACTACTATGGAGCTATAATATTAGTAGTTTTGTTAATTGGCTTTAGCCAGGTATTTTCTCAATAAGATCTTTTGTATTAATACCTTAGTATCAAGTTCGGCTCTTTTTCTTTTAAAAATAAGTCTAAAAAATTGCATAAAATACATTGCAAAAACTAGATGTCAAAAAAGCGGATAAAATGTGTCAAAAATTGTGTATAATAAATTATGGCAAAGAATATTTCCGTTCCTGATATTGGTGATTTTAAAGACGTAGAAATTATTGAGGTTCTTGTAAAACCAGGTGATACAGTTAAAAAAAATGATCCAATAGTTACTTTAGAAAGTGACAAATCAAGTGTTGAGGTGCCATCACCCTATGAGGGAAAAATATCTCAACTAAAAGTTAAAATAGGAGATAAAGTTTCAGAGGGAAGTATTCTCGCTACTTTAGATGGTGGAAATGAAAAGAAAGAAGAAACTATTGCTCCAACAAAAGAATTAAAAAAAGTTAAAAAGGAAGTAATTCCAAAAGCAGAGAAAACAAATGGTCTTAGAAATGGGAAAGAAACAATTTATGCTCAACCCATTTCTAAAGATGATATAGATCCTGCTGAAACTCAGGAATGGTTAGATTCACTCAGGGCAGTAGTAAAAAATGATGGATCATCAAGAGCGGGTTATTTACTCAAAAAGGTCATTGATGAAGCTTACACACAAGGATTAATTCTACCTGATACAAGAACTACACCTTATATTAATACTATACCTTCGGCTGCTGACATAAGATCACCGGGTGACCAAAACTTAGAAAGAAAAATTAGAGCTTATATTAGATGGAATGCAGCCGCCATGGTTGTGAAGGCAAATAAAAAAAACCCTGAATTAGGCGGTCACATAGGTACTTTTGCATCTGCAGCAACATTGTATGACGTTGGTATGAACCATTTTTGGAGAGCGAAGAATAATAAGTTTGGTGGCGATTTAGTTTATTTTCAAGGTCATAGTGCGCCTGGTATGTATGCGAGAGCTTTTTTGGAGGGAAGAATTTCAGAAAAACAATTAGATAAATTTAGACAAGAAGTTGAAAAAGGAGGATTATCATCATATCCGCACCCTTGGCTGATGCCAAAGTTTTGGCAGTTCCCTACGGTTTCGATGGGACTTGGGCCTATGATGGCAATTTATCAGGCTCGATTTACAAAGTATTTAATAAATAGAGGTTTTTTAAAAGATCAAGATAGAAAAATTTGGTGCCATTTAGGTGACGGTGAAATGGATGAGCCTGAAAGCTTTGGCGCAGTGGGACTGGCAGCGAGAGAAAAGCTAGATAACTTAATTTTTGTGATTAATTGTAATCTTCAAAGATTAGATGGTCCTGTAAGAGGTAATGGAAAAATTATACAAGAACTTGAGGGTAGATTCAGAGGATCAGGCTGGAATGTAATTAAAGTAATTTGGGGCTCGTACTGGGATCAACTTTTGTCCAAAGATAAAACTGGTTTACTCGTCAAAAGAATGACTGAAGCTGTTGATGGCGAATATCAAGCTTTCAAAGCAAAGGGTGGAGCTTACGTAAGAGAAAAGTTTTTTGGTAAATATTCTGAATTGAAAGATTTGGTATCAAATATGACCGATGCTGATATTTGGAAGTTAAATAGAGGTGGACACGATCCTCACAAAGTTTATTCAGCTTATCACGCTGCTGTCCGATGCAAAGGAAAGCCGACAGTTATAATAGCTAAAACTATTAAAGGTTACGGTATGGGTAAATCCGGTGAAAGTATAAACACGACACACCAACAAAAAAAATTAGATGAGGAAGATTTGTTGTTTTACAGAGATAGATTTAATGTGCCCCTTACTGATAAACAAGTTAAAAATATTGAATATTATAAACCAGCAGAAAATTCACCAGAAATAAAGTATTTAAAAAATTGTAGAGTTAAGCTTGGTGGACACATACCTGAGAGAACTACTTTTGCAAAACCAGTTAAAACACCTCCTCAAGATATATTTGAGAGTTTCATGAAGTCCACTGGTGATAAAGAAATGTCTACTACGATGGCTCTTGTAAGAATGCTTGCGAATTTACTAAGAGACAAAAATGTTGCCCCAAGATTGGTGCCTATAATTGCTGATGAGGCTAGAACTTTTGGTATGGAAGGTTTTTTTCAAAAGATTGGTATTTATGCGCATGAGGGCCAAAAGTATGAACCAGTCGATTCTGAACAATTAAGTTCTTATAGAGAAGACAAGAGCGGACAAGTTTTACAAGAAGGTATTACAGAAGCAGGGGCAATGTCATCATGGATTGCTGCTGGAACCTCTTACACTAATCATGATTTAGAAATGGTTCCTATTTATTTGTTTTACTCTATGTTTGGTTTTCAAAGAATTGGGGACTTAGCTTGGGCCGCAGCAGACTCTCAGGCAAGAGGTTTTTTAATTGGAGCAACATCTGGAAAAACAACTTTAGCGGGTGAGGGATTACAACACCAGGACGGACATAGTCTTCTACTAGCATCTGCAATACCTAACTGTGTGAGTTATGATCCTACATTTTCATATGAGATGGCAGTTATTTTTAGAGATGGATTAAAAAGGATGCACGAGAAAAAAGAAAATATTTACTACTACATAACTGCAATGAACGAAAATTATACACATCCTGCAAAACCCATTGGTGCAGATCAAGGAATTTTGAAAGGTATGTATTTGTTTAAAAGTTATAAGGGAAAAGGAAAAGCAAAAGTACAGATGTTAGGATCTGGATCAATTTTAAGAGAAATTATAAAAGCAGCTGAAGTTTTGTCTGATGACTACGGAATTGATTGTGATGTTTGGAGTGTAACTAGCTTCAATGAATTAAAGAAAAATGGTATGGAGGTTGAAAGAAAAAATTTATTAAATCCTGGAGAAAAATCCAAAAAAAGTTACGTTCAAACATGTTTAGACCCACAAGAAGGTATTATATTTGCTGCATCTGACTATATTAGATCTCATGCAGACCAGATAAGACCTTATTTGAATAAGCCTTTCTATACGCTAGGAACAGACGGTTTTGGAAGAAGTGATACTAGGAAAAAGCTAAGAAAATTTTTTGAAGTTGATAAAAAACATATTGTTACATACACTTTAAGTGCTTTGGCAAAAGAGCAGTTACTAGCAAGTAAATATGCGGAAAAAGCGATTAAAAAATACGATATTGATCAAACAAAAGTTTTTCCAACAAAATTATAGAGTTTAATGGCTGAAAAAAAATTATTAGTTCCAAATATCGGAGATTTTAAAAATGTTGAAGTAATTGAGGTATTAGTTAAGTCAGGACAACAGATCAAAAAAAATGATCCCTTAATAACTTTGGAAAGTGATAAATCAAGTGTGGAAGTTCCTGCAACTGATGAAGGAAAAATCAATAAGATTATTGTTAAAGTTGGTGACAAAGTTTCAGAAGGAAGTGAAATATTATCATTAGATTCTGTAAGTAAAAAGGAAGAAAGTAAAAAAGCAGTTGAGGTAAAAGAAAATATTCCTGAAAAGAAAATAGTAACTGAAACTCCAAAAGAAATAGCTCCTGTAGTAAATAAATTGAGTAAAGATGGCATATCATCTGCAAGTCCAAAGGTAAGAAAATTTGCAAGAGAATTAGGCGCTGATATCGTTCAGATACCTGGATCACAAAGAGCAGGTAGAGTAACTGAAGATGATGTGAAAAAATTTGTGAGATCACAAGTATCTGTTAATGGCGGTAAGGTCGAAAAAAAAGTTTATAAGGATGAATATCCTCATGAAGCATTCGGAGAAGTAGAAAAAAAAGATCTTCCTAGAGTGAAAAAGTTATCAGGACCTCAACTTGTTAGATCTTGGACTGAGATTCCTCACGTTACTCAACATGATGAGATAGATATAACTGAAATGGAACAGTTTAGAACAACTTTAATCGATAACTATTCTGGTGATAGAATAAGAATAAGTCCATTAGCATTTATAACTAGAGCTGTGGTAAATGCACTTAAAGAGTATCCAAATTTTAATTCTTCTATAGATCCTGACAACAATAAATTAATTTTTAAAAAATATTACCATGTTGGTTTTGCGGTTGATACTCCACATGGATTGATGGTTCCAAAAATTAGAAATGTTGATCAATTAGGATTAAAGGAAATTTATGAAGAATTAAGAAGAGTAAGTAAACAATGTAAAGAGCTTAAAATAGATAAGAAAGAATTTTTTGGTGGGTCGATGACAATTTCAAGTCTTGGAGGAATTGGAGGAAACTTCTTCACGCCAATTATCAATCCTCCAGAAGTAGCTATTTTAGGTGTTGGTAAAACTTTTGATAAAATTAAAAAAGTTAATGGGCAATTTATTGTAAGAAAAATGCTTCCAATATCTCTATCTTACGACCATAGAGTAATTGATGGTGCTGAAGGTGCAAGATTTTGTGTTCATTTATCTAAAAGCTTAGGGAAGGATTTTGCATTTAAGTTAGCTGTCTAAATGAATAAAAAATTATTCTCCCTTGTTTGCGCTGTATCATGTTCGTTAATTTGGGGGACAGCATTTGTTGCTCAAGACATGGGTATGGACTATATAGGTCCTTACACATTTTCTGCTGTAAGATTGCTACTGGGGTTTTTAACTCTTTTACCTTTTTTTTTTATTTTTGAATTTAAAAAAATAAAGGAAACAAAATTAAGTTTTGAAAAAATATTTATTTATCTTTTTTTTCTTGGTTTTTTCTTAGCAGGAGGAAATATTTTTCAGCAAATTTCACTTTTGTATACTGATGTTGCTAATTCAGCTGTTTTTACAGTTTTGTATGTAGTTATTGTACCGATAATAGCCTACTTTCTTTTTTCAAAAAAAATTCATAATTCAGTTTGGCCATCAGTTTTAATGTGTTTAGTCGGTGGTTTATTTTTAAGTGAACTTGGTAATCTGCGTGTTAGATTTGGAGACTCCTTGGTTGTGATAGGTGCTTTCTTTTGGGCCTTTCACATAGTGTTTATATCTAAATTTCTGAAAATTTTTAATTACCCTATAACAATTGCAACTTTTCAATGTTTGAGTGCCTCTTTAATTTCTTTTATACCGGCTTTCTCTTTTGAATTTATTTCATTAAAACTTATATCGATGGAAACAGCTGAATTAATTTACGCTGGTGTGTTATCAAGTGGAATAGCATTTATGTTACAGGTTTTTGGCCAACAAAACCTATCACCTGCACCAGTTGCTATTATTTTTTCTCTGGAAGGTGTTTTTGGATCCATTGCAGCTTGGATAGTCTTAGATCAATACTTAAATGAATTTAAAATATTTGGAATAATAATAATCTTATCAGCGGTTATTTTCTCACAACTAGCTCCAATATATGGTAAAATAAAATATGGACGAAACTAACTCGGGTTACTCAAAACAAGTAGGAGGACTAAAAAGCAAGAAAATTGATAGTTCACATTTTGAGTATGAAACTGAAGTAAAAGAAATGCACTTAAATACCGCGGGAATGGCTCATGGTGGGTTTTTAACTTTTATAGCAGATACTGGAATGGGCAATGCCGCACATCAATCAGCAGACGATAAAAGATGTGTGACTATATCTTTAGAAATGAAATTTATATCAGCTGCTAAATTAGGTGATAAATTAGTTGCAAAAGTTAAAGTTCAAAAAAAAACAAAAACTCTGGTTTTTCTAACATGCGAAATAATAAATGCTGAAGGTATTGTTGCAGTAACTTCTGGTGTTTGGAAAATTTTAAAAATAAATAAGTAATTAAATATTTTTTCTTCTGTAATTCAAGTATCCAAATATTAATAAAACAAACAATGCCAAAGGATATACAATACTTTTATTGGGTCTATCTGGGTTTTCAATTTTAAAATTACTTATTATATCTCCCATCTGCATTCCAGATTTTTTTGCCTCCCCTTTCCAGTTTAATTTATCTACAGCTAATTGACCATTTTGTTCTAAAAGGGTTACACCGTATTCCTCTAGATTATATTCTTTTTCAAATTTTTCTTTATCAATTACAAATAACTTATATCTTTCTCCATACTCGGAAACCCTAGTTACTTTAATGTGAACTTCTTTAGAGGGGTCAAAATAAAGATTTTGGATAGTTTCGACTGAAAGTTTTTGCTCATTAAATTTTGGATAAAATTTACTTAAAACATAATCAGGAGCCAAAAATGATAAAGAAATGATTAGAAATGCTATAGTTTCATACCATCTTAATTTATTTATAAACCATTGTTGAGTAGCAGCGGTAAAGACTAGTATTCCTATTAAAGAAGTGATTATTACAAGTAAAGCTTGCCAAAAACTATCTACACCGATTAACAAAAGTTCATGGTTGAATAAAAATACGATAGGTAAAATTCCTGTTCTTAAACTATACCAAATTGCCTGAAGTCCAGTTCTTAAAGGATCACCGCCTGAAATAGCAGCGGCTGCATAAGATGCTAATCCAACTGGTGGCGTTACATCGGCCATCAAACCAAAATAAAATACAAATAAATGGACTGCTATTAGTGGAAAGATGAAACCAGAAGCATTCCCAACATCAACGAGAACTGTGGCCATAAGCGATGCTACAACAACATAATTTGCAGTTGTTGGAAGACCCATTCCTAAAAGCAAACAAAGTATAATAGTAAGTAATATTAATATTATTACATTGTCTCTAGCTATTGTCTCTATAACTATAATTAAGTTAGTACTCAGTCCTGTAGATCCAACCGCCCCTACTATTATACCTGCAGTAGCAATCGCAATTCCTACAGCTACCATATTTATTGCGCCCTTTTGAAGACCAATGATCGTTTGATTATACCAATCAATTAAACCTGTTTTAAAATCTGGGTTTTTAATAATACGACTTACTAAATTTACTAAGACTAAAGAAAGGGTAGCATAAAAAATTGAAAACCCAGCGGTATATCTCATATAAACAAGTAAAAAAATTAGCACAAAAATTGGTATTAAAAAATGTAATCCTGACAAAAAAGTTTTCTTAAGATGCGGAACATCAGCATCATCCATACCTTTGAGACCTAATTTAAGAGCCTCTAAATGAGATATGTAAAACAAAGCAATATATGAAATAATAGCTGGTAAAAAAGCGTGCTTAACAACTTCAAAATAAGTTACACCAATAAAACTGGCCATAACAAAGGCAGCAGCTCCCATTACCGGTGGCATTATTTGTCCATTAACTGAAGAGGAAACCTCGATGGCTCCTGCTTTTTCCTGGGAGAACCCAGTTTTTTTCATAATTGGAATTGTGAAAGTTCCAGTTGTAACAGTGTTTGCTATTGACGAACCTGAAATCATACCTGTCATTCCAGATCCTAATATTGCAGCCTTAGCTGGACCTCCGCGCATTTTACCAACCATAGCAAAAGCTAAATCTAAAAAATATTTTCCTCCTCCAGCAGTTTCTAACAAGGCCCCAAATAAAACGAATAAAAATATAAAATCAACTGACACTCCTATTGGTATTCCAAAAATTGCCTCTTGATCAAACCACTGAAAACCAACCAGTCTTTTTACAGAAAGACCACCATGAGAGATTATATCTGGAGCATATTTACCGAAATAAGAAAATAGTAAAAAACAAACTGCAATAATAACTAAAGGTAAACCAATCGCTCGTCTTGTAGCTTCTAAAAGTATTAAAATACCAATTGCACCTATAATAAGTTCTACTGGAACTTTAAACCCGAATATTTTTTTTACTAAAAGTATTCCTCCTCTATTTACTAGATCATCATAAAAAAAATAAATATATAGGCAACAAAATGCGGCAACTATACTTATTAGAATATCAATTACTGAAATTTTTTTTCCTCTAACTGATGGAAAAATTAAAAAAGCTAGAGTTAAAGCAAAGCCTAAATGAATGGCTCTAGCTGGTAGACCTTTGAACATTCCAAAATTAAACCAAAAAGGGAAAGGAGAAGCATACCAAAGTTGGAAAATAGTCCAGAGAATAGCAATACCAAAAACTATTTTTAAATGAATTCCTGATAAATTTCGAGTTGGAGAAATATCTTCTTGAATTTTATCCTTAAACTTACTTTGAACGTTTTGATTCATTTTATTAAAGATACATTATTCTAAAAAAAAAGGCCCAAAAAATATTGGGCCTTTTTAATTTAATTATATATTAAGATTACATTAAACCAGCTTCTTTATAATACTTAATAGCACCAGGATGTAATGGAGCTGATAAACCATCAGCTATCATATTTTTCTTTTCCAGTGGTCCAAAAGCTGGGTGTTGAGCTCTGAAATCATCGAAGTTTTCCATAACAGCTTTTGTTACTAAGTATACAAGCTCTTCAGAAACATTAGCACTTGTTACAACAGTAGCTTTTACACCGAATGTTGTAGCGTCTTTTTTCTGATTTGAGTAAGTCCCAGCTGGGATAACAGCTTTTGCATAATAGTCAGCTCCGTCAATTAAACCTTGAACTGGCGCACCAGTTAAGTTAATTGGACTTGCTTTTGCTTTACAAGTTGCTGCCTGCTCCATAGCACCATTTGGAAATCCAACTGAATATCCAAATGCATCTATTTTTCCGTCGCAAAGAGCTTTTACTTGTTCAGACGAAGTAAGTTCAGTAGTTGCTTTGAACATACTCATGTCAGCTCCCATAGCTTTCATTAATTCTTCCATAGTTCCTCTTTGACCAGAACCTGGATTACCGATATTCACAGTTTTTCCTTTTAAGCTTTTGAAATCTTTAATTTTAGATTTTTTACTAGCCCAAATTTGGAAAGGTTCGTTGTGAACAGAAAATACAGCTCTTAAATCACTAAACTGTTTTCCTTCCCATTTGCTTGAACCATTATAAGCATGGAACTGCCAGTCAGACTGAGCAACACCAAATTGAAACTCACCATCTTTGATTTGTCCAATATTGTAGTTAGAACCACCTGTTGAAGGCGCAGTACATCTATAAGCTTTGGCTGTACCTTTTTTTCTTCCGTGCTCAGCACTTATCGCTTGTTTGTGTAACATTTTACAAATGGCGTTACCAGTTTGGAAATAAACTCCAGTTGGTCCACCTGTTCCAATTGTAAAAAACTCAGCAGCTTTTGCCACTGACATCATCGGTAAAGATAATGCAAATAACATTGCTATAGCTGAGATAGTAGAGATTATTCTCTTCATTTTTCCCCCTTGTATTAATTGTACAATTAATAAGGAAAATGTATCAATTCGGTTCAAGCAATGTAAGACTAAATAGCTTATTTTGGACGATATTGTTTGCTGAATCTACAGGGTTTTAGACCACTCAGCTAATTTTTTAGTACCTTCTACAATATTTGGGGCGTACTTTTTAATAATCTTATCATCTAGCTCTTTGTTACCATTTATATTTTTCAAAAAAATCTCGCCATTAAAATCTGTATAACTTAATCTTGCTAACATTTTATTATCTTTAAATCCAAAATCAGATCCTGGCAATAATGCAACCCCGCTTTTATTTAATATATTTTCACACATTTCTTCTGAAGATTTAAATTTTGAATTTAAAAATTCGGGCATTAAATAAAAACCTCCTTTAGGTGGATTTATTAAAATTTTATTAGATTTCAGATTATTGTAAACATAATTTCCTAATGATTTCAAAATATTTATAACTTTATTTAGATAGCTATCAAAATTACCTTTGTATGCTTCTACAGCAGCGTATTGAAGCGGAGTATTTACAGTAGAGTATGATTCGCTGGCAAGGGTTTTTAATGATTTTAAAAATTTTGAGTGTTTACTTGGTACAGCGAAAAATCCTAATCTCCAACCTCCTGCACCGCACCATTTGCTTAGTCCGCTGCTAATAAATGTTCCTTGATGATAAAATTTTGAAATTGATTCGTAATTTCTATTAAAAGTTAAATCTGTATATATTTCATCAGATAAAATATTTATATTATATTTTTTAGCAACTTCTGCTATTTCTTTTAAATTATTACAAGTAGTTCCTGAAGGGTTATTGGGAGAGTTTATTATTAAAATAATATTTTTTTTTCCAATAGATTTAATTTTTTTTTCAAGATCAAGTGGTGTAGGAAACCAGTTATTATCTCTGGAAGTTTGTAACCAATGAACTTTGTTTTCGGCTATTTGAGCTTGTGGTTCATATGAAACCCAACTAGATGTGGGAAGAATTATTTCACCATTAAATGCAACGTGCATTAATAACATTGCTTCTTTTGAGCCTGGGGTTATTATTATGTTTTCTTTAGGATAATCCATCCCTGTTCTTTTTAACAAATATTCTGATATAGCTTCTCTTAATTCTCCAAGTCCTTGCATGGGCAAATAATCTTTCTTAGCAGCATTTTCTTTTAGTACGGATACAATTTTTTCAGGAATTGGGAATGGAGATTGCCCAAATCCGAAATTATAAATCTTATTTCCATTTTGTAACAATTTTTTTACTTTTTCATTGATGGCCAAAGTTGAAGATGGTTTAAGAAATCTTATATTTTTTTTGATATTATCATCCATTATTTGTTGTAGCTTACTACAGAAATTATTTATTAAAACAGAACGTTTGACAAAGTGATTCGGTCATGATTTAATCATCTTTTGTTCTCGGTACTAACCTATATATAGTGTTCAAAAAAAAATATAACACAAAAGAATGAATACTCATTTAAACAAGATTGTAGCAGTATTAGGTCCAACTAATACAGGAAAAACTCATTTAGCAATCGAAAAAATGTTGGAGTTCAATTCGGGAATATTTGGTCTTCCTTTGAGATTATTGGCTAGAGAAGTTTACGATAAATGCGTAGCTAGAGTAGGATCAGATAAAGTAGCACTAATAACCGGTGAAGAAAAAATTATTCCTAATTCTGCGCAATATTTCATTTGTACTGTGGAAGCAATGCCTAAAGATAAAGTAGTAGATTTTATTGCTGTTGACGAAATTCAAATGTGTGGGGATAGAGAAAGAGGCCATGTTTTTACTGATAGACTTCTTAATTTTAGAGGGGAAGTAATTACAATGTTTCTTGGCTCACAAATAATGAGAAACATTATTTCTGAAATAATTCCGGAAACAAAATTTATTGAGCAACAAAGATTTTCAAAACTTTCCTATAATGGACATAAGAAAATTTCAAGATTAGATAGAAAAAGTGCACTTATCGCATTCTCCATTGAAGAAGTTTATGCAATTGCAGAATTAGTAAGAAGGCAAAAAGGCGGAGCAGCAGTAATAATGGGTTCTTTGAGTCCAAAAACAAGAAATTCCCAGGTTGAAATTTATCAATCGGGTGATGTTGATTACTTGGTAGCGACAGATGCAATTGGTATGGGTTTAAACATGGATATTGAGCAAGTTAGTTTTTCAAATTTAAAAAAATTTGATGGCAAAAAAATCAGGAGGTTAAGAACTACAGAAATTTCACAGATAGCTGGAAGAGCCGGAAGATACAAAAATGACGGGGCATTTGGTGTTACTGGTGGTTGTGAAAATCTTCAAACTGATGAAATTGAAAAAATTGAAAATCATAAATTGGATGATATAAATTTTTTATTTTGGAGAAATTCTGATTTAAATTTTAAAAGTGCTGAAGATTTAATACAATCACTTGAAAAAAAACCTTCAACTAAAAAATTCTCTAAAATTTCAGACTCACTCGATGAAAATGTATTGAAATATCTTGTGCGTGATAAAAAAATTGAATTTTCAAATGATAAAATTGAATTATTATGGGAGTGTTGTCAAATTCCTGATTTTCAGAAAAAAGCTTTTACACACATTGATGTAGTAACAAAAGTATTTAATTTTCTTAAATCAAAAAAAAATAAAATACCTAATGATTATATGAAAAATCAATTGAAAGGTTTAGATAAATATCGAGGCAATATCGATATGATATCTAACAAGGTTTCGAATGTAAGGACTTGGTCTTATGTGGCAAATAAAAAAAACTGGGTAGAAAATGCAGATTACTGGATACAAATGAGTAAAAATATAGAGGACAGTTTATCTGATCAATTACATAATGAATTGACTAAAAGTTTTATTGATAAAAGAATTAGTGTTTTATCAAGAGGTCTTAAGCAAGATGTAAAGCCTAATGCAGATATAAGTCCCGAAAATGAATTAATTATTGATGGTCAGTTAATTGGAAAATTAAAAGGCTTAAAATTAAATTTAGAATTTACATCAGGTACTTTAGACACTGATATTAAATCGCTAAAAAAAGCTGCAAGACAAGGAATAACAGAAGAATTATCTAAAAGAGTAAAAGAAATTATAGACAAAAAAGAAATTGAGTTAAAAAATGATTATAAAATTTATTGGAAAGATAGCGTAATAGCTAAAATAAAAAAAGGTAAAGACTATCTCTCGCCAGAAATAGAAATTATTGCTGATGAGGCATTAGTCTTAGAAAAGTTAAAAGAACTTAAAATATTTTTAAATAATTGGTTAAAATCGTATACCTTTGATCAACTTTCAGATTTAATCAATTTAACTAGATTGGAAAATAAAAATAAATATTTACGTGCTCTTGCATATCAGCTTTATGAAAATAATGGAATTTTAAAAAGAAACACCGTAGAGGAAATTGTTAAAGCAATATCAAAAGAAGAAAGAAAACAATTTAGATCTCTTGGTATTAAAATTGGAAGATACCATATCTTTTTACCAAAAATGCTGAAGCCAAAGGCAGTAGGTCTCAGAATTTTGTTATGGAAATTTCATAATGGCATTTCCGAAAATAAGGAAATACCGAGATCTGGTTTGAATTTTTTAGTCGATATAGATAGAAAACTGAACAATAAATTTTTATTACTGTGTGGATTTGAACAGTTTAATAAATTTTATATAAGAGTAGATATATTAGAAAAATTATTTTTAAAGATTATTGAAAAAACAAAAGACGGAAAATTTAAAATTGACTCTGATATGATTAATCTAATTGGGTGTTCTAAAGAAAACTTTTATCAATTAATGAGTTTAATGAATTATGTAAAAGACAATGATAATAAAGAGACATTTTGCTATAAAGGCTCAAGAAGGACTAAAAATAAAATAAAATTTATTAATAACAAAGAAAATCCATTTAAAAAACTAATGTATTTAAATTTAAAATAATGTTTAATAAAGAAAAAAACAACCATAATACTGATATAATTAAAGTAGTTTCTCTTTTGATACACGCTGCTAAAATAGATGAAAATTATACAGATAAAGAAAAAAAACTAATAAAAAATTTTGTGATACTTTTTTCTAGAGAAAATAAAAAAAATATTACTGACAATGAGGCGCTTGATATTATAAAAGAGTCTGAGGAGTGCGAAAATAATTCAAATCAGATTTTAGAATTTACAAAAGAAATAAAAAAAATAGATATAAAAATGAAAACTCTTGTTTTTAAAACTTTATGGGAAATAGTACTATCTGACAATAAATCTGGTATTTACGAAAATAATTTAATGAGAAGAATTTGCGGATTACTTTATTTCCCAGATAAGTTGAGTGGAGAAATAAAATCGAAAATAATTGGGAACAATAAACAATGACATATTTTGTAAAAGATGAATGTATTAAATGTAAGTTAATGGATTGTGTTGAAGTATGCCCTGTAGATTGTTTTTATGAGGGAGAAAATATGCTAGTAATTCATCCTGAAGAATGTATAGATTGCGGCGTATGTGAACCTGAGTGTCCTGTTGATGCTATTAAGGCTGACACAGCATATGATGGTAAAGATAAAAATAAATGGTTAACTTTAAACGAAAAATATTCAAAATTATGGCCAAACATATCAAAGAAGAAAGAACCACCGAAGGATGCGGATAAATATAAGAATGAAAAGAATAAATTTGACAGATACTTTTCGGAAAAACCGGGAGAATAAAAATGGTTAGAAAAAAGAAAAAGAAAAAAATTAAAATTACTAAAAGTAAAAAAATAGAAAAAAAAACAACTTTTGTTCCGAAGTCTGCTTCTGGTGATGAAAAAGTTGAAATCAAAAAAATAAAAAAACAACCTACAGAAAAAAGAATTTACAATGTTAATGATTTCGTAGTTTATCCTAAAGACGGAGTAGGAAAAATAGTTGGTATAGAAAAAGCTTTAATTGGAGGAATAGAAAGTCAAAATTATAAAATTAATGTTGTAAGAGATAGATTAACTTTACAATTGCCTATTAACAAACAAACTCTTTTAAGACCCATTTGTTCGATTCATCAAGTGAATAAATGTATATCAATTCTTAAAAGTAAACCTAAAGTAAAAAGAACAATGTGGAGTAGAAGAGCACAAGAATATGAGCAAAAAATCAACTCTGGTAAAATTTATGAATTGGCAGAAGTAGTAAGAGATCTTAATAAGAATACAAATTCAATTGCAGATCAATCTTACAGTGAAAGGCAATTATTTGAAAAAGCTTACGACAGACTAGAGAGTGAGCTTGAAGTAGTTTTAAAAATACCAACCGAAGATGTTAAAAAAAAGATGAACAAAGCTCTTGGCAGGGAAGAAAAAAATATTGAAAACCAATAAAAAAACGCCCTTTCCGTGAGATTTGGAAAGGGCGTTTTAATAGAAAACTACTTATCTTCTTCTTCTTCTTTTTTTAGCCTTCTTTTTCTTACCTTTTTTCTTTTTACGTCTTTTAGCCATTATATCTCCCTTTTTTAAAACAAATCTTAATGATTCGTTTGATAAATAAACTTTATTTCTTTCTTTATTGATGTCAAACACTAATTAATTCCACAAATTTTAAAAAAAATTTAATTTATTAATTAAACGTTAAATTTAAAATTTATTTACAAAAAGTAAGTAATATCAACACTTTTTTAAATAAAATATTTAAATTTTTTTAATAAAGTTTTTCAAGTTCCTGTTGATATTTTTCAATTATTTTTTTTCTTTTTAACTTTAAAGTTGGAGTCATTAAACCATTTTCAATTGTAAATTCATCATCAATTAAAATAAATTTTTTAATTTTTTCAATTATCGTTAGATCTTTATTTAAATTTTCAATTATACTTCCTATGGTTGAATTATTTTTATCTTTTGGGTCAACAACTATTAAAGCAACGAGATAATTTTTTTTATCTCCATAAACCAAACATTGTTTTATTATTTCATGATTACAAAAATGATTTTCGACTTTAGTAGGTGATATATTGTCACCACCGAGATTAACAATAATATCTTTTTTCCTATCAGTTATTTTTAAGTATCCATTAATATCAAACTCACCTATATCGCCAGTATGTAGCCAACCATTTTTAATTATTTCATTTGTCTCTTGTTTTTTATTCCAGTAACCCAACATTACATTCTCGCCCTTAACAAGGATTTCACCGTCTAATGCAATTTTTACTTTATTAGTTTTGAAAGGCGGGCCAACAGTATCAACTTTTATATCTCCCGGCAGATTACAACTGACAACGGGTGATGTTTCTGTAAGTCCATAACCTTGTAATGTGGGTAAACCCACAGAATTCAAAAATTCGCCTATATTTTTATCTAGCGCTCCACCACCAGATACGAAGGCCTGTAGATTTCCGCCAAATTGTTTTTTAATTTTTTTCCTTACTAAAACTTGACACAAAAAATTAACAAATTTTTCATGAATTTTAAGTTTTTTTCTATTAAGAGATTTGATACCTAAATCTATAGTTTTGTTAATGAGAAGTTTTTTTAAACCAGTTTGTTTTTTGAAATTATTATTTATTTTATTATATAAGTTTTGGTAAAACCTTGGAACAGCTGTCATTATTGTTGGTTTAGCTTCAGACATATTTGATAAGAGTTTTTCCAAACTTTCAGCGTAAAAGACTTTTGCTCCAGTTAAGATTTGAATAAATTGAACAGCATGTTCATAAGAATGCGAGAGTGGTAACCAGGTAAGAAATATTGGACTCTTTTTTTTAATTAAAGGATCAAGTAAATCTAACGCTCCCTCACAATTTGCCAAAATACCTCCATGACTTATTATAACACCTTTGGGGTTACCAGATGTTCCGGAAGTATAAATTATGCATGCTGGCATATTTCTTTTTAGATTTTTGTTTATATATTTTTTGTTATCTTCAACTTTTAAAATTTTCTTTATTAATAAACTTTTATGTTCTATCTCCTCAAAAGAAATAATTTCTTTTACTTCGGGATTTAAAAAGTTTTTAATTTTTTTAAACTGGTCATTATTTGATACAATAATAATTGATGGTCTGCAGTCATTGAGAATATATTTATAGTCATTAGAAGAGTAAGTTGTAAAAATTGGAACTGAGACTCCACCTGCATTCATTACTGCGATATCAGACATTAACCAATAAGGCCGATTTTCTGAAAGTATTAAACATCTATCGCCCTCTTTTATAATTGATTTAATTTTATTGGTTAATTTAAAAATTCTTTCTGAAACTTGAGACCAAGTATAAGTCGACTTATTTGGTTTGAGCCACTTCAAAAATGGTTTGTCTTTATCAATTTTGTTTGATTTTTCAAAAAATAATTCTACTAAACTATTAAGTTTGTTAATTTCCATAATTTGGTGGGCGAAGAGAGACTCGAACTCTCAAGGTATTGCTACCATTGGATTTTGAGTCCAACGCGTCTACCAGTTCCACCATTCGCCCATATCTCCATATAAATTTTTATTTGTACAATCATTATGTTTTGAATTAATTTAAGACGCAACTAAAAAGATGATCAAAAAATTATACGATAAATGTGTTTATTGGGCGGGAAAAAAATATGCTAAACCTTTTCTAGCATTTGAGTCTTTTATAGAAAGTTCTTTTTTCCCAATACCACCAGACGTAATGATAATCCCAATGGTTATTGCAAAGAAAAATGAGTTTATAAAAATAGCATTAATTGCAACTATTTTTTCTGTTCTTGGTGCTCTTTTTGGGTACATGATTGGATATATTTTTTTTAATGAGATTGGTATCAAAATTTTTGAATTATATGGTTATCAAGACCCTAACTTTTTAAAGGAGAAATTTTCAACAACAGGAGGTTTTTTTTCTTGGCTTGGAATTTTAGTGACTGCTGGCTTTACGCCTCTCCCTTTTAAGCTATTAACAATTTCAAGTGGTTTTATACATTTTAATCTAATTTTCTTCATTTTTATTTGTGTTTTGACAAGAGGCTCAAGGTTTTTCTTAGTGGCTTTCTTGACTTATAAATTTGGCGAAAAGTTTGGTCCATTTCTAGAAAAGCATGGGACTAAATGGTCTTTAATAATAACTACATTTATACTTATAGTTTTGGGATTAATTTATTTTTACATAATGAAATGATGGATAAAAAATACAACTCAATTTTAATAATAGTATTTTTCCTAATTATTCTATCTTTAGTTTCAGCTTTTATAATTGAGTATGGTCTTGGTCATGAGCCTTGTAAACTATGTATATATCAGAGGTATCCTTATTTTATTTCAGTTTTATTATTAACGAGTATTTTTGTATTAAAAAAAAATATTAAAATTCATCTTATTGTTTTAAGTATAGTATCTTTATTAGGTGCAATTATTGCATTTTACCATTTTGGAATTGAACAGGGATTTTTCGATGAGTCTGTAGTTTGTGAAACAAAAAAATTAAATCAAATTTTATCAAAAGAGGATCTTTTAAAACAATTAAAGCAAAACACAATAAGTTGTAAGAAAGTTACTTTTCGGTTATTAGGACTATCCCTTGCTTCAATTAATACCATTTTTTCATTGGTTTTATCGTATATATTCTTTCTAATTTTTAAAAAATATGAAAACGACAAATAAGAAAACTTTGGAAGAAATTATTAGAGTCGATCATGCTGGAGAGCGTGGAGCTATCAAAATTTATGAAGGGCAGTTGCTTGCTCTTAATACTTTTAAAAAGAATGAAAAGTTAAAAAAATTAATTGAAGAAATGAAAGAGCATGAAAAAGAGCATTTCGAATATTTTGATAAGGCTATAAAAGATAGAAATATTAAACCTACAATTTTTCTTCCTATTTGGGACCTTCTGGGAGTAACGCTTGGATTTGGAACAACTATGTTAGGTGAAAAAGCTGCAATGCTTTGTACTGCATCAGTTGAAGAAGTCATATGCGATCACTACAAAAATCAACTGGATAAGCTTGGCGAGGATGAGAAAGATTTAAAAAAATCTATTAAAAAATTTAGAGAAGATGAAGATGACCATAAAAATATAGCCTATGATAAAGGAGCTACTAAAGAAGGTCTTTATTCTATATTGGACAAAATAATACAAACTTCTTCTAAAGCTGCAATAAAAGTTTCTGAAAAGATTTAATTAAGGTTCGAGTTCAATATCCCAGTATAAATAATCCATCCAGCTTTCATGCAAAAAATTTGGAGGGAAATTTCTACCATTTTTATGCAAATCATCTACTGTTGGAACAAAAGGTTTTCTTTTGAGTCTAAGTTCGCATTTACTATAAAGTTTACCTCCCTTTTTTACATTGCAAGTTGAACAAGCTGTTACCACGTTTTCCCAATCAGTTAGGCCACCTTTAGATTTTGGTAGCAAATGATCGAAGGTTAAGTCATTTTTGTCTCCGCAATATTGACAAGCAAATTTATCTCTTAAAAAAACATTAAACCTTGTAAAATTTGGATGACTTGATGGTTTTACAAAATTTTTCAGTGCAATTACGCTCGGCAAACTCATTTCAAATGAAGGACTTCTAACTTTTCTTTCATACGTTGAAATAATACTTACCCTATTTAAAAAAACAGATTTAATCGCATCCTGCCAACACCATAAAGATAAAGGATAATAACTTAGAGGTCTAAAGTCAGCGTTCAACACAAGTGCTGGACATTTTTCTAAAGGAACTCGTTCGCTAGAAGCTATGATCATGTTTTAATGCTAACTTAAAGAAAAATATTTATCAAGTTATTATTTTGTTGCATCTAAACATTTTATTTATATAGATTTTTTTTTAAGAATTCTAAACCAATACTAGATCCCTCTGTGGGAATCCTGTGTTCACAATTTTTAAAGATTTTTGTTTGGATTTTATAATCATTTTTATTAAAGAATTCTTTAGCTTCAAGTAAAAAATTTATTGGCACAATTTGGTCTTTATCCCCATGCATTAAAAAAATTTCTGGTTTGGAATTGATGTTTTGATTTAAATGTTTAATATTTAAAATCTTACCTGAGTAACCAATTAAACATTTAATTTGATCTTTTTTTTTTAATGCAGTCTGCATGGATATCATGCAGCCTTGGCTAAACCCTACAAGAGCAACATCTTTAAAATTAAGTTTATTTTCACTAATAACTTCATTAATAAAATTATCTAGTTTATTTTCAGCAATTAAAGATTTAGATAGAGTCTCTTCTCCTGTTTGGTCCATGAGGTCAAACCATTGAAAACCATCTGGATTAACTTTACAAATTTCTGGTGCATCAGGACATATAAATAATGTGTCAGGCAAAAAAGTTTTCCAGTAATTCGCAAGTATAGATATATCCTTTCCGTCTCCACCGTAGCCATGACAAAGTATAACTACGTTTTTTGGAGAAGATTTCGAACTTGGTTTAATTATTACAGAATTTAAACTATAACTCATAAATATTATTTAAAACTATTTAACCATTTAATAAAAATTTTGTCATTAAAATCAATGTCACCTAATATCCTTGCAAACTCTTCTCCTTTTTGATTTATAAGAATAGTTGTTGGAACTCCTCTTAACTTAAACTGCTTTGTTAGTTCAAATTCTGGATCAAAAAAAATCTTCAAATTTTTAATATTTAAATCATCATAAAATTTCTTCGTTTTCTTTTGATTTACCTTTTCTAAATTAATTGGAAAAATCATAAAATTTGGATTTTTTTTGGCAAATTTATCAAGTGATGGCATTTCAGCTTTACATGGAGCACACCATGTTGCCCAAAAGTTTAGGATCTTAATCTTGCCATCATTTTTATTCAGTACAATATCTTTTGAGTCAAAATCCTTAAATTTTACTTGGGAAACTTGTAATGGATTTTTGTGAAGAACTATATTATTGAATGGTAAAGGTTCGACTGCATATAAAAAATTGAACTTAAAAAAAGTAAAAAAAACTAATTGGAATAAAAAAAACCTTGAAATATTCATATATAAAAGGGTTTAACATATAAAATGAGAAATAAAAATAAGACGGTTTGGTCTAATAGATTTAGTAAAGGAAATTCTAGAAATTTTCAGAGAATTGGGTCGTCAATCAATATTGATAAAAGATTGTATAAAGAAGATATTTTTGCATCGATAATTCATGCACAAATGCTTGTTAAACAGAGAATTATTCCAAAAAAAGATGGAGTTAAAATTATAAAAGGTCTTAAAAAAATTGAAAAAGAAATTGAAAAAAATAAATTTAAATTCAAAGAAAAATTTGAGGATATTCATCAAAATATAGAAAAAAGACTATTTGAAATTATTGGTCAATCCGCAGGTTATCTTCATACTGCAAGATCAAGAAATGACCAAGTAGTAACAGATTTTAAAATCTGGGTTAAAAAAGCATCAATGGATATTAATGATATTTTGAATTCATTAATTAAATCTATTTTGAAAAAATCTGAAGAAAATATAAATACAGTTATGCCTGGTTTTACTCATTTAAAAAATGCACAACCAATTTCTTTTGCACATTATTTATTAGCCTATGTTGAAATGCTCAATAGAGATAAAAAAAGATTTTTAAATAATATAGAGTTAATAGATGAATGCCCTTTAGGTTCTGCTGCGTTAGCTGGCACATCTTACAAAATAGATAGACAATTTACTGCTAAAAAACTTGGATTTAAAAAACCTACTGGTAATTCTATTGATGCAGTTTGTGATAGAGATTTTGCAATAGATTTTTTATCAGCTGCTGCTACATGTGCAATGCATATGTCAAGATTAGCAGAGGATCTTATTATATTTAACTCAGAAGCTTTCAATTTTTTAAAATTTAGCGATAGAGTTCTTACTGGGTCATCCATTATGCCTCAAAAGAAAAATCCTGATCCGGCTGAATTAATTAGAGGTAAAACTGCAATTAACTATGGAAAATTAAACTCGATGTTAACAATTATGAAAGGCTTACCAATTTCTTATTATAAAGACTTACAAGATGATAAAGCACTTGTATTTGATAGTTATGATACTTTAAAAGATACATTGTTAATGGCAAACGAACTTATTTTTAATCTTAATACAAATAAAATAAATATGAAACAAATGGCTCAGAAGGGATACACAACTGCAACTGATTTTGCAGATTATTTGGTAAAGAAGAAAAATTTCCCTTTTAGAGAAGCTTACGCAACATCATCTAAACTAGTAAACTATGCTGAAAAAAAGAAAGTAAGATTAGATGAGCTTTCCCTAAAAGAAATAAATAAATTTTTAAAAAAAGTTAATATTGATAATGTCCAAATATTTGATGTCTTTAGCTCTATGAACTCTAAAACATCATATGGTGGTACAGCTACTAAAAATATTAAAAATATGATTAGAAAATATAGAAGAGAGACTAAGTGAGCAAGATTTTTCTCGTAATTTTTATTGCTTTATTTTTGTCGAGTTGCGGAAAAAAATCTGAGCCAGAGTATAAATCTGGAGATTTGAAAGAAAATATTATTATAATTTCATAAATTTATGAGCCTGAATTACAAAGGACAAAACCTGTTTATTGACAATACATCTATCAAAGGTATTGCAAAGAAAAATATTACTCCTTTTTACGTATATTCTTACAAAAAAATAAAAAATAATTTTGAAACTTTTTATAATTATTTTAAAAAAGTAAGCCCTCTAGTATGTTTTTCTGTAAAATCTAACTCGAATGTTTCTATTTTAGCAGAGTTAGGTAAACTAGGCTCCGGTGCTGATGTTGTTTCGGAAGGTGAATTACTAAAAGCTTTAAAAGCCAGAATTAGTCCAAAAAAAATTGTTTTTTCAGGAGTTGGAAAAACTGACAATGAATTAAAATTAGCGATTCGAAAAAAAGTTTTATTAATTAATGTTGAGTCTGAAAGCGAGGCATTATTGATAAATAAAATATCTAGAAAAATGAATAGGGTGACCCAAATTGGAATAAGATTGAATCCAAATGTTGATGCGAATACCCTTTCTAAAATTTCAACTGGAAAACTAGATAGTAAATTTGGTTTACCAAGCAAAAACTTTTTAAAATTTTGTAAAAGTTCTAAAAATCTAAAAAATATTAAAATTAGTGCTATTAGTGTTCATATTGGAAGTCAAATTACATCTGTTGCGCCCTATAAAAGAACCCTGAATGCGATCAGAAAAATTATTCGATTAAGCCAAATAAATTTCGATTATGTAGATCTTGGTGGTGGATTTGGTATTCAATATAAAAATAAAGATAAAAAAATTGATATTAAAAAATATTCTTATTTAGTAGAAAAATTTCAAAAAGAAACTAATTGTAAAATTATATTTGAACCAGGAAGATATATTGTTGGCAATACAGGTGCATTAATTTCAAAAATTGTATTTATTAAAAAAAACGGGAATAAATATTTTGTTATATTAAATGCTGGTATGAATGATTTTATGAGACCAGCTTTGTATAATGCAATACATGAGATTGTTTCGGTTTTTAAATCTAAAAAAAGAATTAGTGGTAAAATTGAATTCGTGGGACCAATTTGTGAAAGTACTGATACTTTTTTAAAATATAAAAATTTTCCTTACGTAAAAGAGGGTGATTATATAGCAATAACAAATGTTGGTGCTTACGGCTCTACTCTTTCATCAAATTACAATACGAGACCTTTGGCCTCAGAAGTTATTGTAAAAAAAGGCAAAATTAAAATTATTCGAAAAAGACAGAAAATTACTGAAATTATTTAAAAAATGATATTTTTAAGATCATTATTTTTTAATTTTTTATTGTTTGGTGGTATAGCTGCTGCCTGTATAATAGCTTTTCCTCTTTTATTTCTTAAAGATAAACACATGATTTGTGCTGGAAAAATTCTTTCCAAGTATATTGTGTTTCTATTAAAGATTTTTATTGATGTTAAAGTTGATTTTAAAGGAACAGAGAATCTGAGAAAATACGAAAAATATTTTGTTGCTTCTGCTCATCAATCTATGTTCGAAACATTTGCTCTACAAACTGTAGTCTCAGGTCCTGTTTTTATTCTAAAAAAAGAGTTAATTAATATACCTTTTTTTGGTTGGTGCTTAAAAAAAATTGGTGCAATATCAATTGTAAGAGATACTGCTACTAAAGAAAACTTAAATTTTTTTGATAAAATACTTGCTAAGATAAATATGAGCGAAAGACCATTATTAATTTTTCCTCAAGGCACAAGAGTGGCATACAAAGAAAGACCAGCCTTTAAGAAAGGGGTAGCAAGAATTTATGACACCTTAAAATTACCTTGTGTACCTGTAGCTTTAAATACTGGAAAGGTTTGGCCTAAAAATAGTTTTAATAAATTTCCTGGAAGAATAACAATATCATTTCTTAATCCAATCGAACCGGGTCTTAAAAAAGAAGATTTTTTAAATAAATTACAGAGTGTTATTTACAGGGAAATTGATTTATTAGATTGATTTATTTTCTACCAAAGTCAGGTTTGTCTGTATCTTGCCCAGCTTCTACAATTGATTTTCTGAACTCCTTTGATTTTTTAAAAATTTCTAAAAGCTTTTTGCTATCTTTTTCTGCAATAGCTTTTTTAAATTCATCCAAATTTTTTATAAATTTATCTATACCTTCAATTATTAAACTGCTGTTATCTATGAAGATATCTCTCCACATAATAGGGTCTGAAGCAGCAATTCTAGTAAAATCTCTCAGCCCCCCAGCACTATATCTTATAATCTCATCTTTTGTTTTGTCATCATTAGCCATAGATGTTTGCACAATATTATATGCTATTGCATGAGGTAAATGACTAGTGAAAGATAATATTTTATCATGGTTTTCGGCAGTCATTATTTTAACTTTACTACCCATCGACTCCCAAAATTTAGAGACTTTTTTTATGTCCTGCTCATTTATATTTTCATCCGGTGTGAGTATAGTCCATCTATTTTGAAATAAATCAGTATTACCAGACTTTGGTCCACTATTTTCTGTTCCAGCAACAGGATGACCAGGAATACAAATAGAGCTTTTTAAATTCACATTTTTAAAAATTTTACTCACTCTTTTTTTTACTGAACAAGTATCTGTCAAAATAGAACCATTTTTCAAATTACCTTTAATAGAGCTCAATACACTTTCGAGACTACTTATTGGTGTCGCTATAACAATTAAATCAGAATTTTTTACTGCCTCGCTTGGCTTATCAAATATTTCATCTGAGAGTTTATCTTTTTTTATTACTTCTGTGACCGTTTCGTCTTTATCGTAGGTTATTAATTTTTTTATTGATCCAGCTTTTTTTAATCTTTTAAAAATTGAAGATCCAATTAACCCACAACCTATTATAGTAACTTGATTAAACATTAAATATTTTCCTTAAAACAGAAATAAATTTTTTATTTTCCTTGCTATTTCCTATTGTAACCCTTAATGAATTTTTAATACCATAAACATCCATTTGTCTTACTAAAATTCCAGAATTTGCTAACTTGTTAAATACTTTAGAAGCAGTTTGATTTACAAAATCGAAATTTAATAAAAAAAAATTTACATTAGTTCTATTTGTAGCAATTCCAATTTCATCAATCACATTGAATATTTTTTCAGCCCAGTAATTGTTATGTTCGATAGCTTTGTTAAGCCATTTTGTATCCAATACAGCCTGTGTTGCAGCAAAAAGTGCTGGTCTACTTACATTGAACGGTGGCTTAATTTCATATAACTTTTTAATAATTTTTTTTGGTCCATATCCCCAGCCAATCCGTAATCCTGCTAAACCATAAATTTTCGAAAATGTTCTTGTAATTATAACATTTTCTGATTTGGAAAATAAATCTATGCCAGATGCATAATCTGGATCATTAATGTACTCGAAGTATGCATCATCTATTACAAGTAAAATATCGCTTCTAAGTTTTTTTCTTAATTTTAAAACTTCACTTTTATTTAAGTAAGTTCCAGTAGGATTATTTGGATTTGCTAGAAAAACAATTTTCGTTTTTTTAGAGACACAATTCATAATTGAGTTAATAGAAGGAGCAAAATTTTCTTCTTTTGCATATCTCACTTTAGCACCAAACATTCTACTGTAAATCCTATAAATTATGAAACTGTACTCAGGTACAATAACTTCGTCACCTTTGTTTATAAAAAGTTTACATACTAATTCAAAAATTTGATCAGAACCAGATCCTAAAATAATTCTATCTCTTTTTAACTTGAATTTTTTTGCTAAAACTTTTCTAAAATATGTACCGTCAGAATCGGGGTATCTTACAAAACTTTTTCCGATTGAGCTGTAGGATTTTACTGCCTTTGGGCTCGGACCTAGAGCAGATTCATTTGCAGAAAGTTTAATTGGACTTCTTCTACTTTTAAACAGACTTAGTCCAGCTACATACTTTTCTGCAATAATTTTTCTTGGTTTAGGTAATTTCATAATATTTTAGATGTTTTATATTAAAAGAGACTTCATTTGTATAATGTAATAAATTTATTTGGATAAATTGACATGTTTATGGCGATTTAGTATACATTTGTTAGCGCTGATTTAACCGAATTGCGAGCGCTAAGTAAATGCAGCTAAACAGGGTTTTTTGCCCAGTCTAGCTGGGCTTTTTTTTGTATGAATGAAAAAATAAAAAATATTAAAAAATTTAATGTGTCAAAACCTCTTTTGCTTGACTGCAAGCAAACCATTAAGGATTTTCCATTGGCATATGAGACTTATGGAAAATTAAATGACTCAAAAGATAACGCTATTTTAGTTTTTCACGCCCTTACAGGTGATCAATTTGTGAGCGAAGTAAACCCTATTACAAAAAAAGAAGGTTGGTGGGCAACTGCTGTGGGGCCTGGTAAAGCTATTGACACAAATAAATATTTTGTAATTTGTGCAAATGTTATCGGTGGATGTATGGGTTCATGGGGTCCTAAAGAAATAAACAATAAAACAAGTGAACCTTATGGATTAAATTTTCCAGTTATAACAATAAGAGACATGGTTAAGGCCCAAGAAACACTTTTGGATCATCTGGGAATTGAAAAACTTCTTTGTGCCACGGGGGGATCAATGGGAGGAATGCAGTTACTTCAATTTTGTGTGACATTTCCAAATAGAACTTTTTCTGCCATACCTATTGCATGCAGCACAAGTCACAGTGCCCAGAATATTGCTCTCAATGAGTTAGCTAGACAAGCAATTATGGCAGACCCTGTTTGGGATAAAGGAAAATATTTAAAAAAAAATACTCAACCAAAAAACGGATTGGCTGTTGCAAGAATGGTAGGTCATATAAGCTATTTATCTGAAAAAGGAATGCAGGAAAAGTTTGGTAGAAAACTTCAGGAAAAAGCTGATTACGAATTCAGTTTTAATGCTGACTTTCAGATTGAAAGTTACCTAAGGCACCAAGGTTATACATTCGTTGAAAGATTTGATGCAAATTCTGTTTTGTATATTACCAGGGCTATGGACTATTTTGATATATCTCGACAATTTAAAGGAGGTCTTATTGAAGCCTTTAAAAATCAAAAAACAAAATTTTTAGTAATTTCTTTCTCTTCCGATTGGCTTTATACAACAAAAGAAAATAAAGATACCGTTATTGCTCTTAATGCATCAGGTGCTGATGTTTCTTTTGCAGAAATCAAAACTGATAAAGGCCATGATTCATTTTTGGTTGAAGAACCAGAGTTTTTAAAAACTTTAAAGGGATTTATAGATTCAATGCATTTAAAATTTAAAAATGAAAAAAGAATTTAAAGTAATTGCAGATTTATTGCCTAACAACATTAGAGTTTTGGATGTTGGTTGTGGAGACGGATCTTTGATGAATCTTTTAATTAAAGAAAAAAATATAGAAGCTCGAGGTTTAGAACTTGTGGAGGAAAATGTTAAAAAATGCATTTATAAAGGCCTTTCCGTTATAGAGGGTAATGCAGAAACAGAGCTCCATCAATTTCCCAATCAATCTTTTGATTTTGTTATTTTGAGTCAAACACTTCAGGCATTTTACAATCCGGAAAAAGTTTTAAAGGATTTATTAAGAATTGGAAAATCAGTAATTATATCAATACCTAATTTTGGATATTGGAAGGTTAGAACTAGTTTATTATTCTTTGGAAAAATGCCGGTTACAAGAACTTTGCCAAACACTTGGTATAACACTCCTAATCTCCACATGTGCACTATTAAAGACCTTTTTCATTTTTGTTTAGAAAAAAATATTAAGATTGATAGAGTAATTGGAGTTAATGAAGATAAAACTTCAGAAATTAAAAAAAGTAATCTTGAGATGAAAAATTTATTTTCTAAACTTGGGATATTTTTATTAAGTTAAATGATTGATATTTCTATTATTAATTGCTTATCAGATAATTATAGTTATTTAATTAAAGATAAAAAAACAAATTTAGTAGGAGTTGTTGATCCCTCAAATTTTGATGAAGTGGATCAAAAAATTACTAAAACCTATAAAAAATTAGATTTTATTTTAAATACACACCATCATAGTGACCATGTAGGTGGAAATATTGATCTTAAAAAAAAATATAACTCAAAAATTATTTGCTCTTCTTATGAAATTGATAAAATTCCCGGTGCAGATATTCAAAAAAGCGATGGAGAAAAATTTGCTTTTGGAGAAATAAATTTTGAAGTTTTGCATGTACCTGGACATACTCTTGGACATATTGCTTTCTACTCAAAAAAAGCAAACATTATTTTTACTGGGGATACTTTATTTTCTCTTGGTTGTGGAAGAATTTTTGAGGGT